>JAACFI010000160.1 GCA_009937575.1 Haliea sp.
GCCTGGCCCCCGGACACCGGGGCATCCAGAAATCCAAGTTCTCGCTCTCTGGCCTCGCTGGCCAGTTCCCTGGCCAGGTGGGCAGAGGCGGTGGTATGGTCCACCACTACTGCCCCGGGCGACAGCCCCGCAAATACACCCTGCTCCCCGGACACCACATCGCGTACGTCATGGTCATTACCAACACAGACACACACCATATCGGCCCCCGCAGCCGCCGCTGCGGGAGTGGTGGCAGACTGACCCTCAAAGCGCTCTACCCAGGCATGTGCCCGGGCGGAAGTGCGGTTATAGACAGTCAGCTGGTGGCCGGCAGCCTGCAGATGGCCCGCCATGGGGAAGCCCATGACCCCCAGCCCCACAAATGCAATATTCATAAACCAGACCTCATGTTAAAGCGGGACCACCCACAGCAGATACAACACCGCGGCCAGTGCGATTCGGTAGTATACGAAAGGCATCAGCCCCACCCGGTCCAGCATGCGCAGGAACAGTGCGATGCACAGGTAAGCCGTTACCGCCGACACCACCACGCCCATACCCAGGGACCACCAGTCCACCGCTGTCTTTGCATTCACCAGTTGCCACAGCTTCAGCGCCCCTGCACTGGCGATGATAGGTATGGACAACAGGAAAGAAAATCGCGCCGCCCCCTGTCGATCCATGCCCAGCATCAGGGCAGCAGTGATAGTCACACCGGAGCGGGACACGCCGGGCACCGGCGCCATGGCCTGGGCCAGACCTATGGCCATGGCCAGGGGCAGGTTCAAAGCCCGTCCCTTCCCGGCCGCTGCACCCATGCGCTGTGCGAGTCCCAGCAACAGGCCGAAGAGCAGAGTGGTAGTGGCGATGACCGGCAGGGTGCGCAGGTGGTCCTCTATGAGATCCCCGGCCACCAGGCCGACAATAGCCGCAGGTACTGTAGCCAGCGCGAGATACCATACGAGGGTACTCTCCTCGCTCGATCCCCCTGCGCCAAGAGAGCGCAACCATGCCCCAGCCATCTGCAGGAGATCGACACGGTAGTAGTACAGCACCGCGCAAAGCGTACCCACGTGCACGGCGACATCGAAGGCGAGGCCCTGGTCCGGCCAGTCCAGCAGCAGTGACGGTATTACAAGATGTGCAGAACTGGAGATGGGCAGGAACTCGGTCAACCCCTGTAGTAATGCCAGCAACAGGGCCTGGTACCACTCTATCACTGCCCTTTCCCCTGTTCGGAGATTTTCTTCCAGGAAATTTCATCGCGGACATAGACCGGCTGCACCTGCATTGCCTGCTGCCCCTCGCCCCTTTGCAGGGCGTCCAGCGCCAGTGGAACCAGGTCCCTCGCCTCGGGCAATACCTCGGGTGATACAGTCGCCAGGCGGGCACAGAGTTCCTTGGGAAAACTCCCCCGCAGGCCGCAACCACTGCCCACCGCGTCCAATTCATCGGGAAAAGCCTCAAGCTGCAACTGCGAGGGAGCACAGGCGAAGGGGCCAGCCTGCAGAGCAGGTGCTCCTTCCGTTACCAGGTAAATTGCCCAGTAAACTTCGTTTATACGCGCGTCCAGTGTACTGAGCACCAGTCGCCTGCCGTCAATAGAACCCTGGCGCAATGCCGTCGCCACCTGGCAGGCCAGCGTGGAAACCGGCAAGGCAGGCAAGTTGCTTGCGAAGGCCAGACCCTGGACTGCACTGGCAGCGATGCGCAGGCCGGTAAATGAACCCGGGCCACAGCCATAACCCAGTGCGTCGATGCCCTGGTCACGAAGACTTCCTGCCGGGAGAAGCTCGCCGAGCATGGAAAACAAACGCTGGTTGTGCTGGCGGGGCAATACCTCGTGGCGCTGGCTGTAATGGCCATCCCGGTACAGTGCAACCGAGCAGGCGTCGGTCGCGGTTTCAATCGCCAGTATGGCAGTCATCGCCCTGTGTTATCCTTGGAAAAAGCGCATTATCACACAGCAAGACAGCGGTAAGAACTCCCGGAGTACTAATAAGCGCCCATGTATTCCCAGCAAGACGTTACCGGCCTTATCCTCGCCGGAGGAGCCGGCAGAAGGGTCTCCGGACGCGACAAGGGACTGATCGAGTGGCACGGTAAAGCACTGGTGACGCACGTGATCCAGCGGCTACAGGGCCAGGTCGGGCAGTTACTGATCAGCTGCAATCGCAATGCTGACATCTACAGCGCATTCGGCTTGCAACTGGTCAGCGACCAGCGCGAGGATTTCCAGGGGCCCCTGGCGGGTATCGAGTCAGCCGCGATCCTGGTAAATACACGATTCCTGGTCGTCGTACCCTGCGATACGCCCGCCCTGCCAGGCGATCTCGTCGACCGCCTGCTGGCGCCACTGCAGGATTCATCGGGACATTCCGCGGATATCAGCTTCGTACACGACGGGGAACGCGAGCAGTATCTGTGTGCGGCCCTGCACAGCAAAGTACTGGCAAGCCTGTCTGCTTACCTGGATTCGGGACAGCGCGCTGTCCGGCACTGGTATGCACAACACCGGGTAACTGCCGTGGACTTCTCCGACCAGCAGCGGGCGTTCGAGAACCAAAATTATATCGACTGATAGTTGGAACAAAAAAGCCCCCCCGGAGAACTATCCCCCGGGGGCCCGCTGAGACGTAACGGCGATACTACTTCTTCTTCGCCGCGCGTTTTTTCGCCGCCGGCCTGGCCTTGCGCTTGCTCGCAGTCGTCGACCTGCCCTTCACAATGGCAGCCCCCGCCCGCGCCCGCGCTTCGAGTTTCTTGGCTACCTCGCGGGCTTTAGCCTCGGCTTTTTTTTCTGCGGCACGGGCCTTCGCCATTGCCTTCTTCTCGGCATCACGCAACTGTTTTTCCAGCCGTTTCTCCAGTGCCCGCAGTTTTTTGCCATCCGCCGATGCGCGATTCTTCATCCATTTCTCAGCGTACTTCGCCATATCGCGGGCTTTGTCGAGTTCGGCCCTGGCGGCCAGATCTGCTTTCTTCTCCAGAACCTTTTCTCGAGCAGCCAGTTCCTGAGCCCTGAGTCTCGCTTTTTCGGCGATCTCATTGGCCCTGGAGCGAGCAGTACCCATCCTGTCGCGCAGCGCCTTCAGACGGGCGGAACTCTTCTTCGAGGCATTGGAAGCGGCTTTGGTTGCCCGCTTATTGGCCGCGCTGGCATTCTTCGCCAATTGCTTGCGGGCTTCCTCGACTTTCTTGCGTGCGCCGGCCAGGGACTGCCTTTCTGTCTCCATGGCCTTCTGGATTTTTTCCAGGGCGTCGTTGGCCCTGGCCAGTGCCGGAGACGCTATTGTCTTCTTAGCGCTCGACTTGCGGGCTGCGGGTTTTTTAGCCGCCGCCTTGCGGGGCGCTTTTTTTGCAGCTGGCCGCTTCCTGGCGGGTGATTTTTTCGCGGCAGCTCGCTTGGCGGGTGCCTTCTTACGAGACGCTGCTTTCTTTTTCGCGGCCGGTTTTTTCTTAGCGGTTGCCATTACGCTCTTCTCCACTGTTATTAAAGGGTTAACGCAATTTAAAAATAGCAACAAAATTCTCGTTAAACAACAGCCCGTTGCGAAGAAAAATACTGAAAAAGCAGCGCCATTTGCGGTTCGAAATGTGTAGCACGTGTGAGACTGATATATATGAGAACTGAGAAACGAGATTTAAGCCTGTATTTACCGTATTTTTTCATTACGGCAAATGAATGTTGGCTTCGCCGCTCGGCAAAGCCGATCGGGCTACCCGAAAAAAAGGAGCCGGGGCTCCTTTTTATAGAACAGGTAAAATAATTTCACCCGAGCGCAGAAAATACCTTGTCGCGGATCTCCTCGACACCGCCCACACCCTCGACACAGTGATAAGCCGGCGCCTCATCGCCAACCATGTTCTGGTAGAAGTCGATCAGCGGACTGGTCTGTGAATGGTAAACTTCCAGGCGCTTGCGTACGGTGTCTTCCTGGTCGTCGTCGCGCTGTACCAGCGGCTCACCGGTTTCGTCGTCCACACCCTCCTGCCTCGGCGGATTGTGCTCCAGGTGGTATACGCGACCCGACCCGGGATGCACCCGGCGGCCACTGAGACGCGCTACAATTTCATCATCCTCGACGGCGATCTCCACCACGTGATCGATGTCGACCCCCGCGTCCACCATCGCCTGTGCCTGGGGTATGGTGCGCGGAAATCCATCGAACAGAAAGCCATTGGCACAGTCGGCATCCTGTATCCTCTCTTTCACCAGGCCGATGATGATATCGTCGGAGACCAGTCCCCCGGCATCCATCACTTCCTTTGCCTGCAGGCCCAGTTCGGTTTCGGCTTTGACCGCGGCTCGGAGCATGTCCCCGGTGGAAATCTGCGGGATACCGTATTTCTCGGTTATGTACTGTGCCTGCGTACCCTTGCCGGCACCAGGCGCGCCCAGAAGTATCAGTCGCATGATTGTGTCCTCAGTAAAGTTCCAGGGAGCAGCTGCTGCAGCCGCTACGGGTGAATTCAGCGCGTTCGAAGGGCAGTAACCATACACAGCGCGTGGAGACGATACAACCCCTACCCTGCTCAGTTATCGCGCCGCTTGGCCGCCTCCCACAAATCGTCGAGCTGCGCGCTATCCAGGGCGTCCAGCGAGTGCCCCTCGACTTTGGCGGCCTCCTCCATGGCGGAGAAACGCCGCTCGAATCGGCTCGACGCATGTCGCAGGTTGGCCTCTGCGTCCAGACCGAGATGACGGGACAGGTTGACGCAGGTAAAGAGCACATCGCCCATCTCTGCGGAGATGGCATCTTCGCGACCCTGCTCCATCGCTTCGCGCAACTCGCAGATTTCCTCCTCGAGCTTTTCCAGCACGGCATCGACATCCTGCCAGTCGAAATTGTGGCGGGCAGCCCGTTTTTGCAACTTCTGCGCCCTGGGCAGGGCGGGCAAGGTCACAGGTACATCCGCCAGCGCCCCGCTCTGTGAGCGCGCTTCGCGTTCGCCCTGTTTGATGCTCTCCCAGCTCTCCTTTACCTCTTCCACTGAGCTGGCATGCTCGACAACACCTTCTATTGCGCCGTCAGCAAAGACGTGGGGATGTCGTCGAACCAGTTTCTCCACCAGGGTATGGACGATCCTGTCGAAGGAAAACAGGCCCTGTTCCCGCCCCATCTGGGCGTAGAAAACAACCTGAAAAAGCACATCCCCCAGCTCTTCCGCCACGTGTGGGAAGTCTTCGTGCTCTATTGCCTGGGCCAGCTCGTAACACTCTTCCAGGGTAGAGGGCACGATACTGTGGAAATCCTGGCGCAAATCCCAGGGACACCCGGTCTCAGGGTCCCGCAGGCGCTCCATAACGCGCAGCAGGTCTGCGATCTCGTAGCCACTGTCAGCCATGGGGACCCCTACTCCGACACCCGCACGGCGGACACGACGTTTTTCAGGCGATTGATCCTTTCCAGCAGCTTGGACAGTGATCCCAGGTTGGGGACTTCAACCCGCAGTCGCATGGTGGCGGTGTTACGTTTCTTGTTGGTCTGGGTATTGATTGACAGCACGTTCAGCCGGGCGTTGGCGAACAGGCCGGTAATATCCCGCAGCAGACCCTGGCGATCGTATGCCTCGATCGCCACGTCAACCTCGTAATTCTCACTGGGCGCGGTACCCCACTCCACCTCAATCACCCGTTCCGGTGCAGAGTCCTGCAGCTTGACCAGGCGCCCGCAATCGCTGCGATGAATACTCACGCCGCGCCCCTGGGTGATAAAACCGGTAATCGCGTCCCCTGGTAGGGGTTTGCAACAACCCGCCATATGGGTGAGCAGGTTGCCCACACCCCTGACCTGCACCTGGCCGCGGTAACTGGCGCCACCTACCCGGGCCAGCCGCAGCTGAGGCTCGGGGCGACTCTCCACCAGCCCCTGGGCCGCATTCAGTACCTGGGCAGAGGAGAGGTCGCCCGCTCCTACCGCCGCGTACATGTCTTCGACGGTGTTGAGCTGTACTTTCCTGGCGATGCGCTGGTAGTCGACACTGGTCAGGGCCAGGCGCTTGAATTCCCGCTCGAGCAGGTGACGACCGGCGTCGATGTTCTCCTCCCGGGACTGGATCTTGAACCAGTGCTGGACTTTAGCCCGGGCCCGTGAGGTCTTCAGGTAACCGAGGCCCGGCTGCAACCAGTCGCGCTTGGGGACCCCCTCTTTGCTGGTCAGCACTTCAACCCGCTCCCCGGTCTGCAGGGTGTAGGTCAATGGCACAATAGAGCCATTCACCTTGGCGCCGCGGCAGCGATGCCCTACCTCGGTGTGTACGTGGTAGGCAAAATCCAGGGGGGTGGCGCCCTGGGCCAGGTTGACCACGTCGCCCTTGGGAGTAAACACGTAGACCCGGTCCTGGGCGACGTCGAAACTGAACTGCTCGGCAACGGCGCGTGTGTCGCCTGTTTCCTCGTGCCAGTCCAGTACCTGGCGCAGCCAGGCAATTTTTTCCTCGTAGGTACTGGCCAGCACGTTTTCAGAGTCCGAACCCTTGTAGCGCCAGTGAGCGCATACCCCCAGTTCTGCCTCCTCGTGCATCTGCTGCGTGCGAATCTGCACCTCGAGGATCTTGCCCTCCGGACCAATTACCGCGGTGTGCAGAGAGCGATAACCGTTTTCCTTCGGATTGGCGATGTAGTCGTCGAACTCGTTGGGTATGTTGCGCCACTGTCCGTGCACCAGGCCCAGGGTGGCGTAACAATCCTTGATTTCTGGCACCAGGATGCGCACAGCCCGTATATCGTAGACCTGGGAGAAGCCGATACCCTTGCGCTGCATTTTTCGCCAGATACTGTAGATGTGCTTGGCGCGCCCCTCGATTTCGAACCCGAGTCCGGCGTTGCCCAGTGTCTTGGTCAGTTCCTCCTTCACCCGGGCAATAAACAGATCCCGCTCGAGCCGCTTGCCATCCAGCAGACGGGCGATTTTACGGTAGGCGTCCGAGTAGATATAGCGGAAGGACAGGTCCTCCAGTTCCCACTTCAGGTGACCGATACCCAGCCGGTGCGCCAGCGGTGCGTAGACGTCGAACACCTCCTGGGCCACCCGCTGGCGACGCAGCTCGTCGTCTTTCACCGCGCGGATGGCACAGGTACGTTCCGCCAATTTGATCAACGCCACCCTCACATCGTCTACCATGGCGATGAGCATTTTGCGGACATTATGCTTCTGGCCGTGGGCCTGCCCCAGGACTGGATCATCGGACTGCCCGCTGAGATCGCCGATTGCCGCCATGCGGGAGACGCCACCGATCAGACGCACAACCTCGGGACCAAAGGCCGTCTCCACCTCCTCCAGGGGCAGGCGTCCCTCGCGCACAGCACGGTAAAGTATACCGGCCAGCAGGCAGTCCAGGCCAACGTGCAGCTCCGCCAGGATAAGGGCGATATCGAGTCCGGCGACAAAACAGTCCTGCTCCCGCGCCCAGTCACCGGCGTCTTCACCCGGGCCACCCATGGCATCACGCACCACGTGGCAGGCATCGAGCAGTTGCCCGGCATCCTTTTCCTCCAGATCCAGTGGCAGCTGGGACAACCATTGCTGTAGATCGATATCCCCCGCCGGAGAGATGTGAGAGTGATGTCTTACCTGGACCATCAGCGCATCAACCGGCGAATACGCCGGTAGAAAGGTAGCGATCCCCGCGATCACAGATGATCGCCACGATCACTGCGTTTTCGATTTCCGAGGACAGCCGCAGGGCGCCGGCGATGGCGCCGCCGGAAGAGACACCGCAGAAAATCCCCTCCTCGGCGGCAAGGCGCCGCATGGTGTCCTCGGATTCCTGCTGGGAAATATCCAGCACCCTGTCCACCCTCGGCGCCTCGTAAATTTTGGGCAGGTAGGCCTCGGGCCAGCGTCTTATACCGGGGATACTCGACCCCTCCAGCGGCTGCAGGCCGATGATCTGGATCGCCGGGTTCTGCTGCTTGAAATAAGTGGAACAGCCCATGATGGTACCGGTGGTCCCCATGGAGCTCACGAAATGGGTGATAGTGCCCCCGGTCTGCTGCCAGATTTCCGGCCCGGTGCCGTGCAGGTGCGCCCGGGGGTTATCCGGGTTGCCGAACTGATCGAGAACACGCCCCTCGCCCCTGGCCTGCATAGCCATCGCCAGGTCCCGGGCGCCCTCCATACCCTGCTCCTGGGTCACCTCCAATAATTCAGCGCCGTAGGCAGACATGGCCTGTTTGCGTTCGTCGCTCATATGGGAGGGCATGATCAGAATCAGGCGGTAACCGCGAACAGCCGCCGCCATGGCGAGGGCGATACCGGTATTGCCGCTGGTGGCTTCGATCAGCGTATCCCCGGGCTTGATCTCACCCCGAGCCTCCGCCTCTGCGATCATGCTCAGCGCCGGTCGATCCTTTACCGACCCGGCGGGATTGTTGCCCTCAAGTTTGGCCAGGATGGTGTTGCTGGTCCGGCCCGGCATGCGCTGCAGGCGCACCAGCGGCGTGTTGCCGATGCAGGCTTCTATTGTGGGGTAATCGGGCATATTCAGGTTACCGCTGGCTCAGGGCGCAATTATATAGAACTTCCGGTCGCCGAGAAATTCCCCTTCGGGCTTTCACTTCGCCAGCACCGCGAATGCCACCACGTAATCCAGTTCATCTGCCAGGCTGAGTTCCACCCGGGAGCCACCCCGCTCCCGGGCCACCCGCTCAGCCCCTCCGCTGAGTCGCACCAGCGGCGCTCCGTTAGTGTCGTGTTCAATCTGGATATCCTGCCAGCTCACGCCGCGACCGATACCGGTACCCAGGGCCTTGGCGATGGCCTCCTTGGCAGCGAAACGTTTCGCCAGCAGGCGCCCTGCCTGGGCACTCTGGCCATACTCCTCCTGCTCCACCGGGGTCAGTATGCGTTGCACGAACCGGTCACCCAGGCGGTCCAGCACTTCGTCGATACGGTCGATCTTGAGGATGTCAGTTCCCACCGCAATCATGTCTCGCTTCTCCCTGGTGCCGGACTGCGCTGACTGCGGAACAGTTCGCGGCTGCGCAGTGGCGCGTCTCCCAGGTGGGAGGCAAGGGCATGACGCAGCAGGCGCTTGGCGGTAGGCCCGGCTGGACCCTCCAGCAGCCCTTCGGCAATGGCCAGCAGGTCTGCACCGGCGTAAGCCGGACGGTCGGGGTCGGTCACCCCCCCACGCTCCACCAGGCCGTATTCCCCATGGTAGTGATACCAGGCCTCCTCTCTCACCGCTTCACCGCTGTGCCCGTCCACCCGCAGGTCAAAACTGTAACCCAATTCATCCAGCAGTTTCAGCTCGAAGCGCCGCAGAACGGCTTCCACTCCGCCATCTCCCGCCAGGGACTGCAGGGTATCACCATAGGCGACGAACAGTTGCGGGTGGGGATCGTATCGATGCAACAGGCGGACCAGCAGCTCATTGACATACAGACCGCTGTACAGGCGATCCCCGCGCAGGCTCACGGCCGCACCGGCGGCCTCCCTCGCGGTCAGGGTCTTGAGCTCCCCACGCCCGGAGAAGGATAGCAGAAGCGGCGTGAACAACTGCAACAGGGCGGCGGCGCTGCCACCCCGGGATTTGCGCCTGGCGCCGCGTGCCAGGGCACTGATGCGCCCGTGTTCCGGGGTGAACACTTCCAGAATGACGCTGCTGTCGCGATAGGGGCGGCTGTGCAGTATGTAGGCAGGTTGCAGATTAACTCTCATGCCGGCCATTCTGGTACCGGGGCCCGGCCCTCAGCGCTCATCGTACCCCAGGCTGCGCAGGCAGGCGCAGCATGACCTTGCTGTCGAACAGGCGCTCCATATCCACACGGGCCTCGCTTCCGATCGAGCGCAGGCGTGCACCCTTCTCGCCGATCAATATTTTTTTCTGGCCCTTGCGTTCCACCAGTATCACCGCCGAGATGTGCAGCACGGCATCTTCCTGGGTAAACTCCTCGATCTCAACGGTCGCCGCGTAGGGAAGCTCCTCGCCCAGCTGGCGCATGATTTTCTCGCGCACGATCTCTGCGGCGAGAAAACGCTGGCTGCGGTCTGTGATCTGCTCCTCAGGGAAAAAATGTTCCGACTCAGGCAGGTGTTTGAGAATTTCCCGTTCCAGCTGTTCCACGTTGTGTCGCCGCAGCGCTGACAGGGGAACAATCGCCTCGAAATCGGCCTTGTCCGCCAGCATCTGCAGCTGGGGGAGCAGCGCAGACTTGTCCTCCAGCAGGTCGACCTTGTTCACCGCCAGCAGCACCGGCAGGCCGGACTGCCTGACCTGCTGGAGGACCAGTTCGTCCTCTTCTGTCCAGGCGGTGCGATCAACCACGAAAATCACCAGGTCCACATCCCGTATGGCTGAGCTGGCCGCCCGGTTCATGTAACGGTTGATCGCTTTTTCGGCCTTCAGGTGCAGTCCCGGCGTATCGACAAAGATAATCTGGTAATCGTCCTCGGTCTTGATACCCAGCACCTGGTGCCGGGTCGTCTGCGGCTTGCGTGAAGTAATGCTGATTTTTTGCCCCAGCAGGTGGTTGAGCAGTGTCGACTTGCCCACATTGGGGCGCCCGACAATCGCCACGTACCCGCAGCGCTTGCTAGCTGCCGCCATCGGCTTCCAGGCTCTCAAGGGCGCCCAGGGCGGCAGCCTGTTCCGCCCGCCGGCGACTACTGCCTGATCCCTCTACGGTCAACTCGGGCTTGTGCAGCCGGCAGGCCACGCGAAAGGTCTGCTCGTGGGCCTCCCCCTGGACATCCACCAGCTGGTATTCGGGCAACGGCAGGCGCCGCCCCTGCAGGAATTCCTGCAGCCGGGTTTTCGGGTCTTTCTCCACAGCATTAGCGGCCAGCTGATCCAGCCGCGGCCTGAACCACGCCAGCACCCGCCGGCGGCAGGTCTCCACGTCGGCATCCAGCAGGATGGCCCCGATCAGCGCCTCGAGCGCGTCCGCCAGGATGGAATCCCGCCTGTGACCCCCGCTCTTGCGCTCACCCCCACCCAGCAACAGGTTGTCACCCAGTTCCAGCTCCCGCGCCACTTCGGCCAGGGTATCTCCCTTCACCAGTGAGGAGCGCATACGGCTCAACTCCCCTTCCCGCGCTTTCGGGAAACGGATAAAAAGCGCCTCGGCGACGATATGATTGAGAATGGAGTCGCCCAGGAATTCCAGGCGTTCATTATTGCGGCCCCCGGCGCTGCGATGAGTAAGCGCCAGGGTGAGTAGCTGAGAATCCCGGAATTGGTGACCCAGGGCGCGCTGCAGCCTGGTGGTATCCGGCATAGGCTATTTTTTTTTGGGCTTGGCAGACAGCCCCGTCAGCGGCGTGGGATTACCAGCGACATACATCAGGTCATCGAACTTGAGCACCGCGTCAATCCGCCCCATCACCGGGATCCTGACTTCGTAGCTGGCGTCGATGAAAGTCTTGCCGTCCTTGCGGAATACTTCCACATCCTTGTGATGCAGTTCATAGATCTGGTTGGTATTGAACAGGTTGTCAATGCGGCGCCTGATCTGGCCGATGCTCTGGGTCTCCGGATCGTGCTCCATCACCACCTGCTCAATGATATCCCTGACACTCAGGTACTCGAAATACGGCGGTGCCATGCGAATGATGCACATGACAAAAAAGCCGACCATAATCGCAATTGCCAGCATACCGGGTATCGACATGCCAGTTTGACGAGAATGTGATTTCATCCCTTGATCCCCCAATTTCCCCTCGATTGTTTTGCTATAGCATATTATTCAATCAGGCCCACGCGACTAAAGCTGGGAAGACTGAAAAACGAATCCCAATGCATCCAAACCGCGAAGGCCTTGCCTACTATATCCTTTTCCGGCACCTGACCCCAAATCCGGCTGTCACTGCTGTTGTCCCGATTGTCGCCCATCATGAAGTAGTGGCCTGGCTTCACCAGCACGGTAAAATCCCGAGGTGGGCGCATGTCATCAACCTGCATCAGGTGGGTGGACTCGCCCAGATTCTCCAGGCCAAGGCGATAACGGGCGCCACCCATGGGCAGTTCCGCCACCGGCTGGCGCCCAACGCGCTCGCCGTTGACGTAAAGCACCTTGTCGCGGTATGTCACCGTATCCCCCGGCAAGCCCACCACTCGCTTGATGAAATAAGTATCGTTCATATGGGGCGGGAAAAACACCATCACGTCTCCACGGCGGGGTTCGTTGAGGGGCAGCACCTTGGTGCGAAGCACCGGGAGGCGAATCCCGTAGGTGTACTTGTTGACCAGGATATAGTCCCCGACCTGCAGGGTGGGGACCATGGAGGACGAGGGAATCTGGAAGGGTTCCACCAGGAAGGAGCGCAGCACAAAGACCACCGCCAGCACCGGGAAAAATGAGCGGGCGTATTCCACCATCACCGGCTCGGACGCAGTGTCCGCGACGGATGCCTGGTACTGCTGGGCCTGTGGGCTGTCCTGCTCCTGCCAGCGGGGGTAGCGTTCCTGCAACGCGGCGATGGCGCGGCGACGGCCGGGTGCCAGGAACAGGGCATCCAGCCCCCAGATCAGGCCACTGCCGAATACCAGGATCACCAGGATGAGGGGGAAATCAATGTCCATATTGCGCCTTTTCAGCCATCCACTTTCAGCACTGCCAGGAAAGCGGACTGGGGAATCTCCACTCGTCCCACCTGTTTCATGCGTTTCTTGCCCGCCTTCTGCTTCTCCAGCAGTTTGCGTTTGCGCGTGACGTCGCCGCCATAGCACTTGGCTGTCACGTTCTTGCGCAGGGCCTTCACCGTCTGCCGGGCGACGATCTTTCCGCCTATGGCAGCCTGGATGGCCACGTCGAACATCTGGCGGGGGATCAATTCCTTCATTTTCTCGGTCAGTGCACGACCCCGGTACTGGACCTGGTCACGGTGCACGATCACCGCCAGGGCATCCACCCGCTCGCCGTTGATCAGTACGTCCAGGCGCGCCAGGTTGGCCGGCTCAAAGCGCTCAAAACTGTAATCCAGGGAGGCGTAACCGCGGCTGACTGATTTGAGGCGATCAAAGAAATCCAGCACCACCTCAGCCATGGGGATATCGTAGGTCAACGATACCTGGGCGCCGAGGAACTGCATGTCTTTCTGCACGCCGCGCTTTTCCACACAAAGGGTAATGACGTTGCCCAGGTAATCCTGGGGCACCAGGATGTGACAGCGGGCGATGGGTTCGCGCATCTCCTCGATGTCACCCACGTCCGGCAGTGACGATGGGTTGTCCACCCTGATGACCTCGCCGTTTTTCTTTTCCACCTCGTAAATTACCGTCGGTGCAGTAGTGATCAGGTCCAGGTCGTACTCGCGCTCCAGCCGTTCCTGGATGATTTCCATGTGCAACATGCCCAGGAAGCCACAGCGAAAGCCGAAACCGAGGGCATCCGAGGTCTCGGGCTCGTAGAACAGGGAGGCGTCGTTGAGGGTCAGCTTGCCCAGGGCGTCGCGAAAATCCTCGTAATCATCTGAAGAGATAGTGAATAGGCCGGCGTAAACCTGGGGCTTGACCTGCTGGAACCCGGGCAGCGCCGATACTTCCTGGTGCTGGGCGTTAATCAGGGTATCGCCAACAGGTGCGCCGTGGATGTCCTTGATCCCGGCCACCACGAAGCCCACCTCGCCCGCCTGCAGGGCGTCGCGCTCTTCCCGCTTGGGGGTGAAGATACCCACGCTGTCGACCTGGTGCGCCTTGCCGGTGGATCTGGCCACTATCTTGTCGCGCTTCCTCAGTACGCCCTGCTTGACCCGGACCAGCGATACTACCCCCAGGTAGTTGTCAAACCAGGAGTCGATAATCAGCGCCTGTAGCGGCGCATCCGGATCACCCTCGGGAGGCGGAATCTCTTCCACCAGGTATTCCAGGGCATCCTCTATCCCCATACCGGACTTTGCACTGACCAGGCAGGCCTCGGTCGCATCGATACCGATGATTTCCTCGATCTCCTGTTTCACCCGGTCCGGGTCCGCCTGGGGCAGGTCCATTTTATTGAGGATGGGCAGGACTTCCAGGCCCTGCTCGATGGCGGTATAGCAGTTGGCCACCGACTGGGCTTCCACCCCCTGCCCGGCGTCCACTACCAATAGTGCACCCTCGCAGGCTGCCAGGGAGCGGGACACCTCGTAGGAGAAATCCACGTGCCCGGGAGTATCGATAAAATTGAGCTGGTAGACCTCGCCATTGCGCGCGGTGTAATCCAGGGTCACGCTCTGGGCCTTGATGGTGATTCCCCGCTCGCGCTCGATGTCCATGGAATCGAGCACCTGTTCATCCATTTCCCGGTCACTCAGCCCGCCACAGTGCTGGATGAAACGGTCCGCCAGGGTCGACTTCCCGTGGTCGATATGGGCGATGATGGAGAAATTACGGATGTTTCTGAGATCACTCACTCAAAATGGCCTGGTAAATCGTGCACCCTCCCGTCCACAGGGAACGGGAGGTTACTGCAAAAAACGCGCGATTGTATCCTATTGGGGCTGCCACCGCCACGCGATGGAGCCCCGGCTGCGGCCGTCGGCTCAGTCGTCCAGTTTGAGACCGATAAACATGGGGGAGCCCCGGCGGATCAGCCGCAGTGGAACCGAACTGCCCCCGGAGAGGCCTTCCACCACCCGCTCGTAAGACTCTTTCGACTTCACCGGCCGGGAACCGATCAGGGTAATGACGTCTCCCGGCACGATACCGGCGGTGGCCGCCGCCGATTCGGGCACCACTTCACGCACCACCACACCGCCATTGATGCCCCAGCGCTCCAGGGTCTCGGGCTGTGCCGTCTCCACCACCAGGCCAAGCCTGCCGCCGTAGCCCTTCTCGGTGCTGCCGGCAGCGAGGGAGTAACTGTCGTCGGCATCCAGGCCGCCCACCTCAACCTCTATTTTGCGGGGTTTGCGCTCGCGCACGATTTCCACGTCGACACGCCTGCCCGGCTCGATCAGGCCCACCACGTGGGGAAGATCAGAGGAAGTCGGAATATCCTGGCCGTCAAAAGTGACGATGATATCGCCCTCCTTCAATCCGGACTTGTCAGCTGGGCTGCCCGCGGCCACCTGGGCCACCAGGGCGCCCCTGGGGCGGTCGAGACCGAAAGATTCCGCCAGGTTCTTGTCCACGTCCTGGATAGTCACCCCGAGCCAGCCGCGGGTGACCCGCCCATTCTCCTTGAGTTGCTCCACCACGTTGCGAACCACGCTGACAGGAATGGCGAAGGAGAGACCGATGGAGCCTCCGCTGCGAGTATAGATCTGGGAATTGACCCCCACCACCTCGCCGTCGAGATTGAACAGCGGGCCTCCAGAGTTACCGGGATTGATGGCGACATCCGTCTGGATGAAGGGAACATAATTCTCGTTGCGCTCGGTAGGCAGGCTGCGCCCCTTGGCACTGACGATGCCTGCGGTTACCGAGTAGTCCAGGCCGAAGGGAGAGCCAATGGCCAGCACCCATTCGCCGACTTCGAGATCATCTTGCGTGGCCAGCTCCAGTACCGGCAGCCCCTTGGCGTCGACGTGCAGCAGCGCGAGGTCGGAACGCGGATCGGTACCGACGACCTCGGCGTCGAATTCCCTGCGGTCGCTCAGTCGTACCAGCACCGAATCTGCACCTGCGACCACGTGGTTATTGGTCACGATGTAACCGTCCCGGGACACGATGAAACCTGAGCCCATGCCCATACGCTGGCGCTGGGACGGGGGCGCGCCCCGAAACTCGAAGAAACGCCGCAGGTATTCGGGAATCTCTTCCGGCATCGGCTGGCCGTGCCCGCCCTGGGCCTTGCTGCCCTGCACAATGATCTTCACCACCGCCGGAGAGCTGTCCCGTACGATCTGGCGAAAATCCGGCAATTCAGCGGCGGAACTTAAGGTCGGCATCGCCAGCGCGGTGATAAAAAACAGGGTGGTCAGTAGTCTACTTGCGTGGTTCATAGGCGAGTTACAGAACTCCGTGTTTGTGTTCAAGTGATTATTGAGAAGGTCTTCAGACCAGATTTACCGCCTGCGCGGGGGGAGGCTCCACGACGTCCAGCAGGGTCGGTTGCAGCGCGCGGTCGTTGCGATGGTGCCAGGCGTGCCAGCGCACCAGCATGAAGCCCAGGGCAAATCCCACCACCGCCCCCAGGGCGGCGGACAGGTCCTGGCCACCCACCGCCAGCGTCCCGCCCAGTGCGGCGCCAGCCAGCATGCAGAACAATGGCAATACGTAAACCACCACCGACCCGCGCAGGATGACCTCCTCGGGAATACTGATACGCACCTGGTCATCAACGGCACAATGAGCCGTGCCGGAGGGGCCGGGCAGCACCCTGATATAGCCGCGTTTGCCATCGGTGTAGCGATTCAGCAAGCCGTGGCCACAGCCCTTCTGGGCGGCACAACTGCCGCAGGTGCTCTGGCGGATGGTCTCGACCCACAGGCTGTCCTCCTCCACCGCGACCACCCGACCGGTTTCCACCAGCACGTCAGCGCTCCCAGCCCACGGAATCAGCCACCATGCGAGCCGTGTTGACCGGCACTTCACCGATCACCGTCACCAGGACGGGCTTGCCGGTCAACTCCATGCCGCGGGTATAGGAAGTCGTGCCGCCACTGCGTACCACGCCCTCCCCGGGGCGGATCTCTCGCCCCAGTTCCTCCAGAAATACCGAGAACACCGCCAGCCCGTCGGTATAGGTCCTGCGACCCGCCCCGCTTTCCGGCGCATCGGTATAGGTGAATCCAGTGGGAACCCAGTCGATCGACCAGCTGCCGGGCATGTGCTCAGGCACGCTGGGGTTGGGATGCCTTGCCCGGTGCACCACATCCACTTCTGCGGCGACAGGCGGCTGGTGTTCGTAGGACAGGCTGGCAAACTGGAATTTTTCCAGTACCTTGTCGCCACGCCCCACTGTCTGGGTCTTGAGCAGCAACCCGGTCTCGCGGTCCAGTTCCATAACATAGCCGAAGCGGTACATATCCCTGGGCTCGATACGTATTCGCACCGCCTTGCGGCCGGCAATCCGTTCGCCCTCGTCCACGCGAAAACGGTAGTGCTCGGCGATCCCGCAATTGCCAGCCTTCAGTTCCGCGCCAAGCTGCAACAGGCGATGCCCCGGGTGGACACAGTGCAGGGGATGATCGGTACGCTCCACCTGGGCACCCTGCCCGGTAAGCTGGGTCAATTGCTCGAAGCTGTTTTCGCCATCCACCGCGTGGGAGACCTGCATCACCTGCATGTCCTCACCACGCTGCAGGGTTACCACGCCGTGGTAGCTCACCTGGTGCAGGCTGCGGGACATTCTGTCCAGCCAGGCCAGTGCGGCCTGGTCGGCGCCGCCACATCCGGCAGCCCTCGCAGCGACGGCAAGGGGCAAGGCCAGCGCGAGAATCGCGGCGGCAAATCCGACTTTTACAGGGTTAAATTTTTCGGCCACGACTGACTGGTCTATTCACGAATTTCTGGGACACGGGCGAAGGGTATCAGGCCCTGGGGCGAATTCAGCGCCGCGTGTTCCGCGTGCTCCTGCATGTATTTCTCCATTCTCTGGCGGGCCAACTCACGATAGGCTGTGCGAGTGGCCGGCTGCAGTACAGGTATCGGCCGGGTGCCGTAACTGGCACGCACCGTGGTGGCCCCAAGGCTGTTGACCAGGCCGACCGGCGAGGCGCTGGCAGCCACTGCCTGCCCGTCGTAGGGGGCGGCGCCACTGATGCTGGCGATCTGCTGCCCACCGATAACGACGGTAGCGGCCACGGAGGCAGCCACCGCTAGGCTCGCCACGGGTCGCAGCAGTCGCTCCCTCAGGCTCCCGCCACTCGAGGGAACAGATTCAACAGCAATGGCTTCCCGTACACCCGCGGAGATGTCGGCAGAGGGAAGGCTGAAATGCTGCGCGGACAGGGCATCCCGGGCAATATTGTAACGCACCCACGTGCATCTCAGGTCCTCGTCGCTGTCGATCTGCGACAGCACGCGCTGCACCTCCAGCTCGTTGGCCTCATCATCCATCAGGGCAGAAAGGGATTCCCGCATTTGTTCACTCATCTCACAATTCCTCCGTGCCGCAGCACGTATTTACCTGTTCTGGTCAGGCCTCGCCTTCCAGTTGCTCCCGTACCCGGTTGTCGATTGCCTCCCGGGCCCGGAATATCCTCGAACGCACTGTTCCTACCGGGCAGTCCATGATATCCGCTATGTCCTCATAGCTAAGACCATCAAATTCCCGTAAAGTTACCGCGGTTCGCAGATCATCTGGCAAATCCCCAATCGCCTGCTCCACTACCGCCTTCAACTCGGCGCCAAACAGGGCATTTTCCGGATTCTCGATATCCCGCAGCGCCCCGCCGCCCTCATAGTATTCCGCATCGTCCACGTCCACGTCGGTACCTGGCGGTCGCCGCGAGCGGGATACCAGGTGATTCTTGGCCGTGTTGATGGCAATGCGGTAAAGCCAGGTGTAAAAAGCACTGTCCCCGCGAAATCTCGGCAGGGCTCGATAGGCCTTGATAAACGCCTCCTGGGCGACATCCTGTACCTCGTCCGCATCGTGAACATAGCGGCTGATCAAGCCAAAAATCTTGTGTTGGTATTTCAGCACCAGCAAGTCAAACGCCCGCGCATCGCCTTTCTGTACCCTGGCAACCAGCTGCTGGTCCGTCTCAGCTGCAGTCACGTCACGTGCCCCTCCCTAGTCCTTGACATCACTGCCCTGGTGACCCCAGCACACCTGG
>JAACFI010000161.1 GCA_009937575.1 Haliea sp.
AGGTGCGCGACATCATCTCGCCGGACCAGGCCTGGTCGGTTAACGGCCCGACACCGCCTCCGCCACCACCAGCCCCGGGCACCGTGCCTGACCCGATGACCGACTTCATCAGGAATGGACGCTGGATGCCGGCCAACGAGGCGCAGGGGCCGATGGTCAAGGAGTTCAAAAAAGCGCACAACATGAAGTGAGCTGTTAGCTGAGGGAGGCTCCATCCCGGCCTCCCAAATCATCAATCAACAAAAAGGGCCAATCGCTCTTCCAGGAGGGCAAGCCTCTCCTCCTTGCTCATGGGCTCAGACAGGCCGTCTTCGAGGCTGTGCAACACCACAAAGGCATGTGTGCGCATACGCAACCGCTTGCCTCTTAACCCCAGTTGACGGAACAGTCCTTCTATCAATTTATAGCGGTACTGATCGACTTTCCGGAGCTCGTCTCGCAGGAACGGATGGACAGCCGCCAGATGCCGGAAATTCATATCCCGGGTTGCCCTGCCGGGTTGAATAATAAGCCGCAATGCCTCTCGCAGCATCTCTAGAGGAGGCAGTTCAATGTCCGCCAGGGCCTGGCCGACGACGTATGTGTCATCCTGTGTCCACTTCGCCATCAGTTCGCGCAGGAATTGCGGATGGCTCTTGAAGTGCCAGTAGAAGCTGCCCTGGGTAACCCCCAACCGCTGGGTCAGGTTCTCCAGGGTGAGCGAACCCACGCCTTCTGCATCCAGGATACGCATGCTTGCGCTGAGCCAATCGGCCTTACTCAGGCGACCGGGTCGCTTGAACTCAGCGACGTTATTGTTCTTCCGCCTGGCTTTCTGCAAGTGGGGTCTCCCGGCGCGGCGACACGGTGTATCCCGCCATCCTGTCCTAAATCAAAATTTCAGCTATCGGGGATTGTCATTACCATAGAATAGTCTATGGTGTGTTTAATCGCACGGCTTTTCGGAGGGTCTCGCAATGAGGACCTTGAGCATTTTAGTTTTGGCCTTTCTTTCATCTTACGTTTACCAGGCCCTGGCAGCCGGTGGTGTGGTGACCTCCCCCACGGCGGCGGCGCCGGATCGCTACGTGTATTACCCGGGTACCGAGACCCTGGGCAAAGATGAAATTCGCGTCACCGCCTGTGGCACCGGTCTACCCGCAGCCCGGCGCAGCCAGGCCGCTACCTGTTTCCTGGTGGAGACCGGCAACGGCGACAAGATCCTGTTCGATATCGGCACGGGCTCTATGGCCAACCTGGCGGCGATGATGATTCCCTACCAGTACCTGGACAAGGTATTCCTGTCTCACCTGCACACCGACCACATGGGGGATATCCTTGGCCTCTGGGCCGGTGGCTGGACCTCGGGAAGACCGAATCCCCTGAAGGTCTGGGGGCCCTCCGGCGCCACCCCGGAGATGGGTACCGCCTATGCCATGGATCACTTCCTCAAATTTGTGAACTGGGACAAGGTCACCCGGGAATACAAGATCACCCCGGTTCCCGGCCAGGTGTCGACCACCGAGTTTGATTACAACGGCGTGGACCAGGTGATCTACCGGGAAGACGGTGTCACGATCCGCTCCTACCCCGCTATTCACACTGGCGACGGCCCGGTCAGCTACAAGCTGGAATACGCCGGCATGAGCGTCTTTTTCAGTGGCGACACGGTGCCCAACAAGTGGTTCGTTAAATACGGCAAGGGCGTGGACCTGGCCATCCACGAGTCTTTCCAGGCGCCGCCGCAACTGGTCAAATTCTACAACCAGCCGCCTCAACTCGCCTGGCGCGCCTGCTGTGAATTCCATACCTCGCCCCAGTCCTTCGGTAAGATCATGAGTACCATCAAGCCCCGCCACGCGGTGGCCTTCCATTTCTTCAACGAGGAAGGCACACGCTATGGCGTCTACGAGGGCATCCGCGAGACCTATGACGGCCCGCTGTCGATGGCCACGGATATGATGGTGTGGAATGTCACCAAAGAGGGAATTACCGAGCGCATGGCGGTCTCCACCGACGATGCCTGGTCGGTGCCCGGCACCGCCCGCCAGCCCCCGCCGGAGAAAGGCAGGCCCAACCCGATGTCGGCAGCTATCAACAACGGGCGCTGGCGGCCAGGCTTCGAGGCCCAGGACAAAATGCTGGATGCCTTCATGAAGGAAAACAACCTGGAAAAAATGGACTGGCGTCCTGAAATGTACAAGGAGATGGAAACCGGAACAAAGTAGATCAGGTCCTAACACCCTACTGGACGAGCAGATCCGACGGGCAGAGAAAAGAGAGGGTATATTGTGAAATTTGGAACTGAATTGCGCCATGCATTGGTGTTTGTCGCCACCGGGATTATGTTGGCGGCGCTCCCGGTGCACGGCGAAGACCCGACCGGACCGGAGCAGGCACCCGAAGTGGAGGAGGACACCGGGGGCAACTATGAACAGTGCGCCCGGTTTCGCGCCGATATCGATGCCGACCTGGGCGAAGTGTTACGGGCAGGTTGTGAACCCACACTGGCCCAGATGTCCGCCCTGATGGACAATCCCATCGGCAACGTGGCGATGTTGTTTAACCAGTATGATGCCTATAGCATCGAGGATCCGGAGTCAGGTGTCGACGAATTCCAGCACAACTATATGCTGCTGTTCCAGTTCCCGAAAAAGCTCAACAGTAACTGGAACCTGATCAACCGGGTGGTCTTCAACTACACCAGCGTGCCGCTGGACCAGGACGATATCGACGATTTCGAGCCACGCCCCGGATTCGGCGAAGTCGATTACCAGACACTGTCCGGCGTCAGCCCGGCCTCCTCGCCGCCGAATACCCCGCTGCCTGTCGAGCTCTTCGAGGGTCGGACCACCAACCTCGGTGATTCCTACTACGTGGGCCTGTTCGCTCCGAACGAACCGACATTTCTCTCCAACGGCGCGAAGTTCCTCTGGGGTCTGGGTTTTGACCTGGGCTTTGACACCGCTGCCGATGACGTACTCGGCACAGGTAAGTGGACGGCGGGCCCTTCCGCACTGGGCGTCTACATGGGCGATGTATTCAAAGGGGGGGGACTGATCCAGCACTATACCGATTACGCGGGAGACGGCGACCGGGACGATGTCAACATGACCAATATTCAGACTTTCTACTACTGGAGCCTGAACGAGACAACCTCCATCGGCGCGGGCCCTAACATCATTGCCAATTGGGAGCAGAACAGCGACAACACCTGGACCGTGCCCGTCGGCATAGGCATAAGCAAGACCTTCCAGGTCGGCAAAATTCCGATCAGGGTCGGCCTGGAATATCACCACACCATTATCGAACCGGACGACATTCCCGGTACGGATTACAGTGTGCGCTTCTACATTATTCCCGCAGCCCCATCTGCGCTGTTTGAATGGATGCAGTAAATCGCGGGCGGTAAATCAATTCCGATCAAAATCTCCGCGGAGACGCTGACCCTCTATTACGTGCTGGATCAGATGCAGTTGGGCGCCGATCCGCCTTAACGATGAACTGCCGTATCTGTCAACGGCAGAGGGCAGTGTTACGTTGCCCTATTGTGATTCCGGACAGAAATGCCTCTTCGCACCTGCACAGTCTTCGCCCTGTTCAGGGCACACTGCAGCAAAGCCGAACATCGCCTCCTCACCGAATATCGTTTTGTAAGCCAGGCAAACGCCCTCCTGGCCGCCAAGGGCCGCGCCGTCCCCCGCCAGTTCCGTGAAGATGCCGTCGCGCGCCACGCCGGTACGGCTCATCCGAATACCGCCGTCGGCAACGGTATCGAAAACCATGTAGTTCTCCTCGGCCTGCCAGGGCTTCCAGGCGGGCAGGTTTTCGTCGCCGCCCTGCCCGGGTGTGCCCTGGTGGGCGAACTGTCCCCAGTAGGCTGACATGGCCCGTGCCAGGGGTTCTGCGCCCGCCAGGTTATCTTCGTCGATCTGGTCGATGGGCATGTAGGTCATCTCGTTATCGATATCGTAGAACACGAAGGGAATTTCCAGGCCGTGCCCCGCCCCCATCAACGATCTGAAGTCAAGCAGCCAACCGGAGGGCATCTCATCCCAGTCAAACTGGTAGACATAAACTGCCTCGTGCCCGGCAGCGTGCATAGCCCGGGCAGGCTCATCCGCGCCGACGGCCTTCCACATGGCAGATCCATAGCCGGTGACTCGATCGTACAGCGCCTGGTCGCCAATTCGCGGCAGTATGCCCAACAGCGGATCAGTGTAATTCGGGTCCCGCAGCATCATGGTTTTCACCTCGTCGCGATTGGTTCCCAGTATGACCGGTACGCGGTTGAAGGCGCCGCGGGCGATCTGCTCGAGTGGGTCCCCGGCGGGCAGCA
Source organism: Haliea sp. (assembly GCA_009937575.1). Lineage (GTDB taxonomy): Bacteria > Pseudomonadota > Gammaproteobacteria > Pseudomonadales > Halieaceae > JAACFI01. The sequence continues at coordinate 4,319 of JAACFI010000161.1, forward strand.
CCACGCCGTCACGCAGCATGGTAGGAAACGGGTAGACGCCCATTTCGGCTCGCTGAACCTGCAACAACAGATCACCGGGCGGTTTGGCGCGCAGGTAGGACATGATCTCGGCAGCATTCCAGGTATCGAGTAACTTTTGTGCCTGCTCGCGGTCCCCGGCATTTCCATCTGCCTGCAGCAAGCGCGACAGTAATTCGGTGGAACTGTTTACATGCCCCGGCTGCGGTGCATCCTGGGCATTTTCAGCGCTGGCCAGGGGACTGGTCACCAGCATGCCGCTCTGGCTGATGGCCCGGTGAAACAGGTCTTTCGCCAGCGGTGAAAGCAGCAGGGCGAAGGTGTTCATGCCGCCGGCGGATTCACCGAACACCGTGACATTGCCCGGGTCCCCGCCGAAGGCCTGGATATTATCCCGGACCCATTGCAGTGCGGCGATGGTGTCGAGCGTGCCGAAATTACCGGATGCATCAAACTCATTGGCCGCCTCGGCAACCAGGGCGGGATGACGAAACCAGCCCAGCATACCCAGCCGGTAGTGAATACTGACGGTGATCACCTGTTCCCGGTGTGCGAGATTGCGCACCGCCGCATAGAGATCGGCCGAGCCGACGGAATTGCCACCGCCGTGCAGCCACAACATCACCGGTAACAATTCGTCCCCCGGCGACCAGGACTTCGGCGCCGAAACATTCAGGTACAGACAATCCTCGTCGCCCAGCCAGGGCTCGTCAGTGTCGTTGACTACCGGAATGGGAAGCTGCGGACACCAGGGCGCGAACTCCAGCGCCTGCAAGGTGCCCTCCCAGGGAAGTGCCGGTTGAGGTGCCCGCCAGCGCAGATCGCCGATGGGCGGTTGGGCATAGGGGATACCCCGCCAGCTCCAGGTGTCGTGCCTGTCTTCGAAACCAATTACCTCGCCATTGACTGTCTGCCGAAGAGAGTCTTCAGCGGGCATGGGAGTCGTAGGTTCCCTGTCACAGGCTGGCAACAGTAAGCAAGCGAGAAGGAAAATGCGGTATACCGGTGTCACTTCTACTCCAGTGGATTACAGTGCCTGACACCCTGGAACCGCTGGAAGTCGTAATCGGCAGAGTAGATGTCCGCCCCGTTTTCCAGGGCCATCGCCGCCAGGTGGGCGTCGGAGGTCAGGTTACCCAGTGTTCCGGCAGACAGTACCAGGTTGCGCAGAATACTCCAGTGGGCGTCGCCCGGAACAACGAGTTCAACCATCGGGCGTTTCAGCCACTCGTCGATATAAGCGGTGGCTGCCTCCACGGACAGGGGTCTGGCCAGAATACCAGGGCGGGTGGTAATACGCAGGAATGCGAGAATCACAATCCAGGCCAGGCCTACAGTCTCAGTGTCAGAGAGCGCTTTTTCCAACCAGCGTCGGGCATTGCGGTGATGGTGTGCATCTCGATTCACGGCATAGATCAGCAGATTGGCGTCGACCAGAATCATTTGCGTAAACTGAGCTTGCGGACGATTTCCTCATCCTCGAGCTGCTCGGATAAAGCCAGCGCCTTGTCCAGATCGAATTCCGGAGACACTTCGCCCAGGGAGACAGGTTTCAGCCGGTAGGGTTTGGCCTGTTCTCGAATTTCACCGACGGATAACCCCCGGCGGAGAGTTTCGTTAACGACCTGCTTGTAACTCTTGCCCGTTTGGTGCGCTATCTGTTTCAGTTTCCTGGCTGTACTGTCATCGATGGTCAATGTGGTTCGCATGGATTGTTACCCCACTCATGCTACAAGAAAGTCATTTTAGCATCAAAAAATAAAGCATCAAAACATCAATATTGGGCAATTGATGCCTCTGAGTCTTTCCAGGGCATCTACTCGCGTGAACAGGGGCCTCGCCATTAATAGCAGATATAGACGCCCCAACCTCCGCCGGCAATAATACTAAGGAGCTGGCCAATCAACGGAGATGACGCCATGGTCGATTATATTGGCACGTTTCTCGCCGCGAACGACGCGCAGCTGTACCAGCTGGAAGCTATCGGCTACCTTGTACTTTCACAGGCAGTGGCGGATTTGAACATTCCGCCCGTCGAAGTGTATTAAATGCAGCAGGCCAATCTGATCCTGGGAATCGACTGGGGCGGCACCAAGATCGAGATCGCGGCACTGGACGATGCCGGCACTGAGCACCTGCGGCGCCGGGTCGCCACGCCGCGCCACGATTACGAGGCGTCCGTGCGGGTGACAGCAGAACTGGTGCAGGCCGCAGAGCGGGAATTGGGCCGGACCTGCCCCGTCGGTGTCGGCATCCCCGGCTCCATCGCGCCTGCCACCGGTCTGGTCCAGAACGCCAATTCCGACTGGCTGATAGGCAGGCCCCTGAAGGAAGACCTGGAGTCGGCACTGGGCCGGGAACTGCGCCTGGAGAACGACGCCAACTGCCTGGCCCTGTCGGAGGCGCGGGATGGGGCCGCGGCAGGGGCCGAGGTGGTATTTGCCGCCATACTGGGAACCGGCTGCGGCGCCGGGGTGCTGGCCAACGGTATGTTGCTGAGCGGTCGGCACCGTATTGCGGGCGAGTGGGGGCACAATCCCCTGCCGGCACCACTACCGCATGAACTACCCGGCCCGCCCTGTTATTGCGGTCGTAAAGGCTGCCTGGAAACCTGGATTTCCGGTACCGGCTTCGCGAGGGATCATGGGCAACAGACGGGGCAGGCACTGACCGCGGAAGAAATCGTACAGGCCATGCGCCGGGGTGATGCAGCAGCACGGAGCAGCTACCAGCGACTGCTGGACCGGCTTGGCCGCGGGCTGGCAGGCATCATCAATATCCTCGACCCGGACATCATCGTCCTGGGGGGTGGCCTGTCCAATGTCCGGGAACTCTACACAGACCTGCCGCCCTACATCATGCCGCAACTGTTTTCGGAGGTGCTCACGACCCCCATCGTGGCAGCCCAACATGGCGATTCCAGCGGCGTGCGCGGCGCCGCGTGGCTGTGGCGTTAAGATCAGGCCCCCACCGATTTTCTCTCCCTCAGGTGTAACTGGATAGCATCTACCTGTTCTTTGTTGAAGTCGATCCGATAGGCGAAATACAGGGCTATGAAAAGCGTGGGCACGGTAATCAGCAGGCTCCCGTACATCAGGCCCTCCAGCACTGGCTGGGCGACCTGGCCCGGTAGGGCCTTCTGGTTCAGGCCAATGACATCCAGTACGATTCCGCCGTAAAGGGGCCCCACCAGGGAAGCCATCTTGGAGATGAAAGTGGTCACCGCGAAGAAACCACCCTCCCTGCGGCCCCCCTCTTCCAACTCGTGCTGGTCAGTGATGTCGGCGACGATCGACATGGCATTGGTTACCCGCAGCAGGAAGAAAAACATGAAAATTGTGAGGTTGAGGAGATTCAGCCAGAGCACTAACGGGCTGTCATTATCGGGGAGCAGGCCGGCCAATTTGAGCGGCAGCAACCACATCGAGTTGAGCAACATGCCCCAGATGCACAGGCGCAGCAACTGCGGTTTCTGCCAACGCCGGGTCAGGGGTTTGAGCGTAACCCAAACCAGTAATACAGCCACCAGGCTCGGCAGGGCCAGCACAATGGCCATACGCTCAGGATCAAATTCGAACACGTAGGTCCCAACCAGCACATTGAGCGCCGAGCTCCCCCCCCAACTTACGGCGGAAGCGATATCGTAGTTGATCATGGTACGAAAAGCCCTGTTGCGAAACGTGCGTACCACGTCTTCGACAAAGTGCCGGAAGCCCGGCAGCCGATAATCTTCACCGTCGAATTGCGGCTTGCTGGTCTGCTCACGTGTCCCCAGAACAGTCATTGTGGCCAGTACAATGGCCAGACCCGCTGACATCAGGCCGTACCAGGGATAATTGGCCGCCACGAATCGGCCGTCGATTCCCTGCTCGGTAGAAAACACGAAAACCAGGCCTGCGGCAGGCAGGAACAGGGTCACCAGGAACATGAACCCCAGCCGCATACCCAACAGCTGGCTGCGCTCGTGGTAGTCGCTGCTCAATTCAGCGCTGAGTGCCAGGTGGGGAATAGAGAATGTTGTGATGAAAGTCCTGACCCACAGAGACCAGAACAGCAACCAGCCGGCCAGCAGGTTTGCAGACTCCACGACGATCACAGGCGGCGAGAACAGCCCGATGAAACCGATCGCCAGCGGCAGGGTACTGTAAACCATGAAGGGGTGGCGTCGACCATAGCGACTGCGCAACTTGTCAGACCAACTGCCCACCAGGGGATCGGATATTCCGTCCCAGACCAGGCTCAACGCGATGATCACCCCTGTTACAGACCCGGACAGGCCCAGCACCTGGGTGTAAAAAAGGAGAATGAAAATGGCGTACGCCGCTTCCTTGATGGCAAAGACGCCGCCACCGACCCCGTAGGCCATCCTTGTCCCTACTTTAAGCATCAGGGTGAATCCAGCCAGACTTACTGCTACGCATTAAAGCATATGCCATGTCGTGGAATCGTGCCATCGACATCAACGGGCTTGTATCCAGCGGGCAAGCCAGGGAAATTGCACTATGCTGTCAACAGGAATCAACCAACGGAGACAGGCCTATGCTCGGCTACGTAACACTCGGCACCAATAACCATGAAAAAGCACTGGCTTTCTATGATGCCCTGATGGGAAGCATCGGACATACGCGGGTGTTCGACGATGGTGACTTTGTTGCCTGGGGCGTGTCCCTCGACCAGCCGGCCGTGGCGATCACCAAACCATTCGACGGCAATCCCGCAACCGTGGGTAACGGTGTCATGGTGGCTATGCAGATGCCATCGAAGGAAGCTGTGGATGCCTTCTATAACAAAGCGCTTGAACTCGGCGCGACGGACGAAGGTGCTCCCGGGCAACGTATCGAGGGATTCTACGCCGGCTACTTTCGCGATCTCGATGGCAACAAGCTGAACGCCTTTATTTTTGCATAATCTGCAGGATGCAAGCGACGCCTGGCAACTACCAGTGGACCGCAACCAGCGCGGTCGCCACCGCCAGCACCAGGACGCTGTACAGCCGGTAGTCCTGCCACCAGGCAAGCCCGGCTGCAGCCGGAACATCACTGCGCTGGGCGGTATACCGTGAGATCTGTTCACTGGCTGGCGGAGCGCCCCTGTTGCTGGCAACCACCGCGATCACCAGGGATGCCAGTGCCAGCAGCCCGGCCACGATGGTGAAATGCAGCGACAGCAATTCCAGCAGCGACAGCAGGAACAGCACCGCAGAAACCGCATGCCCGCCCAGCAGCGCAGCAAAACAGCCGCTTGCATTGGCGCCTCGCCAGAACAGGCCCAGCAGGAAGACCACCACTACTGGTGGCACCAGGTAGGCGAGTGCGGACTGGAGGTAGTGAAACAGG
>JAACFI010000162.1 GCA_009937575.1 Haliea sp.
GCAAACCCCGGACAAATAAAGTACTATGAGACCAACGTCACCAGCGAAGAGAATGTCGCGGCCAATATCAACCAGGTTGTGGAAGATTTCGGCTCTATCGACGTCTGCATCAACTGCGCCGGCTTCGGACCCAGCGCGAAGACCTACAGCAGCCGCAAGGGCCCCCACCCGCTGGACCAGTTCCAGAACGTGATTAATGTCAACCTGGTGGGAACCTTCAATGTCCTGCGTCTCGCCACCGAGAAGATGAGTGCCAACGAGGGTGAAGAAAAAGGCGTCATCATCAACACTGCCTCCGTAGCCTACATGGATGGCCAGAAGGGCCAGGCTGCCTATAGCGCCAGCAAGGCGGGCATCGTCGGCATGACCCTGCCGATCGCCCGGGATCTCGCGGAACTGGGAGTACGCATCAACGTGATTGCGCCGGGGCTGATGGGCACGCCCGCGATGATGGCCATGCCAGAAGATTTTCGCCAGGGCCTGGAGCGCCTGGTGCAGTATCCGAAGCGCCTGGGACAGCCGGAAGAATTCGCGCTGCTGGCCACCCAGATAGTAGAAAATCCCTATCTAAACGGTGAAACCATTCGCCTGGACGGCGCCATACGCATGTAAAGGGACTGGGAATCCGGCTAGCGTGCGCCCGGCCTGGCGGGCGCTAGTCTGTCCTGAGCAGGAAACAGGAACCGAGCGGTCCACCGCCGTTCGCCACGACAGCAACCCTCGGGCGCCGGGCTAACTGGCGCTCGCCCGCCTCTCCCTTGAGTTGCAGGATCGCCTCGTGGAAGTAGCCAAAGCCATGAGTACGCCCCCCTGACAGTTGGCCCCCATTGGTATTCAGCGGCAACTGGCCATCCCGGGCTATATTGCCGCCGCCCTGCAGGAAATCCCTGGCCTCGCCCTTACCGCAGAACCCCAGGGCCTCTATCCAGGACAGCGTCAACATGGAAAAGCCGTCGTACAACTGTGCTGTTTCAACATCTGCAGGGGTCATATCAGTTTGCGACCACATCGCAGAGGCAGCATCGTGGGCGGCCATTTCAGTGATGTCTGGCGAGTAGTTGTCCCAGGAGTCCTGGCCGTGAAGTGCACAACCCAGGGCCTCAAGATAAATGGGACTGGCAACATCCTCCGCTACCTCAGCACGGGATACAATAATCGCCGTACTGGCATCCACCGGCACATCACAATCGAACAGGCACAGCGGCGAACTGATCATGCGTGCCTTGAGATAATCCTCCATATTCAGCGGCTCTGTGAACACCGCCTTGGGGTTCAGCGCCGCATTGCGCCGATTGTTGATAGCAATCTCCCCCAGCGTTTCACGGCTTGTGCCAAAGTCATGGAAATGCCGCTGCGCATAAAGCGCAACGGTATTTACGGCAGAGTAACCCCTGAAGGGCACCATCCATTGGAACGGACCCGAAATCCGATCCCCCCCTGTACCCGAGACACTGGCCTTGCGATCCGCAGTGACCGAGGAAGCCTCTGTCACGGTACGAAACACCAACACGTGGCGACACAGGCCACTGGCCACGGCAGCGCAGGCATTAACGATCGCCCCGGCCTGGGCCGGTCCTTCCCAACCGGCGGAATGCCAGCTCAACTTGAGCCCCAGTGAATTCTTGACGTCAGCCAGGGCCACCGGCCCAAATCCGGGTGAAATGTCCTTGCGGACACCAGGGTACGAGCAGAGGCCATCGATATCGCCAATATCCAGGCCCGCATGAGCTATCGCCTCCAGTGCAGCATCCAGCGTAAGATCGATTGCAGATCGCTCAAGCTTGCGCCCGACCGCCGATTGGCCTGCACCACTGAAAATAACCCGTTTCGTATCTAGCACGAAGCCATCCCATTTCCCATGAGTACAAACACACCTGCAACCGGGTATACCGTTATTCAGGCGGACCGAATTTAACTTTACAGCTGTGTACAGTTTATGTAATCTGGCAGCATACCACAAGCCCAGAACAGGCCCATCCGGCCCCACTGATTACTCACAGGCGTACCCTATGACCCACATGTTCGATTACACTGTACCAGATCATGTTCCACAAGAACTGATCTTCCCCCTGGACGGCGAATCCCACCCGGAGCTGAAGAAGAATCCATTCAAGGTATTCGCCAACCTGCACAAAGAGACACCGCCCATTTTCTACAATCCGGCAGCCTTTCAGGGAGCCGGTGGCTGGTCTATTTCCGATGGCGCGATCATAAAGGAAGTCCTGCAAAGCCCCGAACTTTTTTCCTCTAAAAACGGCACGGGATTTTCTTTCCTACTGGGGCAGGAACTTGATCTGATCCCACTCGAGATCGATCCGCCCGAACACATGAAGTACAGAATCCACTTCAACAAGCCGTTGTCTCCTCGTGAGATCGCGCCAAGAGAGGATGCTGTGCGCTCTACAGCCGTGTCGCTGTTGGAGAAGTTTCAATCTCAAGGCCGATGCGAGTTTGTTGAAGACTTTGCCGTGCAATTTCCAGTACGGATCTTTATGGATCTGTTCGGTATGCCCCCAGAAGACTTCGACAAAATTCTCGAGTATGAATACAAACTGCTGCATACATCCAATACCATCGAAACTCGAAGCCAGGCTGCTCGGGATATCTATGATTACCTGGTGGACATGCTCGCTGAAAAGCGGGCCAATCCAAGGGACGACCTGGCCACTGCCATTCTGGACTTTACCGTGGACGACCGCCCGCTGACGGACAAGGAAATACTGGGCATGTATTTCCTGCTGTTCGTAGGGGGCCTGGACACGGTTGCCTCGTCACTGGGCTTCGCCTGGCGTTACCTGGCAGCAAATCCACAGGCCCAGCAGCAGCTGAGAGACAATCCGGACCTGATCCCCGGTGCCATCGAAGAGTTCTTCCGTATGCATTCGGTGGTGGAAGTACGCCGCACCGTCACCGAAGATACGGAATTTCACGGAGTTCAGCTCAGGAAAGGCGATTTCGTCAACTGCATTACCGCAGTGGCCAGCCTCGATGGCAAGGAATTCGAAAATCCAATGGAAGCAAACTTTGAGCGCTCGCCCAACCGGCACTGCGCCTTCGTGTTCGGCCCGCACCGCTGCATGGGCTCTAACCTCGCCCGGCTGGAGATACGTGTCGCCCTGGAAGAATGGCTAACCAGAGTACCCGAGTTCTCTATTGAGGAAGGCGCCGAGATCGATGTCAACCTGGGGGCAGTAGTCTCCCTCTCCAGGCTACCGCTGACCTGGTAAGTATCTTTCAAATTCACAGAATGAACGTTAAATCAGGAGCACAGATGAGCAAGAGCACTGAAGAACAGGTTTACAAGGCGTTTTCCGATGCTATCAACAGTGGCGACCTGGCAGGCGCATTCCAGTACGCAACCGAAGACATTACCTTCAGGCCAATCGGCTCCCATCCCGAACTGGGCCGGGAATTCAAAGGGATGCAGGACATTCTGGAAAATTGCTGGATGAAGGTTTTCCAGCATATCGATGAGAACGGCGTCGCAATCACCGTAAATGACATTGTGACGGGGGACGGTATCGCCTTTGTACAATTTAACGGCAAGGCGAACGGGCGCACCGGTATGCCTTACAACAATGAGTACGTACACGTGCTCCGCTACCGGGACGACAAGATCTGCAGTATTACCGAGTTCCTGGACACGAACCTGTTTTACAAGCTGCTGGAACAATAGAGCCCCTGACGGAGGAATAGCAATTGGCCAAGCAAATCACACGAAGAGACTTTCTCAACGGCGTTACCCTCAGCCTGGCCGGCGCGGCCATGATCAGTCCACAAACAGCACTGGCGGAGGCGGTAAAGTCAGCATCGGGACGCTCAGGCGATTACTATCCGCCAGTGTTGACTGGTATTCGCGGCAATCACGATGGTGCTTTCGAAACCTCCCATGCCCTGGCCTGGCGCGGAGAAAAACCCTCCAGCTATCAGGATCTCAACGAGGAATATGACCTGGTAGTAGTGGGTGCGGGCATCAGCGGCCTGGCTGCCGCCCTGTTCTACCAGCAGAAGGCCGGCAAAGATGCACGCATCCTGCTGCTGGACAACCACGATGACTTTGGCGGCCACGCCAGGCGCAACGAGTTTCACAGCCAGGGCAGGATGTTGCTCGGCCCTGGCGGCAGCGGCAACTTCCAGGATTCACACCTGTATTCCCCGCAATCCAAACAACTGATAAGTGATTTAGGCTTCGACCTGGACAAGGTGAGGGATGCCATGGCACCCGGCTGGGGCATGGCAAGCGCAGAGGCTGCCGTTGGCCTGTATACCGACAGTAAACACTTCGGTGGAGACAAAATCATCAACGGGCCCTGGATGGGCACCTGGTTCGGCATGGGCAACTACCGGGAGTTGATCCAATCGCTGACGGTGCCCGCTTCTGAGCAGCAGAAACTCATCGAGTTCGTAGAGGGCACTGTCGCGCTCAAAAAGCCACTACCGAAGGACAACATCAAGGATTTTCTCAAGAGCACCAGCTACGAGGAGTTTCTCAGGGAGTATGTTGGCCTTGCGGAAAATAGCGCTTCGCTATGGAACGCTATCATAGGAGTCACCTTCTGCCTGGGCCCCGATTCAATCTCGATCGCCGAGGCCGTCAAATGGGGCGCTCCGGGCTTTAGCGTGTTGGGAGAGGAAGCCTATAAGGCCCTCGCCGACACGCTGATCCTGGAAGAATCCGATATCGTATGGATGCCCGATGGCAACGCTTCGCTGACAAGGCAAATGGTACGGCGACTGATTCCGGCTGTGGCCCCTGGCGACACGATCGAGGATCTGGTCACGGCCCGCTTCGACTACGGCAAACTGGACTTGCAGGATCACCCGGTACGGCTCCGCCTGAACAGCTCCGCGGTGAACGCGCACAACAATGCCGATGGCTCTGTTTCAGTTGCCTACGTGACTCAGGACAAAGCTTACCGGGTAAAAGGCAAACATTGCATCATGGCCTGCTACAACGGCCTGATACCGCACCTTTGTCCGGATATGCCAGAGAACCAGAGAGAAGGTCTGAGCTATGGCGTCAAGACTCCGCTGCTGGCGTCGATCGTGCTGATTCGCGATCGTCACGCCTTCAACAGGGCCGGGGTTGAAGTGTTCCACTGCCCGACCAGCCCCTACAAACTCGTATCCAGCACACCGCCTGTCACAATTGGCGACTACAGGCCGGACGATGATCCCGATTCTCCAGTGCTCATTTACATGCTTACCTCTCCAACCGACAGGAACAATGGCAGCCAGACCGGCCGTGACCTGTATCGCCAGGCCCGGCACAAGCTCTATACCACAAGCTTCGCGGACTACGAAAGAGAGATACGCGAACAGCTGACCGGTATGTTTGGCGCTTTCGGGTTCGATGCCGACCGGGACATCGAAGCGATCACGATCAACCGCTGGTCACACGGCTACGCCTACGATTACATGGAACTGTACGACCCCGAATGGCCGGAAGGCGAAGCGCCCCACGAACTAGGCCGCAAGCGCTTTGGTCATATCAGCATTGCAAACTCGGATTCTGAGAATCGGGCCTACCTCGACGGCGCTATCGACGCAGCCTGGCGGGCTGTCAATGAGCAACTGGGCAACGGGTAGCATAAAGACTGTAACACTGCATAACTTTTAAGCCTTCAAGAAATAATTTCATGCAAAAAACCGAACTGCAAAACCTTTTAGACTATGTGGCAATACGACAATTGAATGCCAAATACAATCGCTATGCCGACCTGGCAGACGGAACGTCGTATTCCAACCTCTTCACGGAGGACGCGGAGTTCACTATCGTTGGCGAGGGAACCTACGTCGGGCGCGAGCAGATTGCCGCACGCTGCAACGCCACTACAACGGCCGTACACGTCACCACCGAACCAGAGCTGGATATCAGCGGTGACACCGCTCAGCAACGTGTTCGCATGCTCACTGTTCTCCAGGACGGAAAAGGAACCCGCAATGAATTTGTTGCCTCCGGCTGGTATATCGATGAGCTGAAGCGAACCGAGGGTGGCTGGCGCTATTATCGTCGCCGGGTAGAACTGGACCTGGATATCAATGCCGTCGTGGATAAAGTGAAGTAAAGGGAACAGCAGCTAACAATTATTTTCCAGGGAGTTAACTATGAGCACCACCGCTCGATTGGACAGTCAAATCAACAAAACCGCATACCTGTCAGCTATCATCCTTTTCGTGTTCACAGCCGTGAGCATGTTCGGAGTCTATGACGCCCCCGCGGGCAGTACCGCCGCTGAGAAAGTCGCCTGGCTGAATGAAAACAACGGCGCCTTTGTTTTCAGCTGGGTCACCCAGATTGTCCAGGTGTTCACACTTGCAGCGGTTTTCGCCGCCACATGCTGGAAGGTTTTCAGCGTTAACCCCCTGGCCGCTGTTTCAGGCGGCATCGTGCTGATGCTGGGCACCATGGCGATTCTAATCACCAAGGGCACCGAACTGTGGGTTGTACCCCTGGCCGCCCAGGATCTGGCTGCAGGATCATCCGGCCAGGAGCCCGGGCACACCCTGCTTTCCATTAATAGCCAGTCTTACCCTTACAGCCTGACCACCTACTTCGATTACCTGGGGCTCTGGCTCTGGTCGCTGTTCGGGTTACTGGTTGCCCGCCCACTGTTCCGGCTTTCAACCAGCGCAAAGGTCGCCGCTATCAGTCTGGGCCTCTTCGGTATTATCTATCCCATCTTTTACGGCTTTCTGGTCACCGGTGTAATCCCACTGGAAGAAATCACCAACTACAGTACCTTCATGCTGCTAGCATGGGTTGGGGCATTTGCAATGGGGATTTACTGCCGCGGGGAATCAAGAAAAGGCTGAAACTGCCCTGTACCAAGCTCGAACTCAGGAGCGTGCAGTTTATGGTCTTCGGATGCTACGGCTTACGTTTGTAGTGTCTTTGATTAGTACTGAATGGACAGTACATACACGGTCAGCCAGGCCTTTGGCTAGTTACTAAGGGGACCGCAGAGCATCTCACTGGCATGGATGGTATCCAGGTACTCCCGACGCTCGCAGATCGAACCGTTTCTCACAACGACCAGATAGTGGTAGTGATTGTTGTAGACTTTTCCGTCTACGCGGGTGCCCAGGGTTTCTGCCTCAACGGCAACACGCTCGCCTTGCACGGTCAGGGCCTTGATCATCACTTTCAGGCCGTCGGGAAAGCGCTCCTGCACCAATGCATGTATCTTTCTCAGACTGGAGAGGTTGTGATAGCCACCCAGGGGCCAGTGGCCTTCGCCTAAGATCCAGGTGGTGGCATCTGGGGCAAGCCGGGCAGCCGCCTCTGCGAAGCGCCCGGCCGAGATGTCTGCGTAGTAAGCCCGAACCAGTTCCTCAGGACTGTTATCAGCAGACATACGCTATCCCCCTCCTACCTAGAAGTCGTAGCGCAGCTCAACAGTCCAACTGGCGGGGCGCCCGGGCATATCCCAGAAGTTACCGCCACCATCTCCGTCAGATATGGTGGCGTACTCTTCATCCGTGAGGTTGTCGCCCCTGACTGCGATTTCCCAGCCCTGGTCAAGATGGGCGAGCGCAACGCGAACACTCAGTAAACCGTAGGATTCCATCTGGATCAGCCCGTAATCCAGGTCCGTCAAGCGCATATCCCGGGTAAGTGGGTCGTCACGCCAGCTATAATTCGCCGAAATAGTTCCGAGCAGGTTGTCGGCAAAGGTGACTTCCTGCCGGGCATTGATGGTATAGCTCCATTCCGGTGAAAACTCGCGATCCAGACCCTCCAGGGGTTGCAGTCCTCCGGATTGATCTAAAGAAAACTCGTCTGAATCGTCTATCTCCGCGTCTAGCCAGGCAGCAGCCACACCGAGCTCAAAACCGGGGAGGCCCAAAGGTGCCCACAATAGGTCCACTTCCACACCATAGTGCTCGGCATCACCCACCGTGCCAATCGTGAAGAGAGTACCGGTGGGGGAGCCAGCTGATTCGACTTGGATGGTTCCCTGGGCGTCCTGGTAATCGTAGAAAAAAGCCGCCGCGTTAATCTGCAATGTTTCGGTGGGGTTGGACTTCACGCCGATTTCAAATGAGTCATTGATCTCCTCATCATAAGGTGTCAGTTGGTCATTATTATCTGTGAATGCGGCGAAGAAGCCACCGGACTTAACGCCTCGGGAAAACCTGGCATATAGGAGTACGTGGTCAGTAAAACTCCAATCCAAACCAATATGGCCTGACCAGTTCTCCTCGAGGGATGTCTCAAAACCTTCGACATCACCAATGGGAACTGGAGACCCACCGATAATCACTGTAGATAGATAGTCAATGTCCTTGTCTTCATCCGTGTAGCGAAGCGAACCATGAAGGTTAAGGCTATCGGTCAAGTCATATCCCACTTGGCCATAAACAGCCCAGGCTTCGGTATCCTGGGTGTAATCCGCGACGCCATTTGTGAATGGGACGAAATCCAGGTCGGCCAGCGCTTGCACTGAAAAACTCTGTATGCTCTCGTTGGTATCCTCCGCATAAATGGCACCCGCGAGCCAGGTCAAAGGCCCATCACCTGTGGATATCAAACGAAACTCCTGAGACCATTGCTCGATATTGGTATCCGCGTCAGGGAACCCCTCCACACTGGAGACAAAAACAAGTGGTGTGGCGTCATAATCATAAAACTGGTAGTAATCGAAATCGAGATAGGACGTGATCGATTTGAAACTTGCAAACCCCACGTCCCAATCAATGTAGAGGTTGTAACCAGTCCAATCGTTGTCCAGTTCGTTGATCGGATTCGACAGTACGGTCTCGCCATTGTCCTTCTGGTCCGACGGCAGAAGCGGATCTCCCAATAGATTGTGGAACCCGAGACAGGTAGAATCGTCACGACGCCCCTGGTAAATCGCATCACAGTAGTCAAAAGAAAAGTCAGTGTCATAGGTACCGTTCAATCGAGCCAGGGTCGTTTCCGACTCATCCTTACCGGAATCGATTTTCAGCAAAAACTCCAGCTCATCGCTGGGGGTGAACAACAACTGCCCTCTTACCGCCTGGAAATCGCGGTCACCGTGCTCGTCATCTCCGGGGGTTGCCAGGGAATCCTGCCAACCGCCGTCCTGGTCGGTATATGCGGCAATTCTATAGGCCAGCTTATTTTCGATAATCGGACCACCAATAGCGCCCTCCACACCCCAGCGGTCCCATTCACCGTATGAGGCGCGCACAAATCCGCTCATTTCGGTCAGATCCGGACGTTCCGACAGAATTCTAATCGCACCGCCGGTGGCATTTCGGCCATAGAGCCCCCCCTGGGGCCCCTTGAGCACCTCGACGCGATTGACGTCGAACAGGCCGATGCCACCGAGCGCGTTCGAGGTCATATACACCTCATCGTAGAAGATAGCGGAGACCGGGGTATTGTTGGCGTTAAAGTCGGCCAGTCCGGCGCCACGAATAACCCAGGTAGGCTGTCCGGCACCGCGTGCATCAGAAAGTTCTACATTGGGGATGACAGTCGGCAGTTGCTCAAGATTCGTTAGCCCCAATTCAGTGAGCTGGGAGCTGTCAAACGCCGAGATCGCGATTGACACATCCTGGAGGCTCTGCTCCCGCTTCTGGGCCGTTACGATTATTTCTTCAAGCTGAGCATGAGCCGCAAAGGGTGTAACTACACCTGCTA
>JAACFI010000543.1 GCA_009937575.1 Haliea sp.
GCTAATCAAGGGGGCTGTTATGCTAAACACGGGGTTCGGTGCCCCCACCGAACCTGTCAATCTTTCCGTCCCCCACGCTGTGGTCAAGATCCCGATAGTCGGCGAGTTGATGCTGGAAGTTTTCTTCTCGATATTCGGTGGCATGCATCGATTGCAGGGTGACCCGGATCAATTTCCAGCCGATGTGGCGAACCTCTATGGAAAGCCTGTGTTGGACAGTGGTAATGCAAAAGCACCTCTGGCGATGATGCGCATGGTTCCGGATGGCCCTGATCACCCAAGTACACCGGCAATGAGAACGATTGGGAACTATGTCCAGGGTCTGGATATCCCCGCCGAGATTGTCTGGGGAATGAGAGATCCGATTTTGGCACTAGGCCTACCTGCAATGAAGCGGTTTTTCCCAGAGGCGCCCGTCACCGAAACACAAGGGGGCCATTTTCTGCAAGAGGAGGTTCCCGTTGAAATCGCCGCTTCCTTGTTGCGAGTTGTTGACAAGGTTCAGACGTCAAAAGGTGGACGTCCGTGAATGACACACTTACTGGCCTGCTGGTTAAGACGCTCAAACATTTGTACGTGATTTTCATGGGGCTTGCTCTAGTCTCGTGTTCTGATGATTCCTCTAACGAGACGTTGAGCTTTCCTGAGGACATGCACGCCAATGAACGCGTCATTGCCGCTACTGCTGAATTTGATACTCCATCTGACAACTCGCGTTTGCCTTGGGGTGTAAAAGTTTTTCAGACAGACACCGAACTCCTCTTGCGCGAACGACAACCGTCCTCCGACACAAGTAGCAAACCGACTGGAACAACTGCAGAACGGAAAGCGTATTTTGGCGACTTGCATGTGCATACCGCGTACTCATTGGATGCTTTTTCTATGGGCACGATCGCCACGCCTTACGATGCCTATCGGTACGCGAAGGGTGAAGCGATTGCTCACCCCGCTGGTTTTGAAATGCAGCTATCGCGCCCGCTGGATTTCTATGCTGTGACGGATCATGCGATGTTTATGGGGGTGGTGAAAGCGGCCGCCGATACGACGACAGAATTTTCAAAGAATGAAGTCGCAAAGCCGCTGCATGATCTCAACGCGCCTGAAAACAGGGATGTTGGTCTATTCGGCTTGTTGAATCGATTTAGGGCGTTCGGCTCTTTCTTGGCTGACGCCATTGGGCAGATGGCCACGGGTGAGTTGGATCGTAACGAAGTGCTCGGCGTCGTACGCAGTTCATGGAGTGACACGATTGATGCAGCAGACCGGTTTAACGACCCCGGTAACTTCACGACGTTTGCCGCATATGAATATACCCCGTTCTCGCAAGATGCTGGCAACCTGCACAGAAACGTTGTTTTTGAAGGGACGGAGCGACTGCCGCGTGAGCCGTTTTCTGTTTATCACTCCGTTAACCCGGAGGACCTTTGGCAGTGGATGGATGAGGTCAGAGAAAAAGGGGTAGAAAGTATGGCGATACCTCATAACTCTAATGGCTCCAACGGCCAGATGTTTAAACTCGAAGACTGGGCTGGAAATCCACTGGATGACGATTATGCGAAGCAGCGCATCCGAAATGAACCTATTGTTGAGATTACTCAGATAAAGGGCACATCGGAAACCCACCCGGTTCTGTCGACGAGAGATGAGTGGGCAGGTTTTGAAATCATGCCTTATCGAGTGGGGACTAACGTCCTAAGTCAGCTTGAAGGATCTTACGTGCGTGACGCATTGCTAAACGGCATAGCATTGGAGCAAGCGGGTATGACGAACCCGTATCAGTTTGGGTTTATCGGCTCAAGCGATACGCATACAGGTGCGAGTGAAGTTGACGAGCAAGACTTCAGTTCAAAGTTGGGTCTGCTGTCAGGCACGGCAGAACAGAGAGGTTCCGTGCCGCAAACAGGTGTAGCCGCGGAGGTTGGCTACCAGGCCATGAAGTTAATGGGGCGTGGTGGTTCGCGAACTAGAATTAACGGCAGCATTTATGCAGACGGTGCAAACCCTACGTTCGGTGCCTCAGGATTAGCCGCGGCATGGGCAGAAGAAAACACCAGGGAATCACTTTATAGCGCGTTTCGAAGAAAGGAAGTGTTTGCGACCTCAGGACCCCGGATGAAGATACGTCTGTTTGGAGGTTATGGATTTGATGAAAGCATGCTTACAGCGGCCGATGGTATCGAGCGAGCGTATGCTCAAGGCGTCCCCATGGGAGGGACACTCTCGCCAGCTAATTCCACTAATGACAAACAGGTCGACAAGTTTTCTGTGCCGGGATTTATTGTTATGGCGTTAGCAGACCCGGAAAGTGCCCCGTTGCAGCGTTTACAAATCGTGAAAGGCTGGGTTGACGCAGACGGGACTCACGAGAATTTGGGAACAGACCGTTGTCCTGACAATGGTGCAAAGGTGGATATCAGTGATTGTTCGATCAACGCGGGAACAGGATCAGCTCAACTATCTGCGTTGTGGCGTGATCCAGAGTTCAGGCCGGAACAACGCGCTTTTTACTATGCGCGTGTCATCGAGAATCCAACCTGTCGCTGGTCAACCTGGGATGCAATTCGCGCTGGCGTAGCGCCACGCCCGGATCTTCCTCGTACGATCCAGGAGCGTGCCTGGTCCTCGCCTATTCATTACGTACCAAATAGCGTTGCGGGTAGATAGTCAGAGACCTCCAAAGCTCGCAATGAAATCATGAAAAAAGGAACGAGGAGTATGAGAAAAGCTCTGTTTACAGTATTGGGATTGAATCTGGTTCTGGAAGGGCTGACATCAGCCAGGTTAGTCTTTCTTCCTTTCCGGTTAGAGGAATTTGATGCGTCGACACACGGGGGGCTTGTTCTTTATGGTTTTGCAGCCCTGTCGGCGGCGGCAAGCATTGTCTGGTTCTTAAAGTACAGCGACAACGAATCGAGTTTAGCTTTGGGCCTGGGGCTTCTCTCGACATTTCATATTTGTATGGTTATCGCTTGCCTCATGATATCCATGATCCCTGGTGTAGTAGGGCATGGACTGCTGTTTGCAGCGTTTGTGTTTCTGTTTGTTAATCGAAGTAAATGTTTGCGAGTGGCAGAGGAGTAAGAGGAGATCGGAGCGGCTAAACTTCTATTGTCTGTTCAGCCGTGACAGATCCGTGGCATTTAACATCGCCAGTGCCAGCCGATCGCTGGCTTGACGCACTTCTTCGGATGCCGGTTCCAGCATGGCCAGATAAACCTCTTTTTCGCCGCTGGAATAGAGCGTGGTGCGATGGGTTGCGGTGACCAGAGTGCGAACTTTGTGAGGCACTCTGGCCACATGCTCATTCATGGGCAGGTCTTCTTCTATAAATACCTGATCCCGTACGCTCGTCGCGGGGTCAGAGAGTACCGGGACCATGCTAACCCCCTGCATATGATCAAACTCTTCCAGCCCGGTTAGCTCCAATACCGTCTGGGCAAGATCAAGACTGGAGACCAGAGAGTTGCTTCTGGCCGCATCGATCTGAGGACCTTTCACTGTCATGGGTACCCGGATACAGCCCTCATAATGCATCACGCCCTTAAGCATCAAACCATGATCGCCAAACATGTCGCCGTGATCACTGGTGAAGATAACGTAGGTGTTGTCAGCCTGGCCGCTGGCTTCAAGCGTTTGCAGTACCTGTCCGATACCTTCATCGATCATCTCGATCATGCCGTACTGGGCAGCAAGGGCTTCTTTCAACTGGGTTTCATTGATCCCGAACATCTGGACGGGATTGCCGCGCGCATCGAACGAATGAAACAGCTTCAGGTGCGCAGGTACTTCTCCCAGCGGCTGCGTGAAACTGTCCGGAAGCTGCATGTCAGCAGGGTCATAGGCATCCCACCACTTTCCCGGCGGCGTAAAGGGGTGATGGGGGTCGGGAAAGGAGCATTGCAGGAACCACGGCTGTTCATTCGACTGCTCGGCGATAAACGCGGCAGATCGTTCAGAGATAAAGGTCGTGGAATAATACTCTTCGGGTAACGAAGGTTGACGAACTTGCCACCAGCTTTCGGACTTCTTAAGCGGCTCGCGGCTGGTCAATTCCTCGTGACTGGCACCCTTGTCCCGCGCCCAAAGGTAATGGTGGCCGCCAACCGAATCACCATGGCCGATTGAAAACTCTGCCTGCTTGAAGCCATAAAAGTCGTCGATTACCGGTGCTTGGTGCAGATAGCGATCCGGGTGTTCAAGGGTGTCCCAACCTTCTTCGAACACATCGGTGTAAGCGGGTTCCTTTTCCATAGGCAGCGCAGTAAACCGACTCATGCCGTACTGGATATGTGCCTTGCCCACCAGTCCAGTGTGATAACCGTTCTTTGCCAATAACTTAACAAAGGTATTAGTGTTTGGTGGCAGGGAGCGATCATTGAAGAGTACCCCGTGGGAGGTCGGCATGCGCCCCGTTAGAATAGAACACCGGTTTGGCATACAAATGGGATTCGCCACATATGCCCGGTCAAACACTCTGGACTCTCCAGCCAAGCGATCAAGATTAGGCGTCCTCACCTGCTGATTGCCCCCGAAACCGACATGATCAGCCCGGTGCTGATCCGTCATAATCAACAAGATGTTCGGTCGCATCGATTACCTCCAGCTATTGAGATCCTAAGAGAAACAAACCCGGTACTCACGCGATGACAGCG
>JAACFI010000544.1 GCA_009937575.1 Haliea sp.
CCGTCGGTACCAGTTATTTCAGACTCAATCAGGTTGCCGTCTTCGTCATACCGCCAGGTTTCAACCCGGTGGTGGTTAAACTGGTCGGCGTGCTGCTCATGCCGGATTACCCTGCCATCGGCATTGTATTCCGATGTTTCATAGGCACCTCCGAAGTCGCTGGTTTCATGCAGGGTCGCGTTACCATTGTGATCGTACTCAAAACGATCTGTGGAGATATCCTCCTGGTTCTCCTCCCGTTTGAAAGAGAGTCCGTATATACGGGGATCGATTCCCAATGTCACGTAGAGATTTCCGATTGCCATTCCGGGCTGGACTACCCCGTGTGGCGTACTGAAGCAGTTCTTCCTGTCAGCTATTCCCAGAATATGCCGTAGGGTGGGATCACTCTGAAATGTCTCCCAGTCCTGGGCCACGTAGATACTTTCACCCTCGGGATCCACGGCAAATACCAAGCCGGTCGCCCGCCAGCGCAGATCCAGTTTAACTTTGGCCAACAGCTCTGCCGCACAGGCCCGGATTTCAATGCGACTGCCCGGGTCTGCGTCGTGATCGAGGCTGTGCAGCAACACTGTAAGATTGACGACAGTTTGAAACGGGTCCTCGTCTTCCAGTAACGCCCACCCGATATCACCACCTGTGACAACCGGGGAATTCGCGAGATCAAAGGGCGTCACCTCCTCTTTTCCCGTCACCTCGCCGAGGTAGGTAGCACCAATCTTGAAGCGAATGGTCTCACCTTCTTCATATTGAAAACTGCCGTCCACACCGGTAACACCCCGCTGGGTTAGTGTCTCATACGTCACCCCGGCAACAGGCGTCCCGGCAAGCAGATATCCGCTGTTACCAACGACTCGTTGAAATATGGCAGTACTTGGCGGTATTTCGGTATCCCCGTGGACTTCGTCCCACCATTCGACGCCGGACTCGGGTATATTCAGGCGGCAGTGCTGGAAATCTGAAACAGGTGCACACGGACCAGTCCATCGTACAAAACGCCACCCCGGCCGGGGTTCTGCCTTGTAATTCACGTCATAGCTACCTGTAACCTCATTTTCCGTACAGGCTTTATCGGCAGCCCGGAATTGTTCAAGCGTGCAGCCACGTCCGGAGCCGTTTATGTCGACAATATCGCCCTCTCCCTCAATCGCCAGAGGATGTTTACAGGCACTCAGGGCAAATATGCACAGCAGAAGTAAGCTATATCTAAGGTAAGTCAATATTACTCCCCACCGATAAACCAAATATCTTGCATAACTAAATTAACAAACGCAGGCAGCGAGAAAATTGATACAGGTCACGGGCCAACAAAAAGCCTATATTAATTGTGGTTATTTCGGGCCAGGACGAGTTTCTTTAGTTTTGTCCAGTTTTTAGTTCGCTTACAGGTCAACTCCTGTTACAACTTTCTCAGGCGGGCGGTAACACGCCCCGCTGTGGAAGGAGGAAGCTTGTATGAAATTGCTCGATTACAACGCAAGTGGTGCCACAATCCACCTGGACGGCAAAGAACTCATCGCGATGATGGCCCTTATCCAGGAAGGCAGATTGTCATTTGATTGCGAGAGCATCACTGGCAAAGCTCTCGACGAACTGGTATCACGGGCAGTCGCGAGCGTCTGCATGGCCCATGTTCAAGAGCAACACGGCTTGCCCGGCGAGTTAAAGGGCAGCACAAGCAGGAACATATCGATGACTCGTTTATCCTGAAAAACGTCCTCACCCCC
The DNA here is from genome assembly GCA_009937575.1 of Haliea sp. Taxonomy (GTDB): domain Bacteria; phylum Pseudomonadota; class Gammaproteobacteria; order Pseudomonadales; family Halieaceae; genus JAACFI01. Next base: position 1,728 of record JAACFI010000544.1, read on the forward strand.
CTTTTTTTTCTATCTCATCATCCCGACCAATACCTCATATGGGTACCTGCGCCGTATAGGTTAACGGTGTCCGGTAAGCTATTGTCGGGCCATGGACGAAGAGCAATTAATGGAACCACATCAAACCGCTGTCGCTCAGCTAACCCTGTGGTTGGGTATTGCCCTGGGCATTTCAGCGGGATTTGTTGCGGGGGTCTGCTGGCCTTACTGATCGGTTTCTCCGGGGCGGCAGTCTGGGATCTATTCGACTGTGTAGTCGGTCATAGGGGGCATTGTGACTACTGAAAACGAGAATGTGTACATAGAGGTGTCTGAAAGCGCCTACAAGCAGAATCACGTCTATCGCCCATGGCCCAAGGGCAGTGCAAATAAAAAAGCGGGCGATCGCGACTCTTTCAAAGATGGCAAAGGAATCCCGAAAAAAAGCGGGGCCTGCTCCCTTCCGTCGTGATGCCAAAAGTGCATTTCTCTGCATAACTTGTGAATGCGATCACAGTTTTACAGGCTCTCAGGTGCAAGGAGTGTTCATCGTGCTAGGCTGATATTGTGCTTTTTACCCAGAAAGCACAGAGGCGGGGCCGCAACATGACTGCGAACGGCTTTATATTTCACTCCCTCCTATAGCCTGCCCCGTCTCTGGCAAAAACCCTGTAATCAAGGCATCAAAAGCTTGGCGTGCGAATATGGGTGAGCTAAAATATACTGTATATTTATACAGCATATCAGGCCCGGTGCCATGACTAACCTTGCCCTCCCATCAGTGCCCTCTTTTGACGATAACGTCGAAATTCTCGGCCGACTGCTCAAACTCATCGCCGAGTTCGATCGCCGCAAGGGCTGGTGCAGCGACATTACGGTGCGCGCCATGACCCAGGCCGCTACACCGGAAAACGAAGACTATCTGCTGTACATCGCCCACTACGGCACCGCTAGCCACGTGGAGCAGGTGGATGATAGTCGCCGAGGGGGAGCAGGAAGAGGTACTGGCGAATCGTGTGGACGGAAATGATAAAGAAAAAGATTCCGCGGAATCGTTTTCCGACATCCTCAACACCATAGCGCCGGAAGTAGATCCAACGACCTGCGTCACCCGCTGGACCGGGGAGGACTGCGATTACGGAATGGCGATTGATGGTTTGTTAATCCGCGATGGCAGATGAGGCAGCCAATCTACCTCCGCAATGCTGCAATCAAGACTTCAGCTTCTCCATAAGATCAATCGGCACCGGGAAAACGATGGTGGAACTCTTGTCGCCGGCGATTTCCACCAGGGTCTGCAGGTAGCGCAGCTGGATCGCCTGGTCCTGGCTTGCCAGCACGTTGGCGGCTTCCGCCAGTT
>JAACFI010000019.1 GCA_009937575.1 Haliea sp.
TTGGAGCGATGAATGTTCTTGGTATTGATGGTCGCCATGACAAATGGCGCGACCCAGCTCCCGACGACCTCGTCATACAGTGGCTCGGCTCCGGTGGGCTGCTCGGCTCCGGTAAAGCCCGGCGTCAGGGCAAAGGGGTTGATCAGCGATGCAATTAACTCCGGATTCTCGGCCGCCGCGGCCATGGTGGTCTTGAAGCTGGCCAGGGTCCCACCGGACCAGGTGCCCTTCATGCCGCGCACGCGCCCCCTGACTCTCGATAGTGCACCGCCAAGGGTCTCCTGCGCAGCGTTTTGCAGGTAGAAAACCCCCAGGTCGAAGGGGATGGAATCGAACCCGCAGGAAAATACGATGCGGGCACCACTTGCCTCGGCGGTGGCCTGGTGTTCCTCGATCATTTGTTTCATCCAGGTAGGCTCACCGCACAGGTCAACGTAATCAGTGCCCGCTTGTGCACAGGCCGCCACCAGTTCACTGCCGTAAAGCTGGTAGGGTCCCACGGTGGTCAGCACAACCTGTGCCCGTTCAACCATGTCCTTCAGTGACGCCGGGTCATTGCCATCCGCCTGTACCAGGGGCAGGTCCGCCGGCAGCGCCAGTTCCTCCCGCACCGCCTGGAGCTTGTCGAGATTGCGCCCCGCAATGGCCCAGGACACCTCGCCGTTTGCCCCGTAACGGGCATTGAAATACTCGGCCACCAGCTTGCCGGTGTAGCCGGTAGCGCCATAAACGATGATATCCAGTTCGCGATTCCTGCTCATTGAGGTCTTCCTCCTGGGGGGAATTAAAGTGGAGCGCAAGTATATAGCGCACAATATAAAAATGCACTATTTTTTTGTCTTTTGCTTGTAAGGAATGTTGAAAATAGGTAAATTGTGCGCAATTAAATTGTATCGATAGTAAGCCGATGAGCCCAGCCAGCAAGAATCCTCCCCAGCTATTGCTTGAAAACCAGATTTGTTTTCCGCTCTATAGCGCTGCCAATGCACTGGTTCGCGCCTACCGCCCACTGCTGGAAGATCTCGATCTCACCTATTTGCAGTACGTCGTACTGATGGTGCTGTGGGAGGACTCGAGCCTCAACGTGAAGGAACTCGGCGAGAGGTTGGGGCTGGACTCGGGCACCCTCACGCCGCTGCTCAAACGCCTGGAGAGCAAAGGCCTGGTTGACCGCCGGCGCAGCGAAACCGATGAGCGGGCGCGGATTATCACCGTTACGCCTGCCGGCCTGGCGCTGAGGGACAGGGCCAGGGAAATTCCGCAGAAACTGGCCTGCAGCATCGGCCTGCCCGCCAAAAAGGGCCAGCAGTTGCGGCAACTCTGCCAGGAGTTGCTGGAGGCGTTGCAGGAGTAGGGGGCTTATGGGCGATGCAGATTGCTTCAATATATATTGTGCACAATATAATTGCATAATACTTATAATGTCTATAGTATTGGCTGCAATTGCAAATTTACTGTCGTCAGTGAGGACAACATCATGCTTGATCAATATATTCTGAGTTTCTGGGCCTTCCTGTTTATTGTTTTCACCCTGCTACTGCAGACCCTGATAGCCACGGGCGCACATCGTAAACAGACGCAATATGTGCCCGGGGTGGTGAGCGAAAATCTCGGCCACGAGTCATTTGTGTTCCGCAGTCACCGGACTTTCCAGAACTCCCTGGAAAATGCACCGATGATGCTGTTTGCCGCCGTGCTCGCCGTCCTGGTGGGATTGAGCCCGGGCCAGTTGGCGGCGACCCTGTGGACCTTCGCTATCGCCCGCTTGATTCACATGGCGCTTTATTACGCGATATCTACGGAGAAGAATCCCAGCCCGCGCTCCTACTTTTACGCCATTGCAATGCTGAGTAACCTGGTGTTGGTGGTGATGATTGCAGCTCACCTGGCGAGCTAAATTCATCGCACTCACCGGAACTTCCGGAATGTAGCAGTGTCAAACCTGCCCCCGGGTTGTTCAACCTGGCGGTATTGTGGGCGACCCGGGCTCCGGATCGGTCGAACAACTCGACCGACAACTGTATCTACAGGTGAGGGTGGTCGCATGGAACAAGTCATTAACGGTATGGACCTGGACAAATTGGAAGCATTCCGGTCTGCATTGAAAGAGAATCCCGTCGTACTGGGTTTGGAAGCAAAAGGTGTCTGGGAAGGACACTCAGGGCGCAGTACGGTCCATATCGGACCCTACAAGCTGGGAGACCAGCATATCGACAGGCAGACCCGACATTACACAATCCCCTATGGGGCATGGCGAGAGGTTGAAGAAGCCGTCGGTTTCGTCGGGCCTACTGACAGGGTCGAGCCGGTGGAAATGGCGCTGGGCGCCGTGGCGGCCTGCCTGGTGAACAGCATTGCCCTGAACGCACCGCGGCACAATATCAACCTCGAGGGGCTGGAAATCGATGTCCACAGTGACATCGACCCGAGTGTGCTGTTCGAGGTGAGAGGGCCTGAGGACCACGCATCGTGTATGCCGAAAATCACCACGGAGGTCCGCGTGAAGGGCGACATCAGCGATGCGCAATTAAAGGAGATCGAGAATCTGGTGCATTACTCGCCTGTTCACGGCATGGTGGAGTATCCGAACATCACCGAAACCCATGTGAGTAAAGTGTGAGGTGACAGGCGCCGGCTGGATGTAATCGTCGGCGCGCTGTAATACCCGTGATCGGTTTACTGGTACTGTTCGGAAAGCCGCTTGATGCGGCAGAATTTGATCGCTATTTTGAGCAGGAACACTTCCCGCTGGCAGCTCTTCTACCGGGTCTGCAGGATATTCGCGTTAACCGGGTGGTGGGCGCGGTAGAGGGTGTGTCCGGATTCCACATGGTGCTGCAACTCGGGTTCGATTCAGCCGAGGAACTCCAGAACAGCCTCAATTCCAGCGCGGGACAGGCCATGGCAAGGGACTACAGTAATTTCGCCTCGGGCGGGACCGAACTTCTTATCTGCCACCTGGAAACCAGTCCAATGAACGCGCACTAGTACGGCTGTTTGACGCCGTGCTCGCCGATCTGGTGGGATTGAGCCCGGGCCAACTCACGCACTGATTGATGCTTTTGTTTTCTGCGGCTGCCCTGACAGATATCGACTCATGCAATTCAGTGCTTACCCGCAGATTGAACTTGCCAGAATATGCCTTCCTGGCAGGAATTCCCTTATGCTCGTTACCGCGCCTTTGTCAGTCTCAGGTGACGGATGTGGCCGGTGAAAGACAATGACCTCGCCAATAAGGCTCTGACCCTCAGGACCAGAGCTCGCCGATTGTATCTACCATCACGGCATGGTTAACTCCCACCCAATACCCGGCGTGGAGCACAACTTATGGCTGCCGACTACCTGCACATGGACCCGTTCCTGGAGGCTGCCGATGCGAACGATATGATCCGTATCGCTGAATCCTTCGGCAGCTTTGGTACCTATGCCGACGAGGCTACCAGTGAGGGTCTGGGAGAGACACTGCCGCAGCGCTTCGACGTGGGCCTGTACTACCTGGAGCAGGGACTGGACGGGCACGGTAATCGCGATGACGCCGAGACGGCGGCCAGTCGTACCAACTACTTTCGCGAAACCTACGCCTACGGCAGTGACGTCCGGGCGGAGGGGATCCAACCCTTCATGGAGCATCCGCTGATGCAGGCCACCGCACGTAAAATTTCCGGCTGCGAGGAGATTTTGCCGGCTATTGTTTACGCCAACCTGCTGGTACCGGGTCAGGAACTGGCGATACACACCGATGTACCGGAATTTCGCGGTGCCAACCGTATGAATGCGCCCCAGTGGTTGCTGGTATGCATGCTGCATTCGGGGCTGTTCGAACGCTGGCGGATACCCATCCTGACCTGCGTATCCTGGTTTGGCGCCGCAGAGGGGGGTGCATTTACCTTTTACCCCTCTGGTCCTTCGGGCCCGCGCAAGGCAATTCCGGCCCGGCACAATTCCGCCATACTGATCGATACCGACAAAGTATTTCACGGGGTGGAGCGGGTGGCGCAAACACTGTCGGACCTGCCGGTCATTGGCCAACATACGCGCCTCGTTCACCTTGGCGACCAACGCTGGGGCCTAACGGAGGGCGGGGAGCGCCTGGCGGAGTATACCTGGTCGAAGATTCGCTACTCGATATCCTGGAAAGGTTATTGTTTCAAGGACGAAGCTGAACGCGCTACCTGGGAGCAGGGCAGTGACGATCTCACCATCGACCAGATAATAGACACCCTGGAGCAGGCACTGCGCAGGCGCGCAGTGCTGGAGGGAGAACGGCCGGGTCCCGATGCCCTGGCGCAGATGATGGTGGAAACCTTTGTCCGCTTTCCGGGTTCCTGAGGGCCGCTGGTTGGCGGTGGTCAGGTGAATACTTTCCTATCCGGATCGCGGCGCAATTCGCGGAAGTAACTGAACTCCCACGGGCGCAGGGCCACCATGATGCTGGTGCCGAAGCGTTCCTCCAGTGGCAGCCCCGTATCGTCCTCGTGCAGCTCATTGAATTCCGCCATCAGGCGTTCCATTTTTTTGATGATGGTGGCATTGGAACCACGGGATAGCATGCCATTGAGAAAGAGGAGCTTTTCCCCGGCCCCGGTAAAAGATGAGTGCATGAAATCCTGTTGCACTTCCCGGCGGAAAAAATCCTGTATCGGGCCATTCGCGATCCAGCGGAAGTCATTTGCCACAATGACCCTGAAGCGGTTGAGTGGCAGTAACTCGATTATCTTGAGTCGATCCAGCTTTGCCAGCAGTTGCACGGATTCATATTCGTCCAGTTCATAAGCGTCGAGGATCTCGTCGTAGGTCCAGTGATTGAGTACACAGATTGCTACCAGCAGCAGTCTGGGATTCTCAGCCACCTCGCGCTCCTGTTCCACTGTCAGCTGGTCGATTTTCTTCCGGTCCTCCCCCATTTTCTGCACCAGGTCGGAGATTTCCAGTCCCACCAACTGGCACAGTTGTTCGAGCCGTGCCAGTGACAGGTTCGAACTGGCAAACAGCCGCTTGATACTGCTCTCGGATAGCCCCAGGTTGCTTGCGACCTGGGCGTAAGTGATGCCCTGTGCCTTGAGTTCGCGCTTCAGGGTATTCAGCAGTATGGGGGTCTGGCTCATCAGAATCTCCAAAAAGTAGCACAATATAATACTTTAGGATTCATATTGTAGAACTTTTTTCTTATAGGGTGCATTAAATAATTCCCTGCGGATACTGGTATCCGGTCAACACGAGGAGTCCACTATGTCCAGTTTATGGAAAAGCTTCAGATTCGGTTTAGCGGCGGTGACGGCCGCGCTTTGCATTAACCAGGGTGCACAGGCAGCGGGCCTGATGACGCCGGCCGGCGCAGATCTTCCGACGCTGCAGATCCGGCAGCATCACGTGAATGTTGTTATCGAGGATGGCTACGCCGTTACCACTATCGAGCAGCACTTTTTCAACCCGCACAACCAGGTGCTGGAAGCGATCTACTCCTTTCCGGTACCGGAGGATGCTGCAGTGGGTGAGTTCACTTATTGGATCGATAACAAGCCGGTGACAGGCGAGGTGGTAGAGAAGGAACGGGGCCGGGAAATTTACCAGCAGGAGCAAGCCCAGGGCCGGGAAGTGGCGCTGGTCGAGCAGGAGGCGTATCGCTCCTTCGACAGCCGGGTCTATCCTGTGCGGGCCCAGGATGATGTCCGCATTCGCCTGGTGTATATCCAGCCGGTGCACGTTGACCTGGGTATCGGCCGTTACGTCTATCCGCTGGAAGAGGGCGGGGTGGATGAAGAGCGGCTGGCCTTCTGGAATTACGAGGAGGTGGTGCAGGAAGCCTTCAGTTTCAAGTTGCGGATGCGCTCTTCTTATCCCGTGGAGGAATTCCGTCTGCCGCAGCACCCGCAGGCTGCAGTTGTCAGGGAGGATGAGCAGACCTGGGATGTCTCATTCAAGGCCGGTCAGTCGGAGACTGGTGAAAGCGCCTACCGCCTGGACCAGGATATCGTGGTGTACTGGCGGCACCAGCGGGGCCTGCCCGGTGCTGTCGACATGATTGCGCACAGGGCCCCTGGCAGCGACCGCGGCACTTTCATGATGACCGTAACCCCCGGGGATGATCTGTCAGCTATCCAGGGCGGGCGCGACTGGGTATTTGTGCTGGATTTCTCCGGCTCCATGCAGGGCAAGTACCACAGCCTGGTAGAAGGTGTCAGGCAGGGCCTCGCCAAACTGAATCCCGATGACCGGTTCCGTATTGTGTTGTTCAATAATCGTGCACGAGAGCTTACCAAAGGATATACGCCGGTTAACCAACAGAATATCGACCACTACACCCGGCGACTGGAAGGCATCAACCCGGAGGGTGGCACCAATCTCTACGCGGGCCTGCAGCGGGGTTTTCTCGGGCTGGATGCGGACCGGCCCAGTGCCGTCGTCCTGGTCACGGATGGTGTCGCCAATGTGGGGATCACAGAGAAAAAGGATTTCCTTTCCCTGCTGGAGAAACACGATGTGCGCCTGTTCAGCTTCGTCATGGGCAACAGCGCCAATCGACCGCTGCTGGAGGGCATGAGCAGGGTATCCAACGGCTTTGCCATGAATATCTCCAACAGCGACGATATCGCAGGTCGCCTGATGCAGACGGCTGACAAGCTTAGCCACCAGGCCTATCGGGATATCGATATCAAGGTGAAGGGGGTTAAGGTGCGGGACCTCACGCCGGCAAAGATCGGCTCCCTCTATCGAGGCCAGCAATTGATTGTCTTCGGCCACTATTGGGGTGATGGCCCCGCGAATGTCCGGATCAGCGGTAAAGTCGCTGGTGAAAACCGGGAATACGGCACACGTGTCGATTTCCCCGCCCAGAGTACCCTGTACCCCGAAGTGGAGCGTTTGTGGGCTTTTGCCAGTATCGAGGACCTGCAGAACCGCATGGACTATCTCGGCCAGGACAGTGATAGCGAACAGGCCGTTGTCGACCTGGCAGTGGAGTATGGACTGGTAACGCCTTATACCTCCATGGTCGTTGTGCGCGAGGAGCTGTTCGAGCAGTACGGCATTGAACGCAATAACGCCGGGCGGGTGAGCGATGAGCGGGCGGCGCGCGAGCAACGGGCGTCAAGCGCGGTACGCAGTCACCGCCAGGATGTGGCACAGCCGGCTTTTAACAGCAATCGCGCCTACCCCAAAAGCGGTGGCGGTGCACTTGGACCCTGGATGTTGCTGTTACTGCTTCCTCTGTTGTTGCTTGAACTGCGAAACAGCCGAGGCAGGCGTCGGGCATGAAACGTCTACCGATTATTTCACTGCTGCTCGCTGCCTTCAGCCTGCTGCTGATGACGTTGCCGCCGGCATGGCATGAGCTGCTGTATTTTGATAGCCGTCATCTGCAGCAGGGTATGCCCATTGGGCTGGTTACGGCCCACTGGATCCACGTGGACAGTGATCACCTGGTGTGGAATATCGGTGCGCTGCTACTGCTTGCATCGTTTATTGAAAGGCACTCCCGCAACCTTTTGTGGTTGAGCCTTGCTGTCGGTACGGTGTGCGTTGATCTACTGCTGTTATCACCCTGGAGTGACCTGCAGCGTTACTGCGGGCTGTCCGGCGTCCTGAATACGCTGTTCGGGACCTTGCTTTACCTGTACTGGCGGCGCATACGTTCACCTGTCGTGTTAATTGTCGCCTTTCTGGCCTTGATAAAGATTGCGCTGGAGGTGAGATCAGGGCAGGCTTTATTTACCGATATCAGCTGGCCGCCCTTTGCCATGGCTCACGTGGCTGGGATACTTGGTACACCACTGGTGATCTGGTGGGAGGAGTCTTCATGGGGATCTGGTCGCAGGCGAGTGAGATCGCCGCAGCAACACCACAAGAGAGAAACCGCTACGTGGATTTCCTGCGTGCGGTATCCATTCTCTTCGTAATCACCGGTCACTGGTTGATCACGACTGCTGAGTGGGATGCAGACACTCAGACCCTGCGCCCTCTACTGGCATTGGAAAGCGTACCCTGGACCGCATGGTTGACCTGGCTGTTTCAGGTGATGCCCATCTTTTTTATTGTCGGTGGTTACTCGAACGCGATATCCCTGGAAAGCGCCCGCGATAAACACCTGGGTTACGCACAGTGGTTGACCGGGCGGCTGCACCGGCTGCTGACACCATTACTATTACTGGTGCTGGTGTGGGCAGTGGTGTCACTGTTGATGCAACTCGCCGGTGCGGCGGAGAGTACGATCCGCTTCGTGTCGCGCACGGCGTTGGTGCCGACCTGGTTCCTGGCCATTTACACCATGATCGTGCTGCTGGCGCCGGCCAGTTACGCCCTTTGGCGACGCTGGGGTTTTGCCTCCCTTGCGGCTTACATGCTTCTGGCAATCTTTGTGGACTTCGCTTTTTTCCAGCTGGAGCTGACCTTTTTCGGCTGGAGCAACTACTTCTGGGTCTGGCTCGCCATGCACCACCTGGGGTTTGCCTGGCGGGATGGGCGAATCGGAAGCCCTCTCCTGCTGGTGGGCCTGGCGGTGGCCTCTTTTGGACTCTTTGTATCGCTTATTGGGTTCGGACCCTACCCCATCGCCATGGCCGGTTCACCCGGCGAGGAGGTCAGTAATACCCTGCCGCCCAAGATCACGCTGATCGCCCTCGGTTTATCCCAGTTCGGTCTGTTGCTTGCCGTCGAAAAACCCATGCAGCGGTTTCTGACGGGACTCAGGGCCTGGACCTGCACGGTAATTATCAACACCATGATCATGACCATTTACCTCTGGCATATGACCATCCTGCTGCTGGTACTCGCGGGTGCCTGGATGGCGGGCGGTTTCGGCATGGGCATGGCGCCGGGGTCTGCGCAGTGGTGGTGGACTCGCCCGATCTGGCTGGGCGTATTAACGCTGCTGCTCGTCCCCTGTGCACTGTTGCTGTCACCCCTGGAGCGGTCAGGACGTCCTCAAAATGCCCCAGTGCCCTCGGCACAGCGCCTGGTTGTGGGTGCCACTATGGCGGGCCTGGGCATCAGCCTGGCGACATTGTTGGGTTTTGACGGAGAACTGCTTTCGCTCACCAATACAGGTACCCTGGCGCTGGTCCTCGCGGGGGCCTGGATTTGCGGCATTTCACTGAAGAAAAAATCAGCCATCCCCGGCAGTGTCTCATCCTGATGGTTAATCGCCTGACGTCACGCTTCTACGAAACGGAAATAACAGTTGTTGCCCCAGTTTCCCGGGATAGGTGACATCGTCGACGCCGATGGTGGTAATCACTGTGCCTTCTCGTTTGCCGTACCCTCTCTCGGGCCAGAAAAAGCTTTTGAATACCAGGTCCCAGACGATCAGGTTACTGCCGTAGTTGTTGTTGGACAGGCGGGGTTGCTCATTGTGATGCCAGCGGTGGAGCTCGGCGTTGGAGAAAATGAAGTTAAGTGGCCCCAGGTTCTGCTCGGTATTACCGTGCTGCCAGTAGCCGTGAAAAATTGAAAACAGGGTAACGAACAGCACCACCACTTCTCCCGCGCCCAGCAGTAACAGCGGCGTTACGGCGCAGACCTGCAGCAGCGTGACATCCACGTAGTGAAAGCGGGTGGCATTCAGCCAGTAGAGCCGCTGCGGGCTGTGATGCAACTCGTGGAACTTCCACAGCCAGGGCACTTCATGGGTGGCGCGATGCCACCAGTAGCTGCCGAACTCGGCGATCACCAGGCCGATGGGTACCTGGATCCACAGGGGCCAGTGGTGTGGCCAGACGGCGAAACCGCCACCCGCCAGGCTTATCGCGGCACCCGCGATAAGCAACTGAATTGTCGGGCTTTGTAACAGGAAATTATTGAGTATAAACAGGGTGGTATCGGGGCCGTAGTTGTCGCGCCAGGTGGGGTACCAGGCGCGCTGGAACGGTCTGGTGTATTCGCCAAACCAGACAAACAGCAGGGTCAGGCCGCTGACCACTGCATAGATCGCCAGGGGATGGATGCCGATTTTCAGCGCCATTACTGCACCGGACATGGCAAAGACCATGCACGCGGGGTAGCCGCATCGGGCCCACAGGGCATGCCATGGCTTATTTACTTGCATGCTTGCAATGTTAGGTAAGTCCGCAGTCAGCCGCAATATGGATTCGTGGTTCCTGGTCTTAACTATTGTACCCTGCGCGTTGGTTGGAAACCGATCGCCTGGCCATGTAGGATGCCGGACATCAATTTTGTTGGTTTATTACAGGACTCTTCATGCATAAGCACCTGCTCGCATTGCTCGTTACCCTGTCGTTGGCGGCCTGTGTCGACGACGAGATGCATATCAGCGGCTGCGAGGTGATCGGCGATATCCGCCCGCTGTGCGACATGCAGACCCCCGAGGATATTGCCGCTCTGCCGGATGGGCGACACCTGCTGCTGGCGAATTTCAGTGGTATGCATGCCGGTATTGGCCGCTTATCGCTGTTCGATACACAGACCGAGAAGCTTACGCCGTTGTTTCCGCCGCCTGACCGTGTGGTGGACACAGCGGAACCCCAGTGGGGTGAGGCAGGGTGTGCTCCCCCTCCGCTGGATAAGTTTCGTCCACACGGCACGCACCTGCACCAGTTGGCGGACGGGCGCTGGCGTTACCTGGTGGTCAACCATGGGGGGCGTGAGGTGATCGAGATGTTTGAGGTCCTGGGTCAGGGGAGTGATACCAGCCTGGCCTGGCGGGGTTGTGTCGCGGCGGCATCCGATACCTTGGTGAACGATGTGGTCGGTCTGTCCAATGGTGACCTGATCTACACCCGCATGTACCACAATGGTGACATGCTGGAGCAGCTACTGGGGATACTGGGGAAAAACACGGGTGATCTGTGGCGCTGGAATCGGGAGACGGGACTCAGGGTACTCCCCGGCACTGAGGCCAGCCAGCCCAATGGGATTGAGATTTCCCCGGATGGACGGCACGTGTTTGCCAATATGTATTTCACTGGCGAAGTCTGGAAGATAGATTCGGAGACCGGAGAGGTGGTAGGCACCGCGCCCGTGGCTAACGGCGACAACAGCGCGTGGGGCAGCGACGGCCGCCTCTGGGTCGTGACCCACCAGGATAGTATCGCCAATATAATATCCTGTTTCGAAGTGCAGAGTGAGCCCTGCGGCGCGCGTTTCGAGATTTTTGCCATAGATCCCGAGACCATGGAATCGGAATCAGTATTCGTGCACCGCGGGGCGCCGATGGGCGCGGCAACTATTGCAGTACCCACGGGAGGACGGGTTTACATGGGATCTTTCGTGGGCGACCGCCTGATCTCTGTTCCGGATTTCGGCCGGGTGCAACCCCGGGGTTAAAAACAGTTGGGATAGGTCTTCCAGTAGTACTGACCGTCCCGGCTTTTCCAGTCGCGGTAAATGGCTTCCCAGTTGAGGCCCTGAATGCGCCAGCCGTGGTGGGGTTCCAGGTTGGTGGAGAACACCGGGGCGCCGTAATCGCAGAACCGCGTGTCCACGCTCAGCCTGACTTTTGAATCCGAGGTATTCGGCTCGGCCCTGTGGACCATGGCGGAATTGAAGATCAGCACGTCGCCCTGTTCGAAATCCGACACGTGCCACAGGGTCTCGTGGTCGTAGATCTCGCACTGCACACCGCCGACACCCTGCGCCTCGAACACTTTCCTGACGCCACCTTTGTGCGAGCCGGGCAGGACCTTGACCCGACCCATGGTGGAATCCACGTCGTGTAACGCCACCCATATGCCCGCCATGGTCGGGCCCGCGTGGTGGGAGTAGGCGTCCTGGTGGGGTGGGGTTTCATAGCCGAGCATTCTTGGTGTGGCGATGCGGGCCATTTTAATCGGATATACCCAGGGTTCACGGCCCGCGATACGCCTCATGATTTCAAGCATATTCGGCTGGTGGAAAAAGCGGTGAAAAGACTCCAGTTTCTGTACCCGGGGGTAGACCTCGTCCCAGATCGGGTCGGTTTCGTAAAACGGGTCACCCGCCAGGGTAGGGGTGCCGGTACTGGTGTCGAAGCCGATATGGGGTGACAGCACTCCGAGCAGGTCATTGAGCAGTGCGTCGCATTGTGCCGGTGAAACCGCACGCTTTAGCAGCAGATAGCCGTCCCGGGAGAACCGGTCTCGGAGCGCCCCGTCCGCCTCTGCGAGGTTTGATACGGTAAAATCCGCGGCTTGCGGGAGGTCGCAAACCTGCTCAGTCGAAGTCGCTGGCATCATGCCGTTCAGGCAGTTGGTTTTCCTCCTCGCCCCAGACGCGGTTGACGCGGCGGCCGCGTTTGACCGCCGGTCGGTCGCGGATTTCCTCCGTCCAGCGCACCACGTTGGTGTAGGACTCGACATGGAGAAACTCGCCGGCCTCGTAGAGTTTCCCCGCTACCAGGGCACCGTACCAGGCGTGGTTGGCCATATCGGCGATGGTGTATTCATCGCCGCACAGGAATTGCCGTGACGCCAGGTTGCGATCCAGTACGTCCAGCTGGCGCTTGACCTCCATGGTGTAGCGGTTGATGGGATACTCGTACTTCTCGGGTGCGTAGGCGTAGAAATGCCCGAAACCGCCCCCCAGGTAGGGCACGGCGCCCATCTGCCAGAACAACCATGACATGCACTCCGCCCGTGCCGAGGGTTCTGTTGGCAGGAAGGCACCGAATTTCTCCGCCAGGTAGACCAGGATCGCTCCGGATTCGAATACCCGGGTGGGTGGTGTGGTGCTGTGGTCCAGCAGGGCGGGTATCTTGGAATTCGGGTTGATCTCGACAAAACCGCTGCTGAACTGATCCCCTTCGCCGATATTGATCAGCCAGGCGTCATACTCTGCGTCTGTTTTTCCCAGCTCCAGCAATTCCTCCAGCAGCACGGTGACCTTGACCCCGTTGGGAGTGGCGAGGGAATAAAGTTGCAATGGATGCTTGCCCACCGGCAGCTCTTTTTCGTGGGTGGCGCCAGCGGTGGGGCGGTTGATGTTGGCGAACCTGCCGCCGCTCTCCATGTCCCAGGTCCATACCTTGGGTGGTATATACTCGTTGCTATCGGCCATGACGGGTTGATCCGGATTATCGTTGAAGGCTGCAAGTATAAGCAGTTCTCCGGGGGTGACAAGGGTTTCTACTGTGTTGGACGCACTGATGGCGCAATCGGTTTTCATTTATTGACAGCTAGCATGCCAAAATATATAGTCCGGCGACGTTTACAATCCGGGAGTTGTCATGAGATCAGTTCGAAGCGCCCTCTGGGCATCTGTATTCATGCTTGGCTTTTCACTCACCAGCGTCGCCGCAGTATCCCCTGAACAAGCTGCCCGCCTGGGCAAGGATCTCACCCCGCTGGGCGCCGAACGTGCGGGAAACGCCGATGGAAGTATTCCCGAGTGGAACCCGGCTAACCTGGTCATCCCGGATAATTTTGTGCCGGGGTCGGATAATTACGTGAATCCCTACGCCGACGAGAGTCCGCTTTACGCTGTAGACGGGGAAAACTGGCGAGACTACGCGGACATTCTGACCGAAGGCACCCAGGGACTTTTCGAGAAAATCGGCCCTCATGGTTTCAAGCTAAACGTGTATCCCAGCAAGCGTACTGCCGAATCCCCTGACTGGATCTACGCGAACGTACTCAAGAATGCCACCAATGCGCGCCTGGTCGAAGACGGCCAGAAGATCGAGGGTAACCTACCGGGTACGCCATTCCCCATCCCCCAGTCCGGACTCGAGGTGCTGTGGAATCACATGGTGCGTTACGGCGAGCCCTTCTCCCAGACCTACGATGTTTATTACGTCGGCTCCAATGGCAATCCCATCCTGTCCACGACCGCCTTCTCCACGGTAACCTACCCCGCTTTTGAGACGCCGGATGAGGAGGTCGGTGACAAGCCGTGGGCCAAGCTGCGGATCAACTACAAGGCACCGGCGCGCCGGGCCGGAGAAATCCTGCTGGTGCACGAACCCGGGGCCGATTACACCAGCGGTAAGGGACGTAAGGCCTGGCAGTACCTCACCGGCCAGCGGCGTGTGCGCCTGGCGCCGGCGGTGGCATTCGATACACCCAACCCGGCAGTGGCAGGCACCTCGACCTACGACGATGCGGGTATCTGGAACGGCTCTCCCGAGCGTTATGACTGGAAATTGCTGGGTAAGCGGGAGATGTTGATCCCGGCATCAAATTACGCGTTTCTGTTTGAGCAGCCGGTGGAAAACCTGCTTGGGGAGAAGTTCCTGGCGCCGGAGCACACCCGCTGGGAGAAGCACCGGGTCTGGGTCGTCGAGGGAACAATCAAGGACGGTCTGCGTCACCTCTACACCACGCGCCGCATCTATTTCGACGAGGATACCTGGGTTGCGGTTGCGGGGGAAACCTACGACGGCAAGGGCAACCTCTGGCGCGTCAGTTTCACTTATGGCGCCCGCCTCTATGACCGCAAGACCGGCGCCGGTGCGACCGGCTCCTACGACCTGTTGCAGAATATCTACAACCTCAACGGCAAGCCGATTCCAGGCAAATTCAAAAACGGTGTCAGCCAGGGTGACAAGTACTTTACGCCCAAGGGCCTGGCCCGGGGTGGGGTCCGTTAGACCATTGCAGACTCAGCGCACCGCCGAACTCGCACCATGCAAACTTCAATTAACCATTTGTAAAAGTAACCACAGGAAGCAGCACCATGAAAACAAGGTTGACAGAATTACTGGGCATCGAAACCCCGATTATCTGCGGGGGCATGATGCGGGTGGGAACCGCGGAACTGGCGGCGGCGGCCTCCAATGCCGGTGCCCTGGGCGTGATGACCGCACTCACCCAGCCGACGCCCGAGGGGCTGCGGGCCGAGATCGAAAAGTGCAAGTCACTCACCGACAAGCCCTTCGGCGTAAATCTCACCGTGGGTGTGGTGGCGACGGAGATCAATTACGACGACTACGTCGACGTCATCCTGGATAGCGGTATCAAGATCATCGAGACCGCCGGCCGCAGCCCGGAGCCCTTCATGGAGCGTTTCAAGGCCAATGACGTCAAGGTGATCCACAAGTGCGTGGCGGTGCGCCACGCGCTCAAGTCCGAGCGCATCGGAGTCGACGTGGTGAGCATCGACGGTTTCGAGTGCGCCGGCCACCCGGGCGAGCAGGATGTGGGCGGCCTGGTGCTGTTCCCTGCGGCTGCCCAGGCGCTGAAGATCCCCGTGGTCGCCTCCGGCGGTATCGCCGACGGTCGCGGCCTGGCCGCCGCCCTGGCCCTGGGTTGTGAGGGCATCAACATGGGCAGCCGCTTCATGGTGACCCAGGAGGCGCCGATCCACGAGGGCATCAAGCAGAAAATCGTCGAGATGGATGAGAACCAGACCCGGCTGATATTCCGCACCTACAAGAATACAGCGCGGGTATATCGCAACAGCATCGCCGACAAGGTGGCGGAAATCGAGGCCGCCGGTGGCGATTTCGGCCAGGTGCACCACCTGGTTTCCGGCGAGAACCAGGACAAGGCCTGGTCCACCGGGGATATCGAGGCGGGGATGGTCACCGTGGGGATGAGCGGTGGCCTGATCAACGACATTCCCACCTGCGAAGAACTGGTGCGCAATATTATGACTGACGCCGAACAGATCATCAGCGAGCGCCTGGCGGGTATGGTTGCCTGACTCTTATCAGGTCGCGGCGCAGGTAAACCCCGCGTCTGTCAGCTGCGGGCAGAGCGCCCGTAGCTGCTCTCGCTGGCCGTCGTCGAGGGCCTCCCAGGCCTGGCAGAGGTCTCGCCATACGGGCACCTGGAAGCTCTTGGCCACCGTGCGAAAAGGCTGTCCCATCAGGGTGCCTTCATATAGAGCCTCTCCGCGATCGAAGGCCGCCTCATTGAACAGAGTCTGTCCCTGATCCACTGCTGATCGGTAAGCCGCGGCATTTTGCCGCATCAGCGGCATGAAGGTATCGGCAATGATCTCCAGCAGCGGCCCCAGGCGCTCATTGAAGTAAAGTTCTCCCGCACTGCCCCGGTGTCCCCCGTCGCGGATGGTGCGCAGCCACTGGAATGTGTGCGGCGCCAGTTCCTGCAACAAATCCGCGGCACGGCCGTCTACCAGGTTCATGCTCAGTTGGCCATAGGCGCTGGCATCGGCAAGGGTAAAGCGTTCCCCAAGCAGGTAGGGCTGCTCGAGTAATACACTCTCCATCGCGGCGAGATAACGGCGCCATGCGCTGTTCAGTATGTCATGGGTCGGCGGAAAGCCCGCTAGTGCGGGTGGGGTCAGGTTTTCACTGACCCCGGCGTCGAAGCCCGGCGGCGCCACGCTGAACAGGTAGGGGCAGCGCCGCGACTGGCGCTCGGGCAGTGTGCGGGCAACCCGCCGGCGCATACCAGGTGGCAGCAGGTTGCTCATTTCGCGGCTGGTAAACTCACCCATGGTATTGGTGGCGGCGGAGACCGCCCAGCGGTTGTGGTGCACCATGTACAGGCCGAATTCATCGAAGGCCTCGTCGATCAGGCGGCAGATAAAGCGCTGGGTCGGCTCCTCGGGCAACAGTCCCTGTGCGACGGGCGTCAGTTGTTGCAGGTGATAGGCCAGGCCGGTGGAATCGTAGTAGAACCTCCGGCCGTCCAGGCTATAGAACGGAACCGTAGGGTACTCATCCAGACCCGCCTCCCTTCGGGGAAGGCGCTCGATGGTCTCAGCGCGTCGCGCCCTGCGCAGTCGCCAGGCCATTTTCATCCCCTGCAGGGCGCTGACCTGCTCGGGAGCGCGCCGCCACGGCACATCGGCGGCGTCGGCAAGCGCCTGCATCTTTAGCTGGTAGGGGGAGGCCGTCAATCCCCAGAAAGTAATTTTTGTCATAGGCCTCCCTGTGCGGTTTATCCTGCTTTGAGCTGCTCCAGGCTGTCGCTCATCGCCTGCAGCGTCCCTGCGCGAACGGACAGCTTGTTGGCGGCGAACTGTCCCTGCGGCAGCTGGGCCAGTTGCTCGGCCACCGCAGTGCTTCGTGCGGCTAGTTCTGCGGAATCCACTACCTCGTCAATGAAGCCTGCATCGACCGCCTGTTCCGGGGCGTATACCTCAGACAGCAGGGCCGCCCTGGTCAGGTGCTGGCGGGAGATGCGTGACGCCGTCAGTTCTACCAGTATAGGCGGTAATTCCATGCCGATGCGGGTTTCCGGCAGGCTCATCTTGAACTCACCACGGCTGCCGATACGCCAGTCGCAGGCCATGATGATAAAGGCGCCCATGGCAATGCCGTGACCGGTGCTGGCCGCGACCAGGGGCAGGGGAAAGCTGTACAGGCGCACCAGCAACTCGAAACCGCGCTGCACCATGGCCAGGCCTTCCTCCATACCCTTCTCGAATTCCTTCAGGTCGAAGCCGCCGGAGAACATGCCCTCGCGCCCGCGCAGGATAATGGCACCAGCTTTTTCCTCCTGCGCCCGGTCCAGCCCGGCATTAATATCCTCGAGGAAAGAGGGGCCCACGACGTTGGCCTTGCCGTCGTCGAAAGTCAGGGTCACGATATTGTTGTTAACTGTGTATTCCATCTGTAAGCATCCAATGATTAATATGACACATAGAGTGTCATTATAAGTTCTGGCGTGCAAGTTTCTTTGACTGTAACGGATATGTCGAAAGCTCCAGGGACTCAGTGAAAAGAGCGCCCTGGAGCTTGTAGTCAGGCGGGTTAACGACGTTTTGGCTTCGCTTTAGACTTTGCTTTCGGTTTTGCTTTTGATTTGGTTGTCGGCCTCGGCTTGGCCTTGACCTTTCTTTTTACTGTGGTCTTGGCTTTAGGTTTTGTCTTACTTTTTGTTTTTGTTTTCGCCCTCGCCTTGCGGCGCGGGGTAGATTTTGGTTTGGCTTCGACTCTTGCCAGTCCGGCAGCTTCTTCAAGTTCCGCCAGGGCATCCTCCATGTAATCAATGATGCGCTGCACCTGGGGCATGGAGCGGCGGCAGGCGATAATGCCGAAATCCACGTTCTTGTCGTAGGTGGACAGGGTGATATTCATGGCCACGCCATCCATGACGATGGACATCGGGTAGGAACCGTCCAGGCGCGCCCCGTTCCAGTACATCGTTTCCCGTATACCGGGCACGTTGGAAATCACCGTATTGAATGGCGGCAGGCGGCTGATCAGCCCCAGCGGCATGAGTAGAAGGCCGGGTGTTTGCAGCAGCATGCTGAAAAATTGCGCCTCGGCGGGAGACATGTCGGCAAACAGCGCCTTGCCGGCCTCGGTGGAGGCCTTGATGGCGGCGAAGCGGGCAGCGGGATCGGCGATATTGGTTCCCAGGTCGGCATTGATCGAGGCCACCGCGTTGGATGAGTCCACATCGCCCTCCGCTCTGACGGAGACAGGGACCATGGCCTTGAGTGAATCGGCCGGCAGTTCCGAGTGATTCTGCAGGTACTTGCGCAGGGCACCTCCGCATATGGCCAGAACTGCGTCGTTGAAGGTGCCGTCGTAGGCCTTGGCCATGGTGCGGATGCGCGCAAAGGGCCAGGACTGGGCGACGAAGCGCCGTGCGCCTCCAATTGATGTGTTGATGGAACTGGTCGGAACCTTCAGGAACGGCAACAGTAGGCTGTCTTCCCCGGTCCAGGCCCGTGTGATGCGCCGGGCGGCACCGTAGAGCTGTGCGCCGGAATCGAAGCTGGACTTGAGCGCCTCGACCACGTTGCGCACCTCGGCGTCGCTTGGGCCGCTGGGCTGGTCACGCTTTAGCATCGCCCGGTACCGCTGCCATGAGTTAAGAGACAGCGGCGATTCCTGCAGGCGAGATTTGGGGTCAGCCGACAACATGCTGCGCGCAATATGCACCGAGCGCGCACCGTCCACGGCCGCGTGATGTGTTTTGGTGTAGACCGCGAATTGCCGCTTCGGCAAACCCTCAATCAGGTGCATTTCCCAAAGGGGTCGGTTTCGATCCAACAGGGTGGCATGCAGACGCGACACCAGGGTGAACAACTCCCGGTATCGCCCCGGCTGGGGCAGGGCCGAGTGGCGTATGTGGTAATCGAGATCCAGGGCCGGGTCCGGCTCCCAGAAGGTGGGTCCCGCCAGTCCCAGACGCCCGGTCTTCAGGCGATCGCCGAAGGGCGGCAGAAAAGCCTCGGCGTCTCCCAGGTTATCGGCCAGGGATTGCAGGAACTCAACGGTGTCTGCGCCCGATGGCAGGGTGTACAGCGCTACGCCGCCTACATGCATCGGCACCTCGCGACTTTCGGAGAGGAGGAAGCCCTTGTCCATGGCAGTAAGTTGTTTCATTTAGTGATCACCTTGTGTTTTTTCAAAGTATAGCCGCTTTGGACAACGGGTGTATGCCCTGCGCAGTGCAGGTGGCTTTTAGCCGCCTCAGGCCGCCTGTATCAGCTCTACTTCGGGGTATTCCTCCACCTCAGGCTCTCCAGCAAGGGACTTTATCAGTCGCTCGCAGTCACGGCGCCCCATGTGGCGGGGCACGGGGTAGTTCAGCAACGCCTCGTGGAGGGCACCTTTTGCAATCCCGGGTATGTCTTCATCCTGCAACTCGGCGACGGTTGCGGGGATACCCAGGCGACGGTTCAGCGCGATGATGTGGTCCACGAACATCTGTGCCAGGGCGGTTTCGCCAGCGGCGGGCTCACCCAGGCCTGTCTCTATAGCCAGCTTTGCCAGTCGTGAGCGGGCGGCTCCCTGGGAAAAGGCGAGTACCTTCGGCAGTACGATCGCATTGCCCAGGCCGTGGGGAATACCATAGTACGCCCCCAGTTGGTGTGAGATGGCGTGGACATAGCCCAACAGCGACTGGGTGAAGGCCCTGCCGGCCTTGTAGGAGGCGATGGCCATGGCCTCGCGAGCCTCCAGGTCAGAGCCATTCTCGCAGGCCCGGGGCAGGTGTTCGAGAATCAGCTGTATGGCCTCCAGAGCGTAGCGGTCGGTTTCCGGGGTGCTGATGGTGCTGATCCAGGCCTCGATGGCATGGGTCAGCGCATCCATACCGGTGGCGGCGGTCAGGTCGGGCCCCAGGCCTTCCATCAGTCGCGGATCAAGGGCGGCCGCCAGAGCCAGGCTGCGATGATCCACCACGAAAGACTTGGCGTGGGACTCGTCTTGCGAGATAACAGAGGCGACCGTGGTTTCCGAACCGGTGCCCGCGGTAGTGGGTACCGCGTAGAAGGGCAGGGGTTTTCTCAGGCCCTTGAGGATACCCACCAGTTTCTCCGGCGCGCGCCTGTTGGTGGCGGCAACGGCCATGACCTTGGCGGCGTCCATCGCAGAGCCACCACCGAAGGCGACTACCCCATCACAGTTCTCGCGCTTGAGCAGGTCCAGCCCCTCGTTGACGATGGCAAAGGTAGGATCGGGAGAGATGCCGTCGTAGATGACAGGGGTAATGCCGCGCATTTCCAGGGCGCGGATCAGCTCATCCGCCTGACCTCGCCGAATAATCCCAGCGGTGGTCACGATGAGGACCTTCTGCAGTGAGCGCTCAGCGATAATATCGGCGAGCTGATTCTGGGCAGAGATCCCCACCAGCAATTTGGGCTCGCGCAGGGGCAGGATGCCCAGTGCCAGTTTCATACCGCGCATCAGCAGTCGGTTTCCGGTGAATTGAAGCTTTTCAAAGGCGGTGGCGTTTGATGCGGTCATGGCTGAGTCCTCTCAGGGGTAGGCGTTGATTAGATACAGGTAGTGTACGGATCCTGGCGAGTGCGTCTTTTACCTGTGAGGTAAAGTTATGCTAGTTTCATGAAAAACGATGCCTCTGGGGCTTTACTGCATGAGCGAAAACATCGCCGACGGTGCCTTCGGCCGGCTTCTGCGCTTCTGGCGTCGGGTGCGCAAACGCAGCCAGGAGGACGTGGCACTGGAGATCGATTCCTCCATTCGCCACATCAGCTTCCTGGAGAACGGTAAATCACTGCCCAGCCGGGAAATTACCCTGCGTCTGGCGGACTACTTCGGTCTGAGTGGGCGGGAGACCAACAACCTGCTGGTGGCGGCGGGGTATACGCCGATGGCCATCGGTGCGCTGAATCCCCGCGATACCGATATTCTCCAGCAGTCGCTGGTGGCGACCCTGCGGGGTTTCGACCCTTTTCCTTCTGCCATTATCGATCGCTCCGGTGACGTGAAGATGGTCAACCGCGGCTGGGTGGAGATCCTGGGGAATCGCGTATCCTCGTTTCAGCACGCGACGGGGTTCAACCTGATGGATATCTTTTTTGCCAAGGAGGGTCTCAGGCGCTACATGGACAACTGGCAGGATGGAATATGTGCTTTGCTGGTAACGATGCAGCAGGACGTGTTCATTTACCAGGATCCGATGGCAATCGCTAACCTGCAGCGCTATCTAAAAGATCCGGATCTGCCCGCGGACTGGCAGGTCAGGGGTGCCAACCTGCTCACCCTGTCGGGCATGTATCTGCGGCTGTCCCTACCCGGGGATGAGCCGCGCAACTTCATCGTTGTGATCAATACGGTGGGTTCCGAGCGCTTCATTCCTGACCCCATGCTGATGATTTTCAGCGTTTTTCCCCAGGATGATGAGGTGGCAGACGCCTGGCAGGCGCGACTGAGGGGGAATACCTACGAGCACACGTTGTTGCCCTACTAGTTCATAAAAGGCCCCGGCATTGCGTATGCCGATTGTCGACCTGGCTGCTTGAGCAGTCTGTGAAAATTATACTAGCCATAAGCATCATTTGGCAGGTATAATATGTCACTAAGTATGCCAATAAGTGTATTGGCCAGACAGGGAAAAGATAGACATTATGGCGGAAACAGCAGAGACAGAAGTGGTAGATGGCCGTCGGGCGCGCAGTGAGCGTAGCAAGCAGGCCATCATCGATGCGTCACTGGCACTGATGGAGGAGGGCAACCTCATTCCCACGGCGCAACAGATCTCCGACCGTGCCGGGGTCGGCATCCGCTCCTTCTTCCGCCACTTCGAGGATATGGATACCCTGTTTGCCACGATCGACGAGCAGATCCGTGACAATGCCGAGGCGTTGTTCCTGGGCGGTGACCGCGATGGCTCGCTTGAGGAGCGTATTCTGCATGCCGTAGAGCGCCGCGCGGATGGTTATGAGATCGAGTCTAATATGATCCTCTCAACTGCTGCTCAGCTGTGGCGATCGAAGACCCTGCAGAAGAACTACGCCCGCTACCAGCGTGGCCTGCGCAAGGACCTGGACGACTGGCTGCCGGAGTTGAAGCAACTGAACCGTAGCGAACGCGAGGCAGTGGATGCAATCGCCTCCTTCGAAATGTGGCATCGACTGCGTTATCACCAGGGGCTGGGCAAGCAGTCGGCCATCGACGTGGTGGTTGGGATGCTGGGATCATTGATCGACGATTGAGCGAGACAGGGGAAGCCATTCATGGCAGAGCAATTCAAGGACCAGGGTGGCGTCGCCACTATGGACCCCAGCCCCCTTTTACGCTGGCTGACCTCCCGCATCATGGGCCGTATCTGCAGTCCACAGCGATTGGAAAAGCAACGGGCAAAAACCGAGCGGACGCGCCTCAAGACAGGCGCCCGGCATGTGGTGGAGTATTTCCACCAGGTGGAGGACGGTTATAGTCACCTTGCCTGCCAGGTTCTGCCACAACTTTGCCAGCAATACGATATAGAACTTGTCTGTCACCTGGTGCGTGGACCCCAGGGCGACAACTTGCCCGAACCGGAATTATTGTTGCAGCTGTCGCGCTATGATGCCTTCCACGTGGCGCCGGAGTATGGCCTGCAGTTCCCTGAACATCCCGAACCCCTGGATCCTTCCCTGGTCGATTTGGCAAGCGCGGTGCTGGCGGCGCAGGATAGTGCGAGCTTTATCGACTGTGCGGCCCAGGTGGGAGAGGCACTGTGGTCCGGTGACGCGGCGCGCTTACAGGACCTGGCGGACAGTCTTGGCCGCACCAGTGATAGCGAGCGCCAGGCACGACTCGATGCGGGTACTGCCCGTCGCGGCCAACTGAAACATTATTCCGGGGCGATGTTCTACTACGGGCGGGAGTGGTACTGGGGTGTCGATCGCCTCTACCATCTGGAGAAACGCCTGACGGAACTGGGCGCCGACCGCGCGGCGGGAGGGGAAATGCTGGTGCCGCGCCCTGCATTGGAGGCGGGCCCGCTAAAGGATAATGGCAGTCTCACGCTGGAAGTCTATCCCTCGTTGCGCAGCCCCTATACGTCGATCGCCTTTGATCGCGCCGTGAAGCTTGCACAGGATACCGGCGTGAAGCTGGTGGTGCGCCCGGTGCTGCCCATGGTGATGCGCGGTGTGCCCGCTACTCGTGAAAAAGGTTTCTATATTTTCTCCGACACTGTGAGAGAGGCCCGGGAAGCGGGTGTGCCTTACGGTAACTTCTATGACCCCATTGGCGATCCGGTGCGCCGCTGTTATTCCCTCTACCCCTGGGCCTGCCAACAGGGCCTGGGTAACGAATTGCTGTCCAGCTTTCTCAGCGCCGCTTTTGCCCAGGGGATAAATACCAACAATGATCGCGGGCTGCGCCAGGTGGTGGAAGCCGCCGGCCTCGACTGGGGCGAGGCGCAACAGCATCTCGGTGAATCCGGTTGGGAGGAGATACTGGAGGACAACCGCCTGGCCATGTACGACGCCGGCCTCTGGGGGGTACCCAGTTTCCGCCTGCTGGACCAGCAGGGCGAGCAGTTATTAGCCCTCTGGGGCCAGGACAGACTGTGGCTGTTCGCCCGCGAAATCCAGCGCCACCTTAATCGGGGACAGACCACTTAACGTAATCGGGGACAGACCCCGATTAATTGACCACTATCTATTAATCTTAATCGGATAACACCATGGATTTTTCTTCTTCCAACCTGGCCCTCGAGGTCAACAACCACGTCGCCACCCTGTGGCTGGACCGCCCAGACAAACTTAATGCCATTTCATTCGAAATGTGGGGCGATTTCATCCGCGCAATGGAGGCTGTAAGCGCCGATGATGACATTCGCGCGGTGGTTATCGCCGGGCGCGGCAAGAGTTTCTGTGTCGGCATCGACCTGGCCAGCCTGGGCAGTGCACCCGATTTGTCCACCGCCAGCGGCTGCCTGCAGCAGTTGAGTCATACCCAGCGGTGCCAGGAGGGTATCAGTGCCATTGCCAACTGCCCGGTGCCGGTAATTGCCGCCATCCATTCCCATTGCCTGGGGGCTGGCGTCGACCTGGCCACCGCCTGTGATATCCGCCTGGCATCCGAGGATGCCCTGTTCGGTGTGCGTGAAACAAAGATCGGCATCGTTGCCGATGTGGGTACGCTGCAGCGGCTGCCGGGGGTGGTGAGTGCCGGGCAGGTGGCGGAATTGGCTTACACTGGCAAGGATATTTCCGCCGCGCGAGCGGAGAAGATCGGTCTGGTCAATGACGTCTACGCGGACGCCGACGCGGTGTATGCGGCGGCGCTGGAAATGGCTGGGGAGATCGCCGCCAACGCA
Organism: Haliea sp.; assembly: GCA_009937575.1. GTDB lineage: Bacteria > Pseudomonadota > Gammaproteobacteria > Pseudomonadales > Halieaceae > JAACFI01. The sequence continues at coordinate 24,354 of JAACFI010000019.1, forward strand.
CCGCTGGCGGTGCGTGGTACCAAGTTCGTGTTGCAGCAGGGTGAGAACATGACCACCGAGCAAAGTCTGCTGCTCAATGGACTGTGGACCATGATGACCTCGCTGAATTCAAATGATCTCAAGGAGGCCATGCAGGCCTTTATGGAGAAGCGCCCCGCCAGTTTTACTGGCACCTGAAATAGGGGACAGACCACTAATTTCAGCCTTTTCTGCTCATCCGATCCTTAGCCAGTCCAAGCGAATTTATACTCACTAATTCGCAAGGCGACGTCAAAAAGGAATTCGAGATGCCAAGAAGAGCGCGACTGGCTATCGCAAATGTGGCGTGGCACATCATTCAGAGAGGCAATAACCGCGGGGCATGCTTCTTCTCCGAAGGGGATTACCTTTGCTACCTGCGCCTCCTGGCGCAGCAATCCGAAAAACATGGCTGTGCAATTCACTCCTACTGCCTGATGACAAACCATGTTCACCTGTTGCTCACACCCGAGGAGGCCTCTGGCCCGTCCCGCATGATGAAGCATCTTGGACAGTGTTTTGTGCAGCATATCAATCGCACATACGAGCGTAGCGGTACCCTTTGGGAAGGCCGTTTCAAATCCTGCCTGGCCCAGAATGAAAACTACGCGCTGCATTGTTATCGCTATATCGAATTGAATCCTGTAAGAGCCAATATGACAAGCCACCCCGGCGACTACCGTTGGTCGAGCTTCAGGCACAACGGCGGTGGATTGGAGAATGATCTGATCACCCCGCACCCAAGCTACCTGAACCTGGGTGACAACGCATCACGCAGGCAAGCGACTTATCGTTCACTGGTGGAATCAGGAGTCAGTGAAGATCTGGCCACATCTATTCGATCTGCGACCAACGGCAACTTCGTGCTGGGGAGTAAAACGTTCAGCCGTGAAATAGAACGTGCGCTCAACAGAAGGGCGTCACGCTTACGTTCCGGTAGGCCCGTTAAAGTGAAAAGTTAGTGGTCTGTCCCCAATTTACTGACTAAGGGCGGTACCAGAACGGTGAGGAGTAGGCCCGTTCCTGTATGGTTGCCGGTCCTTCGTAGGGCGTTTCTACGCCCAGGGCGATAGCGTCCATCTGTGAGTGGCGTACGGTGGGAATCTGCAGCACTCGCAGGTAGTAAACCGCCGCGCTATCGGCATCAAACTCGGGGTCCTGCCACACGGTCACCAGTTGCTCGGCGCCGATGTCGTTGTTGGTTTTGCCTGTGCGGGTGTTCGCGCTGCTGCCTACCGCGGTTAGTTTGCCCTCGGTATCGAGGCTGCGGTCGCCGGACCAGGCCACGTTAAATATCTTTTCCCGCGCTTGGTCTTCGTTATCCAGCCAGGATTTCACCACCTGTATGCGATCAAGGTTGTGATCATTGGCACCTTTGGCCGCCATGATCATGAAGCGTGGTGCAGCACCCTCCGGGGCCTTAGCCAACTCGCCGCCCATGGGCACACCGCTACCATAGCCGCGTGCGGCGAAGTCGTCCCGGGCCAGGTCATCCTCGGTGAAATCCCAGCCAGCGAAGGCGCGCAGCCAGATACGTGGACCGGTGGTGGCATAGGTTTCGCGCCGTTGCATGGCGGCGATAATGGATTGGCGGTCATTGCGTTCACTCCATACAGCCGCCAGGCCCGCCGCCGCCATGTTCCAGCCGTTGAGACTCTGCTTGCCATCGGCATAGCCGTCGGGATCATCGCGGCGCTTGTTCTGTGGAATGGAGTCCGTCGCCACCTTGCCCCAGAAGTTGGGTTCCTCTGCGGAAGCCATACTGGTGTGCGCGTCCGTGGAGCCGATGAGGCCAAACTGAAAAGGGTTTAAACCCAGCTGCTGCTCCAGTGCCAGTCCGTCCTGCAGTGCCGTGCGGATAGTGTCCCCACGCTGTATTTTGTATCCTTGTGCCTGCGGGAATTTTTGCAGGTAAAAATCAAAGCGTTCGAAATTGGCGAACTCGTCTTCTGGCGCGAGGTCCGGATGGGTTTCACTGTCGCCCTTGATCTGGGTGACCTCCACCAGCGGTTCCCACTGCATACGTTTGCTGGCGTAGGCAGGTGTCATTGGCTCGCCGTTCAGCTGTCGCCCGGCAAACATATACCCCTTGGACAGGTTGGAGTTGTGCGGTATGGCAATAAAACGGGCACCGGTTTTGCTGGCGAGGGTGTCGAGGCTGTCCCACAATTGCTCGGGGTAGGGCGCGTCGTCGGCCCCTACCGGGTCGATATCCTTTGCCGCCGAAGGCGCTATATCGGAGACGATAACCCGGTGCAGGTTGGCGCCACTGGCTGTCTGGCTCCATTCCCAGCCCACCAGTGTGGTAAATACGCCAGGCTGATTGTGGTGCTGGGCCGCCTGCATGGACCTGGACCATTGGTTGGCGCTGATGCGGTCTGCGGCCTCCTCGTTGATCAGCCCGAAGCTCTCCAGGCCGCCGTCGGTGCCGGCATCGATCGCGGCCTGGATGGGATCTCGGCTGTCACCGGATTGAATTGTCGGTTCCGGCAGGCGCAGGGTAAAGTTCTTTGTGCCGTCCGCTGGATCCTCGATCGACCAGTTGAGTGCCTTGATCAACACCCAGCTTTTCAGCTTCTCGAAGAGGCCCGCCTCCGGTTGTTCGAAATTGCCGCTCATTACCGGCGGTAAAACCCCCAGGTACTCGGCGTGGTCGGCGACCGCGAGAAAATCCAGCGGTTCGTTGATCTGTACGCGGTTGCGCGCGTAGGGGTGAACCACGGGTTCGCCCTTGGCGAAGCGGTAGGCTACATCGGGGTCTGCGTCACGATTGCCCGCCATGAAGGCGTCGGGTGAGTAGGAGCTATGAAGGTGCGTGTCGCCCCACAGCAGGCGTTTTTCCTCGCTGACCGCTGCCGTCGAAAAAACCAGGCCACCGATAATTGCGGTTAACGCTATAAAGCCACTTTTCATCATGGTTGGCCCTGCTGTTAATAGGGGACAGACCACCATTTTCGGAATGGTGGTCTGTCCCCTATTAACTTCCCCAATTTTTCCCGGTTTCTCTTTCTTTTACAGACCTTCGCTGGTCTTGATGATTTCCTTGGAGTTTGCCGGCAGCGTGAACGCCACGCCATCCTCCCCGATGGTGTAGTCCGGGAAGATATCTTCAGCCCCGTTCAGGTACAACAAGTCTTGGCCCGGAATGACCAGCGGCGGGACGATGTGGTAGTACAGCAGGTGGCCGACACCAGCGTCGCGGGCGGTTTCCGCGGCTTCCACCGGACTGGCGTGGTAGTCGAGAATATCGTAGGTGATCTTGGCCATGATCTCATTGCCCAGTTTCTTGGCGGTCGCGTTCATCATGTTGACCAGGTTGGGGGCCAGGGCCTCGTGCACGAGTAGGTCGATGCCTTCAGAGAACTTCTGGATGTTGTCCTGCTTGGTGGTATCACCGGTGATCAGCAGTGAACGCCCCTTGTAACTGAAGCGGTAGCCCACCGCGGGTTCCACCGGTGAGTGGTCCACCGCCAGCATTTCCACTTTTAATCCCTCGCCCTCGTATACCAGGGTCAGTTCACCCATCGCCGGCTTGTCAAAGGGAATGGCCTGCATGCCGGCGGCCTTCATCGGGGCCACAAGATCTCCATGGTGCTCGTGTCGATAGACGAAGTCCTGGGCATAGGCGGCGTTGAACCCGTCGACTACTCGCTCCACACCGCGGGGGCCATAGACGGGCAGGGGGGCGTCATTGTCGCCTCCAGCCCAGCGTATCGTGCTGATTTCGCCCAGGCCGTCGATATGATCCGAGTGAAAATGAGTAAGGAACACGCCCTTGACGGTGCCTGGCTGATAGCCCATGCGGGCCAGGTTGCGAGGGCCGTCAGTGCCGGCATCCACCATGAACAGCTGTTTGCCTGCAACCACGGCCACGCAGGGTCCTGAGGCTTTAGGCGCGGGCAGTGGACCGCCCGCGCCACACAGGGCCAGGTGCAGGCCGTCTTCCAGTTCCTCGACGGTGTCGGCACCCATGCGCGATTCCAGCCCTCTCTCCATCAGCCTGGCGGCGATACTCGCTCGCTGGCTGTAAGCGAGTAATCCAACGACGAAGATTATGCCGACAATGATCAGTGCTTTCTTCACATTAAGCTCCATTAAGTTTTGGATGATAGACAAAGCATACATCATTCTATAAGATGGCACATAATATGTCATTATATTTATGTCCCCGGCGGCCGCCCGGGACTGCTACCGGAGTGTTGAGTCGATGAAAAAACTGTTCTATGGCGTGGCAGGCCTGATCGTCCTGGCGGGAGTTTTCCTGGTGTCACTGCCCACCATTCTGCACAAGGCGGGCCTGCACCCCGAATACCACGGGCCAACTGTGGCACTGCCGGGCAAACGCGCC
>JAACFI010000163.1 GCA_009937575.1 Haliea sp.
CAACGCGTGCTGCCGCGATACCGGCGATCAGCGCCGGGGCGATCCAGAGGAGATCATCCATCGTGATTCATAAGCCAGTTGTAGAACGACAGTAATGGCGTCGTTGTCATCATTTGAAGGGCCGCAACTACTATAGCTGGAGGTCATCATGAAAAAAAGGTCACAGCGGTGTCTACTTCACGTTGCCCCCAAAATGGTATCGGATTGTTCCAGAAGCTAGAATAGTCGTAATGGAGAAGAAACTGTATCGACAAATGAGAGATTTGGAGGACCGTCATTGGTGGTTCCTTGGCCGTCGCCATATCGTCCGAACAATAATCGAAAGGCTGGGATTGAGCCAGGATATAACGATACTCGACGTCGGCTGCGGTACCGGAGGGAATCTTTCGATGCTGGCAAAATTCGGTAGTGTGGTAGGTTCTGAATACGATCCAGAGGCTGCCAGGATGGCTGCGGAACGGGGCGTTGCAGAAATAGTGCAGAGCGGCTTGCCGGACCAGATGCCTTTCGCAGATGGTCAGTTCCAGTTAATTACGCTGCTTGATGTTCTCGAGCACATCGATGAGGACCAGGCCAGCCTGGAAACACTGACGAATCTGCTGAGCCCCGGTGGCCATCTTGTTATGACGGTGCCTGCGTTCCAGTTCCTCTGGGGAGCCCACGACATCGAACATCACCATCGCCGCCGTTATCGGGCGAAGCAACTAAGACAAAGACTGGAATCAGGTGGGCTGCAGGTGCAGTGGCTCAGTTACTACAATAGTCTTCTATTTCCCATAGTGGCGCTGGTAAGAGTCCTTCGGCGAGTTTTCCTTGGGCGCAGCCATGATTCTGTAGAGGGTCGAGAATTGGTCCTACCCCCACCAGTCATTAACTGGTTGCTCGAGAGGCTATTCGCCAGTGAGGGTTACTGGCTTGGCAGGCGCTACGTGCCTTTCGGTGTGTCACTGATCGCAATAGCGCGCAAGCCATGAATTCCTTGCTACGTTTTGGGATCACTGGGTCGTTGGCGACGATTACCCATGCAGCCGTACTTTCAGGCCTGGTCGAATTATTGGCAGTTCCAGCGGTGGTTGCCAGCTTACCTGCATTCGGCGCGGCGCTGTTATTATCTTATGGTTTAAACTACCATTGGACTTTCCGGGCTCTGGGAGAACACCGCGTCATTTTCCCGCGATTTACCCTGGTGGCGGTCAGCGGTTTGTTGTTAAATGTGCTGATCACGTTTTTAGTTGTCAACGTTTTCGGTTTCTGGTACGGCTATGCCCTTGCGGCTGTAATATTCAGCGTACCGCTGCTGACATATCTTTTAAGCAACTACTGGGTTTTTAGAAGCGAAGCTTGATACGGGCAGGATCGTGAATTCACCGACGAAAGCAATAAATCCCGGGAATCGAGAAGGCGACAGGCTTTCCGTAGTTATTCCCGTATACAACGAAGTAGACGTGTTGCCCGAATTCTATCGACGCATGGCCGATGTCGCTCGTGGTGTCGATGGGCGGGTTGAACTGATCTTTGTCGATGACGGAAGCATCGACGGTTCATTGCAGATTTTGCATGACCTGAGCGTTGTAGATCCGCGAGTGGCTGTTCTGGAGTTGAGCCGTAACTTCGGCAAAGAAATAGCTATGACCGCCGGGCTCGATCATGCTCGCGGCGATGCGGTGGTGGTTATCGACGCGGATCTGCAGGACCCGCCCGAGCTCATACCCGAAATGATAAGTCATTGGCGCGACGGTTATGATGTCGTCTATGCCAAGCGCACTGCGCGTGTCGGCGAGTCATTCCTGAAAAAATCCACGGCATATCTCTTCTACCGGGTAATTGGTAGCTTGAGCCGCGTCTCAATTCCCAGGGACACGGGTGACTATCGACTGCTCAGTCGGCGTGCGGTGGATGCCGTAATCGAATTGCGCGAGCAGCACCGGTTTATGAAAGGCCTTTTTGCCTGGATCGGTTTCGCTCAGAAGGAAGTTCCTTACGAGCGTCAAATACGCCACGATGGCACAACTAAATGGAATATGAGGAGTCTCTGGAATTTTGCCATGGAGGGCATTACCTCTTTTACAATTCTACCGCTCAAAATCGCCAGCTATATAGGTTTCCTGACGGCAGTTGGCGCCTTCATCTTTGGATTGTTTATGATTTTAGATACGCTACTTTTTGGGAATCCGGTTCAGGGCTATCCCTCCTTGATGGTGGTGATGCTGTTTCTTGGAGGTGTCCAGCTGATGGCAATCGGGGTCATCGGAGAATACCTTGGGCGCATGTTTGACGAGACCAAGGGGCGCCCGCTCTATCTTCTAAAAGATTATCGCCCCGCGAAATCTATTCCGGAGGAGTAGAACTCGATTTAAGACGACGCGCTATGTTTTCGAAATATTGAGCCTGCTCATAGTTACCCAGCTTTTGATAGGCTATCGACAGGTTGTAGCTCGCGACGTAGTTATTCGGGTTCGCGTCGTAAGCCTTGAGATAAAACTCGATTGCCCGCTGCATGTCGTTTCGCGCCCACGCGTTGTTACCCATTCCGACCCAGGCTGAAGAATGTTGGGGATCTCGATCCAGAATCTCGCGGTAAGAGTGCTCGCTGTTCGTAATATCGCCTTGCTGACCGAACAGGACAGCAGCGTCTTCAAGGTATATCAGCCGACGATTTTCTTCCCGGGCAAGTGCTGCGGCCCTTAAATACGACTCTGCGGCCTTGTTTAAATTGCCATTACGCTCGTATGCCCTTGCCAGACCTTCGTAGGGAACAGCCGATTCCGGGTTGGATTCTATGGCGCGGAGATGGAAAGTCACTTCGTCTTTCCAATCCGAGATTTCGACAATACTGAAAACGGCAAACACAAGTAACACACCCCACGCGGTGCGAATCGTTAAAACTTTCCCGCGCATTCTCGGATAAAGCCATGCAACAACAAGAGCAAGTCCGGCAGAGGGCAGATAAAGCACCCGGATCGCGAAAACGGGATCCTCGAGCAATGCGATCGGTAAAGCCGGGAGCAGTGTAATGACGAACCAGGCAGCACCCAGCAGCGGTAAGGGATCGCGGTTGCGATATGCGCCCGCTGCGACGAAGAGGCCGGCCAGCATCACCAGCGCACCGATCCCGATTGCCGGCAGATTGCTGGAAGGTCCGCCCACATAAAATTCGAGAGGCCAGGGGAAAACCAGGAGCTGGATATAGCGCAGAAAATACTCAATCAAGGTGGGCAGATTAGAAAAATGGAATCTTTCCAGGGCTATGCCGTCCCCGAGTGCGATAGCGCGAGCTATAAAATAAACTACCAGCAGCACGAGGTACGGCAAGATTCGTCTTAAACTGGATCGACTCAGAATCCAGTCATGAATAATAAGCACGGCGGGAAAAAAGACGGCGACTTCCTTGCTCATCAGTCCGGCGCCGTAGCAAACTAGTGCCAGCCCGGCATATAGAATTCTACCGGAAAGCAGGTAATGCCTGTACAGCAAAAAATTACTCAGGAGAAATATGGAAACCAGCGGGTCTGTCAGCCCGGCAATCCAGGCTATCGACTCTACATGGACTGGATGGACGGCGAACAGCAGAGCTCCAAAAAATGCCGGTACCGTTTCCCTGCCAGAGCTTAGGCCCAGGATGATGTAGAACAGTAAAATTGTGTTGATACCATGCAGCGCAATGTTCAAAGCGTGGTATGCGACAGCATTGGTGGCCCACGACTGGTACCCGAGATTTAGCACCAGCATGAATAGCGGACGATAAAGGAAATTACCGAAAGATGCGTGCTTTTCTCCTAAATCAGTATTGCTCCAAACGCCGCTCGTAAAATAATCGCGGATGTAATGAAGCTCGGTGATCCTGGAGTTCTCTTTGACCACCGGCCAGTCGTCGAGAACGAAATCACCAAGGAGAGCGCGGCCGTAAACTACGGCGCAAACGAGGAGTAGCCATAATACTGGAGCACGGATTACCAATGCGTGATTACCGTGTAAGAATTTGAATCGAAAATATAAGCCTTGATTGGATGATCAAACAATGGATGTATGAAAGTGTCAAATATTTTTAACGATCCTGGCTTCGGCGGTAGCCCCGGCGCCCGGTTAAGCCACCGAATAACTTAGTGGCATATTCCCCTCGAGGTTTAATCGCTTTGCGGTTTTTCCGCGGTAAGTTTCCGATCGAGTTGTGGGTCTGTTCCGCCCAGTGACTTGAAGAGCAGGTAGCTTTGCCGGGCAAGTTTCTCTTCATTCAGGTGCAGGTATGCAATGGATCTCGAACGATAGATGTCAGCTGACTGCGGATTATTTTCAAGTGTAATGTCAGTTTCCAGTAGAACCTGTTTCCAGATGACGGTTGGGTCCTTAATTGGTGGTACATCGAGTATCGAGCGTTCTTTTTCATGAATAAAGGTGAGCCCTGCTGGTTCGGCGGCAACCAGCTGCCATTGATCCTGGTTGGCCAGAATTTCTACCAGGGGAATAAGGGTGCCGGAGTAATCCAGTGTCGCCCTGGTTATGATGGTTCTGATGTCGTAGAGATTCAGCAGTTGTTGCCAGCCGGTGTCAGCACGAAAGATATGGTTGTGCATGCCATACCCACGAGAGGCAATATTGTTCCTTCCATCAATAAAAACCGGGTACTCGCCACGCAGGGCCCAGCCCAGATAGTTGCCGAGATCATAAAAATTAAGCAGCCTGCCTCGCGGCTTGTGTTCATGAATAAGATTTGCGCTCGCGGTTGGGCAGCACCCGTGCTTTTTTCCCATGCCCCAGAGTTTGGTGTTCGCGGTTGTTAGTAAGATCGTGGCGGCACACAGTAGAATCATTGCCGTGCCTTTCAGGGATTGTTTGCCCGGTAACCAGGTACCGGTTGTCACCCAGAGTCGTTGCAAGAAGCTGCTTAACGGCACAAAGCTGATAATTGCCAGTAGCGGAATGTTACGAACATGCTTGAAAGCCAGGTAACAAAACAGGCAATAGAGCACCAGGTCCAACGGACGAAATGGTCGCCGGTATAAAATTGCAACGAGCGCGAGTATGGCCAGTGATATAAAGTGATAGCGATATTCGGTTTCCAGTGCGGGCAGGAATTCAGTGATGCCAGGGGTTACTGAACTGCCGAGGGTAAAGCGAACCGGCATAATCAGCTGCTCGTAACCCAGCGGGTTGGCGCAGGCCATGGCGATAGCCGCTACCAGTATCAGCGATTGTGCTTTGAGCAGTTGCTGGAGTCGTGTTTTGTTTTGGCGTTGTTGCCATAATGCCTGTGCCGCATATAAGCCAGTTATCCCGATCAGAATGATTGCAGAAGGGTGGAAAAGAGTAACCAGCAGGCTAAGTAAGGGTATGGGCCATAACCAGCGTATGCTGTAGTCACGCAGATACCTTTCGAGCAACACGATGGCCGAGGCTGTAGCCAGATAAAGAACGGTTTCCGGGCGATAGACATAGCGGAATTCCAGCCATATATAAGTAAGGGTTATGGCTAGACATACGACGGGCAGGCTGTAGCTGCGGGAATTATACCGGAGCGCAGTGGCTAGCATGATCAGGGTTGCTGCGCCCAGGCTGGCATTGGCGAGCGCCATCCCGGCGGAACCAAACATCTCCCAGATCAGAAAGTAGATGCTGCCAAACCCCCAGGAATTATAATCGGCCGATTCGCCAAAACGGGTGAACACCAGAAACTCCCGATCGGGGATGCCGTGGTTGAGTATTTCCCTGCCAAAACTAAGGTGGAACCAGATATCCGAGTCATCGATAACGCGAAGGAAGGCGATCAGTAAAAATGATGTCAACAGTAATATGAACGGGTAACTACTGGTGAAACGGGTAAGCCGCATATTAATTCCGGGTATCGTTGTCGAGCAGTTTATTTATTCCTGTTCATTAATACCAATGGGGGGTAGGTAATGTTGAAATCGCCTTCTGTATCAAGCCTGGCAAGAATACATGTCGGCCGCTTTGAGTTGCGCAGAGTATAGGAAGAATCAACACCTGTTTTCAATGATTCTCGGATTATCGGTTAATCGTACAACCGGCATCGAACTGGATTTGCCCCCGCCTTGGGGGCAACAGGCCGAGATTTCGAACAACAGGCGCCAGCAGGTCAAGATAGTGTTAACAGTGGGGGCAAGGCATCAGGTCGCTGTCGTCACTGCTGATCGAGGCATGATTCCGTGACCAGGTAGCGTCCTCCATTTGTGAGGTCAGATCTGTGAAGCGGAGGTTTGCTGTATCGAGGCCCCCTGTTAGTGGTATTCTCGGGACGTTGTTGCGCAGTGTGTCAGGTGCTCTTCCTGGCGGAAGCGGTGAGCATACATCGGAGGTGCGGCGCGGCTATATGGGCCGTCCTGGAATAGACGAATGACCAGACTTACTCCCTATCTGCTGATTGCCTTCGTAACCAGTATCGCTATGCTGGATGCGCAGATCGCAATCACCCGCCTGCTCTCCTATCGATTTTTCTACCACTACGTTTTTTTTGTGGTTTCGCTTGCGCAGCTAGGCCTTGCCGGTGCGGGTGCGCTTATCTACTGGAAGCAGAAATGGATAGGTAAACCGAGCCTGCTGGGAAAGAGTCTCGTAATAATGAGCCTTTCTCTATTGTTGACACTCGCCATCTATGTCCTCTTTTCACCCACGCCTAATCTCTCCTTCGCAAAGACCGATCCGCTTACCTCGCTACCCTATCTGATTGTAATTTCGTTAGGGATGGTTGCTTTCAATTTCGCGGGCGGAGTGGTCTTGACCCTGCTTTTCACAGAGTTCCGTCAGCATATCGGTCGGCTCTATGCGGCAGACCTGGTCGGTGCCGCGGTGGGTTGCGTTTTGAGTGTCTGGCTGATGTGGCAACTGGGGCCGCCATCGGCCATCTTGATTGCGGCCCTGATTCCCCTTGCGGGAGCTTATTTGGTGTGGCGGTACTGTGAACCGGAGTACGACGCGAAGCAATTGTTGGAAAAGGGTGGGGCCATTGTGGCAGCACTGCTAATCGTGGTCGGGTTGATCTCTCCGACCTATCTGGATCCCAACCTGGGGCACGGTGTCAAAGAACGAATAATCCGGACCGAGTGGACCCATATCTCGAGGGTCGATGCCACACGTGAATCACGCTACGTAATCGACGGCGACGCATCGACAGATGTGTACGAGAATGAGTTGTTTGCTAATGCCTTCCCAGAATATGTGCTGGTAAAACCGAGGCCCTCTGTCGCTATTATCGGGGTTGGGGCGGGCCCCGATCTCTGGGCGGCGTTACGCCACCGAGCTGCAGATGTGTTGGCAGTCGATATCAATCCAACCATCCTCAAGTGGGACCAGAATGACGATTCGCATACGAATGGAGGGATCTTCAATCGTCCCTATGTGACGGTCATACAGGGGGAGGGGAGACACGCCATCCAGTCGACCGAACGGCGGTTCGACCTGTTGGTGATGCATGCCATCGATACCTGGACCGCATCCAGCCAGGGTGCCTACAGTCTGACAGAGAACTTCCTCTACACGACCGAGGCAGTCCGGACCTACTGGAATAGACTCGATGACGAAGGGGTAATGTCGATCCGTCGCTGGCTCTTCGAGCCGCCCCGGGAGAACCTTCGTCTCTTCACCACGGTACTAGCGGGGTTGAAGGAAGAGGGCGTGTCGAATCCGGAGCAACACATCGTGGTGGTGGTGCCACCTGGTGTCGCACTGGGACAACGGATGGCTTATCTGCTCTTTTCAAAGGCGCCGTTCGAGCACCAGCGTTTGCAGCGACTGGATTCATATCTCCAGGCCAACGGCTTCTCTTACCTCTATCGCCCCGGAACAAGGCTTGATACGTTCTTTACACAATATGTCAATGCCGATTCACGCGAGTCGTTTGCTGCGAATTATCCCTATCTCATATCACCCGCTCGAGATGAAAATCCCTTCTTCTTCATCTTTCAACTGCCGTGGGAGCATTCGAAACTCCCTGCACATTTCCGTTCACTGTACTCGGATAGTGCGAACGTACTGTTTTATTGTCTGCTGGTCTTGATCACACTCACGGCGGTTATATTGGGGCCCCCTCTGTGGGCTAAAAGAAAGGACATCGCGACCGAGCAGAGGCTTATTACCTCTATGCTCTACTTCGGGGCAATCGGTGCGGGCTTCATGGGGGTTGAACTTGCCGTTGTGCAGATCATGACCTTATTGCTCGGTCACCCAACCTATGCCCTCAGTGTCGTGATCATGGGGTTGCTGGCATTTGCCGGTCTGGGAAGCGTGGTGATGCAGAGGCTGCCACTTCAACTCGTCGATATGGTGTTGTTTGCAGGCGTGCTCCTCATCGCCGGATTAGCCTTCACACTACTGCCGTTAGTGCACACTATTCTCGACATCGGGTTTGTGGCGCGGATCGCAATCACGCTCGCTATCTTGCTGGTAGTCGGCATGGTGTTGGGAATGCCTTTTGTTGGCGGGATACGCACGCTCGGGGAAGACCGCGAGCATGCCGTGGCCTGGGCGTGGGCTTGTAATGGGGCAGCATCGGTAATTGGTTCAAATGTCTTTATGATTATTATGGTGTTTGCGGGGAGTCGCATAGCACTTTTGTGGGCTTCGGCTGCCTATGTGATTGCCTTCTTGACTCGTCGGCGGTTGGCGGGCTGAGCACTCCCCCGGGAGAGACTTAAATACAAACCTGAATCGTTTTTCCTGATTTAATCGGCGCCAAACCCGAATAAAAGCGGCCTGATGGATCTTGCGGTGAAAGCGAAGGATAATGGGTTCAGCAGAGGCTGTCCGGGAGAGGCGCGATAGCACCGGTCAAAGGCAGTAATAACCGTGGCTCATGAAGAATAATGAAAACAGTACGCATATCGCTTCCCTTTGTTTTCTGTCTGCTCGCCTTCGGGGTCAGCAGTTATCTCTCGTTGGCCGATGGATTTCACCAGGGCCACGACTGGTTGTTCGAAATGGTCCGCAGTGCCCAGTTCAAAGCGGCACTCGAGATGGGGCAGAGGATCCCTTACTGGGCCCCCGATCTGTTTCATGGTCATGGCTCGCCGATTTTTCTTTTCTATGCGCCACTCTTTGCTGCCCTGACAGCATGGCTTCAGGGGCTGACCGGTGTGTGGCTTGAAGCTTTTGGTCTTGCCCTGACACTCCTGACGGCGCTCGGCGGCCTTGGGATTTATTTACTGGCAAGTGAGCTGACCGGCGAGCCGGCGCATAAGGGGATGGCGGGCCGGGTGTCGCTCTATCTCTACCTTCTGGCCCCTTACCTGCTGGCTGATAAATGGCTGCGCAACGCTAATGCGGAGTTTGCCGGCCTGGCCCTGGTTCCCTTTCTCCTGCTTGGCGTGTTACTGCTGCGCCGGCGATCGGGTATCGGTTTTCTGGTAACTGCAATCTCAATGGCGGCAGTGATCCTGGCTCATAACCTGACCGCTCTCTGGGCCTTTGCCTGTGCCATCAGCCTGGTCTGTGCGATCGCCCTGCAAGGACGGAGTGTGCTGTTCGCACTGCGCGGGATGGGTGCCTTGTT
>JAACFI010000164.1 GCA_009937575.1 Haliea sp.
CTGGACTATCCGCCAGTGCAGATCATGAACCTGGCCACGGTGGGCGGTTCGATCGCGTCTTCATGTCCATTTTTCGACATTCCCACCGCGTTCCAGGCCCTGGATGGCGAGGTGACAGTAAACGGGCGCGCCGGCTCGCGGCGACTGCCCCTGGATCAGGTGTACAGCGGGCTGTTCGAAAACAGCCTGGAATCCGATGAGTATATCGTTAGCCTGTTCCTGCCGAAACAGGATAACAAGACCGCGAGCAGTTATCTGAAACTGGAAACCAATGCCAACGACCTTGCGCTGGTGGGAGCGGCGGTGCGTATCTCACTGGGCTGGACCGGTAAGATCAATGATGCCCGGGTGGTGCTGGGCGGTGGCCTGCACGAGACCTGTGTTCGCTCAGCGGCCGCCGAGGCCGTGCTCAACGGGCAGCGTCCCGGTGACGAGTTGTTTGCACAGGCGGCGGCTGCGATCGCAGCGGACATCGACCCGATTTCCGATCACCGGGGTTCGGCTGAGTACCGCGCCCATATCGGTAAGGTCTACGTGGAACGGGCGCTGAACAAGGCGCTGCAAAGACTGCAATAAGAGGTTGTGACATGAAGCAATTGATTACCCTGAACATCAATGGCGAGCAGCACGAGCTGGCCCTGTCACCCGATACCACGCTGCTGAAGGCCTTGCGCCAGGAGCTTGGCATGCTGGGCACCAAGCGAGGTTGCGATACCAGTGCCTGCGGCTGTTGCACTGTGCACCTGGATGGCAAGGCGGTGTACTCCTGCGTGGTCTACGCCGCCGCGGTACAGGACTGTGAAATCACCACAATTGAAGGCCTGGGCAGTAACGGTACCCTGGACCCGCTGCAGGAGGCTTTTGTGGAGGCCGGAGCGGTGCAGTGTGGTTTCTGTACCTGCGGGATGATCATGAGCGCCAAGCAATTGTTGGACGAGCAGGACCACCCCGATGAAGAACAGATTCGCCAGGCTATCTCCGGCAACCTGTGTCGTTGCACTGGCTACACCAAGATTGTCGATGCGATAAAAATGGCGTCCGAGGCCTGAGACGGGATACGGGAGAAAAAGCGATGGCAGCTGCAGATATTGTTGGAAAGAGTGTCACCCGGCCCGACGCCTGGGACAAGGTAACCGGCGGCAGGGGCTACCCGGTCAATGTGCAACTTCCGGGCATGCTCCACGGCAAGTTGTTGCGCAGTCCCTACGCGCACGCCCGCATCATCAGCATCGACACCAGCGAGGCTGAGAAATTACCCGGGGTCAAGGGAGTCCTGACAGCGAAGGACGCCCCTGTCAGGCCCTTCAACCCGGTGTATTTCACACCGATCGGTTGCCACAGCATGGTGCAGGACATGGTGCTGTTCAGTGACCGGGTGCGATTCGTCGGCCAGCCGGTGGCGGCGGTGGCCGCCACCACTGAAGCCATTGCAGAGCAGGCCCTGCAGCTCATTGACGTGGACTACGAGGAATTACCGACGGTGTTCGACCCGGAAGAAGCCATGGGCGAGAACGCGCCGCAACTGCACGAGGCCTCGCCCCAGAACATCGCCAAGAATCCCTCCTTCGAAGTGGGCGACGTGGAGGCGGGCTTTGCCGAGGCGGACCATGTCTTTGAGGGGGTCTACCAGACCCAGCGGGTGCACACCTGTTACATGGAGCCGCGGGTATGCGTCATCGACTGTGACGCACAGGGCCATTTCACCGTGCATTCCTCCATGCAGCATATCTTCGGTCTTCGGGAGAAACTGGCCTATGCCCTGGACATCCCCGAGGGGCGGGTCACCGTGGTGAAGCCGCCCTATATTGGAGGGGGGTTCGGCGGCAAGCTGGATATCGGCTATATCGAGATGGCCGCGGCCCTGCTCAGTGAGCGAATCGGCCGCCCTGTGCGCATAGAACACACCCGCCATGAAGATTTCATCAGTACGGCGCGTCACCCCATCAAGGTATACCTGAAAACTGGTGTCAGCAAGGATGGTACCATCACCGCCAGGGAGGCGAAAAGCATCCTGGACACCGGTGCTCACGCGACCCATGGCAGTGAGGTCATCATGGTGCACGGGATGTTCGGTGTGGTATTCCCCTACCGCTGCGCCAACAAAAAATGGGAGGGCTATACGGTCTATACCAATAACATGATAGGCGGTGGCTACCGGGGTTACGGTTGTCCCCAGGGGTGCTTCGCGGTGGAGTCCCAGATCGATGAGATATGCGAAGAACTGGGTTTCGATCCGATCGAATTCCGGCTTAAAAATGCCTACGAGCAGGGCGATCCGCACCCTTTCAATCCCGCCTGGAATCTCAATTCCTATGGCTACGCCGAGGCGCTGGAGCGCGGGGCCGCAGCGATCGACTGGTCTCGCCGCCAGCCGGCGGGGAGTGAGACCGGCGTTAAAAAGCGCGGTATCGGCCTGGGGACCCAGGGAGTCTGGGTGAGCGGCTGTATGGGTTTCCCGGATATTTATGAGCATACCGGTGCCATCATTAAATTGAATGCCGATGGCAGTGCCGACCTGGCCTCGGGCACCGTGGACCTGGGGTCCGGGCAGATAACTACCCTCTGCCAGATTGCGGCGGCCGAGCTCGGCCTTGAACCTGAGCAGGTGCGCATGTCCTACGCCGACACGGATACCGTGCCCTTCGACGCCCCGACCCACGCCAGTCGCGCGACCTATTCGTCCGGGCTCGCCGTCCAGGCCGCCGCCGCGGACGCACGTGAAAAATTGCTGGAGGTGGCTGCGGCAATGATGGAGGCCAATCCGCAGGACCTGGAGGTCAGTGCCGGCCGCATCGAGGTCAAGGGTTCGCCTGGTTCCGCTATTCCTGTGGCCGATGTGGTCAGGATGGCCGAGTCGCCCTTCATGAAGGATACTGCCGAGGGACCGCAACCCTCCTGTCCGCCGGAACACAAAGGCACCATCATGGGGTCGTCCAGCCTGGCACCGCCCGAGAATCCCAGTCCGGCCACCGCCCTGTTCGTCGAGGTGGAGGTCGACACTGACACCGGCGAAGTGAGCGTATTGCGCTGTGTTTACGCCCACGACCTGGGCCGGGTGATCAACCCCAATGCCGCCGAGGGCCAGGTGGAGGGGGGTATGCAGCAGGGTATCGGATATGCGTTGATGGAAGACCTGCAATTCGATACTGAAACCGGCACCTGCCTCACCAGTGACTTCCTGGACTACAAGATGCCCACCGCCATGGAGATGCCGCGCGAGATAGAGAGTATCTTCGTGGAGACCAATGAGCCCTCGGGACCCTTTGGCGCGAAGAGTCTGTCGGAGCAGTGCGTTACCGTACCGGCGGCGGCCATCGCCGCGGCGGTGTACAACGCAATCGGGGTGCGCATCCGCGAGTTGCCCATTACCCCGGAGAAGGTATTGCGGGCGCTGGGCAAACTGTAGGGTCGAATTTATTCGACCGTTTCTTGGCCGACTGAAGTCGGCCCTACAGTCGGCCCTACTAGTTGAATCTTCGCAACAGCCTGGCCACGTCGGCCAGGCTCGCCAGACTGTGAGCCGGCAGGAAATGGTCCAGGTAGGGCAACGCCAGGCGTATGCCGCGGCATAGGGGCTGATAGTCTGCTGCGCCCAACAGGGGATTCAGCCAGAGCAGGCGGTGCACCCGCCGCCTGAGGCCGGCGATTTCCTGGCGCATGACCCGGGCGTCCCCCCGGTCCCAGCCGTCACTGAGAATCACCACCACCGCGCGGGAGCGGCGCAGCTGGCGGTCGTAGTAATCGTTGAATTCCAGAAGGGACTGCCCGATGTCCGTTCCGCCACCCCAGCCACTCGCCGTGCTCGACACTGCCACCAGTGATTGCTGTACTCCCTTCGCGCGCAACTGGTTGGTGATCGGGGTCATGTGCGTGGCAAACACCGCCGCTTCGATATCGGGCAATTGCCCGCGCAGGGCGTAGACGAACTGTAAGAGAAATTCACTGTAACGCTGCATGGAACCGCTCACGTCACACAACAGCAGCAGTTTCAGCTTGCCCGGCCTGGGCTGCCGATAGCGGAGCTCGAGCCCGTCAAAACCCCGGGACAAGCCCCGGCGGAAACTGGCCCTGAAGTCGACTTCCCGGCCCCTGCGGGCGCTGCGACTGCGCCGGCCCGGTCGGTTCAACAGGGCCTTCACCATGGCCGCAAGAAGTTGACGGGCGCGCAGCAGTTCATCCTCGTCCAGGCTCCCCAGGTCCTTGCGAGTCAGCAGGTCGGCGTTGCTCCAGGCACTGTCACCTGGCGAGTGGCTGTCGCGGTCCGCACTTGACTCCAGGGCGTCGCTCAATACCTGTAACTCAACCGGGTTCGGCGTCTCCGATTCACCAGAGGTCCCGCCCTTCGTGTCGTTTCCCCCCGGGCCCGCCTCCTGCTCCGGTGACTCGGGCAGGCCAGTCCAGTGGATATCAAAAATCCGTTCAAACAGGGATAATTGTTCCCGCCGCGTGACCAGGGTTGCCCTGGCGGCGCTGCGCACGTCCTCCCGGTTTCGCCATTCCACCAGCTCCAGGGCGCGGCACAAGTCGACCAGGCTCGCGGGATTGACCGCGATGCCGTTATCACGCAACCGTCCACCAAGTGCCACCACGTGGTGCAGCAGCGATGGGGTGTCAGCCTGCGAGGGCACGGGCATTGCTGCTGTCGCGGGCCTGCCGGACAGCAGTGGGCAAGTCCATTTCCTGCAGGCTCTCCAGATCCCCCTTGTACTTGAGCAGGCAGCCCAGGGTGGCCTCGGTGGTTTCCCGATCCAGTTCCGCGATACCCAGGGCAAGCAGCGCCCGGGCCCAGTCGACGGTCTCCGCGACCCCCGGGTGTTTGTACAATTCCTGCTCGCGCAGCCACTGCATGAAGTGGCACACCTGCATTGCCAGCGCCTTGTCGATACCAGGTACCCGGGCCAGGACGATGCCGATTTCCTTGTTGATATCCGGGTAATCGATCCAGTGGTACAGGCAGCGGCGTTTCAAGGCGTCGTGGATTTCCCGGGTGCGGTTTGAGGTCAGCACTACCACCGGCGGCTGGCTGGCCTTCAGGGTACCGAGCTCGGGGATGGTGATCTGGAAATCCGACAATACTTCCAGCAGAAAGGCTTCGAACTCCTCGTCTGAGCGGTCGACTTCATCGATCAACAACACGGCCCGCTGAGGCGGGGCGACCCTGAGTGCCTGCAGCAGCGGGCGCTCCAGCAGGAACTCCTCGGAGAATAATCCCTCGCCGATGTGCTCACGCTCAACACCGCGCGCCTCTTCAAGCCGGATATGAAGCATCTGTCGGGGGTAATTCCACTCGTACAGGGCGGTGTTCGCGTCCAGGCCTTCATAGCACTGCAGTCGTACCAGCGGCGCCTCCAAAACCTGGGCCAGGACTTTCGCAAGTTCAGTTTTCCCTACACCGGGTTCACCCTCCAGGAACATGGGTTTGTCGAGCAGCGTTGACAGGTAGACCGTGGTGGCCAGGGATCGATCCAGCAGGTAACCGCAATCCGACAAGCGTTCGGTAACTTCTTCGATGGAGGTGAAATTCGCCATAAGCCAAAACCTGTTACAAAAGACATTGATCTAGATCAAGTCATGGAGCCAATGCACGCAAAGCGTGTCCAGCCCCGTCTACAGAACTCTGCATTGTCAGTCAATTGATGCAGCATTGCCAGACAAGCTAACGAGCGGGCAGGGGATTAAGGTAATTCGACATGACTTGGAGGGTTTTCGGAAGAGAGTCCTAGTGAGTATGCGTGGCCTTTAACACACGGCCATACAGCTCGCCGAAAGGCGAAGGGGGCAGATCATTAATACGATAATTGATGCCGCCGACCAAAATACGCTGGTCTCACCGGGCCAGTTGTTCGGTGACAAACTGTTGTTCCATACCCGTGACCTGGACGAGGCGCGGGAGCGGGTGAGCAGTGTCTACACCAGCCATTTCCTGGATTACAAGCGCTTCGATCACAGGCTTGATACCTACTTCTACCACATCCCCCTGCCTGACTCCTCAGTAAACTACCTGGGGTACGGTTCGGACATGGTCGTTACACCGGGTGAGCTGGAGGAGTTCTACCTGGTGCAGACGCCGATAACGGGTAGTGGCGATGTCTGCTGCGGGAAGCAGCATATTATCACCAGCCATCGACAGAGCTCGGTGCTCAACCCGACGGAATCCACCAAGCTGATCTGGGGAGCGGATTGCTGGAAGGTACAGGTGCGCCTGGACCGGCGCATGATGGAGCGCTGCCTGAGTAACATGCTTGAAGAACCACTGCCGGAGCCCATCTTGTTCAAACTCGGCATGGATATGACGGGTGACGTGGGAAAATCCTGGCGCAATACCGTGAGTTACGTGGCGGAAACCGCGCTGCTGATGCGTAAACTCGGCCAGAATGGCCCCATGGAAAAGCAACTGGAACAGCTGCTGATGCAGACCCTGCTACAATTGCAGCCCCATAATTACAGCGAGCGCCTGCGCGATCATCGCCCCGGAATCGCACCGCGGCATGTCAAGCGTGCGGAGGACTATATCCACAACAACTGCCGCGGGGAGGTCACGATCGATGACCTGGTGCAGGAGAGCGGGGTCAGCGCACGTACCCTTTACAAGGGGTTTCAAGAATTTCGCGGTGTTTCGCCGATGAAGTTCCTCAAACAGACCCGGCTGGACCGGGTGCACCACGCCCTGTTGCAGGCCGAGCCCTCGGACTCGGTGACTCGTATCGCTATGGATTTCGGTTTCAGGCAGCTGGGACGCTTCGCGGTGGAATACCGACAGCGCTTTGGGGAATCACCCTCGGATACACTGCGCCTGGCGACTGGCTATGGCGACGACACGCTTGTCCAATAACTGCAATACCTGTTCAATCCCTGCCGTTTTAAATTGAAATTGCGCCCCGGCGCACTTTCAATTTACACTCTGGATTCTATTATTTACCCAATATAAAAGATAACCAAGGGTAAACTATGAGAAGGTCCGCCCTTCTGACACAGTTGCTTACCTTCCTGATGCTGGCGGGAGTGGCCGGCTGTGAAGCACCGCTTGAACTGGAGCGAGTGCAGGCGCAGTTGCAGCAGTCTACGCAGCGCTCTGATCTGCTTCAGGACGTCGCTGCCAGCGGGGAAGCCCTGGTGGCTGTCGGCAATATGGGTACCGTACTCACCTCAGCGGATCGCGGCCAGTCCTGGCAGCGCCAGACCCTGGAAGGCAAACCTTTCCTGATGGCCGTGACCACCTGCCCCGACGACAGCTTCGTAGCCCTGGATTACGCCAGGAAGCTCTGGTTCAGCGACACTGAGGGCATGCGTTGGGAAAGCCGCCCCATCGATACCGTGGAGACGGTGCAGGCAATGGCCTGCGACCCCGCGGGCAAGCTCTGGGTGGTGGGCAGTTTCAGCACCATACTCAGCAGCGACGATGGCGGTAATACCTGGTCGGAAACCTCGCTGAACGAAGACCTGCTGTTCACCACTATTCGCTTCCTGGATGAAAACACCGCCTACCTGCTGGGGGAATTCGGTACCGTGGTACGCACCACAGATGGTGGCGCTACCTGGGAAAACCTGGAGTACCTTCCGGACGAGTTCTATCCACAGGACGCGCATTTCGACAACGACCAGGTGGGCTGGGTCGTGGGACTGACCGGAACGGTACTGGTGACCACCGACGGCGGTAACTCCTGGCGTCGCCAGGACTCCGGCACGGCGGCGCCCCTTTACGGCATCACCCGCAATGGTGGCAAGCTCTACGTGGTCGGCGGCAACGGCACCGTGCTGCAGTCGAGTGTTCAAGAGGGTCATAGCGGTGACAACCGCTGGACCGCGGTTGAGCACGGCAAGCCAATACGTTTCTACCTGCGCGGCGCAGTGCCTGTAGCAGATGGTGAACTGTTGGTCGGTGGTGGTGCCGGCGCCCTGTATGTCATCGATACGGGAGCGTAACGGATGACAAGGATCAGCAGACCGTGAATCGATTTACCGCGCAGATTCACAAGATCGACAAGGTGATCTTCGCCTGGCCCTGGCTGACCATGCTGATCATCCTGGCCGTCACGGTATTTTTTGCGCTGCAGATTCCGGCAGTGCGTATCGTCTCTGATTTCGCCGACCTGCTGCCGCAGCAGCATCCCTACATCCAATTGCACAACAGCATTCGCGATACCTTCGGCGGCGCCAACAACGTCATCCTGTCGGTGGAAGTCGAGGAAGGGGATGTCTTTAACAACGATACCCTGCAGCGCATCCACCGCCTGACCGAGGGCGTGGACTCGCTGGCGGGCATCAACCACAATATGATGGCCAGCCTGACCCACCGCACCACCCGCAAGGTGTGGCTCAGTGAGGAGGGCAACGTCAAGTCGGCCCCGCACTTCGACCCCTCGAAAAGTTCCTATACCCTGGAGGAACTCGGCACCATGCGCCGCGAGGTCGTCGCCAACCCGCGCGTATACGGCCTGCTGGTCTCGCCGGACCTCAAGTCCGCCCTGATCCGCGGTACGCTCATCGAGGGAGCGCTGGATTATGAAAAAGTCTTCAACCAGCTGCGGGAACTGCGAGAGCGCGAATCTACCGAGGGCGTAAGCATCTATGCCACGGGCAACCCGGTACTGGTGGGCTGGGTGTCCTCCTACGTGGGCCAGATCGTGCAGATCTTCCTGTACACCATACTCATCATGCTGGCGCTGCTGATCGTTTACTTCCGCAAGCTGTACGGCATCCTCCTGCCGGTGACCGGGCTGGTTCTGACCAGCATCTGGGGGCTGGGCATTCTCTCCCTGCTGGGTTTCAACCTGGATCCGCTGATGCTGGTGATCCCCTTCCTGATATCGGCCCGGGCCATGTCCCACGGCATCCAGCTGGTGGAGCGCTTTTACCAGGAACTGGCGGAGGACCCCGACCACCGCCGCGCTGCCCGCACCGCCTTCGAGAACCTGTTCCGGCCGGGCAGCCTGGGGGTGATCTCCGACGCCATCGGCCTGATGCTGATTTCCCTGGGTTCGGTGCCGATCAATGACAAGCTGGCGGTGTACGCCTCCCTGTGGGCGCTGAGCGTGATCGTCACCGTCCTGATTGCCATCCCGGTTATGCTGGAACTGCTTCCGAGACCGCGCAAGACGGAAATGAAACACGACATCATGCGCCGCATGCTGCCTACGATCGCCATGCGCCTGACCGGCAACTCGGGAATTACTGCTATCCTGTCCATAGCCATTATCTGTTTCGCAGTCGGCGGCTATTTCGCCTCCTGGGTACAGATCGGCGAGGCGGAGCCGGGTTCACCCCTGCTCTACCCGGACCACGACTACAACCTGTCTTCCAAGGCGATCAACGAAGCCTTCCCCGGTTCAGAGGAGTTGTTCATCGTGGCGGAGACTGAGGAGGAAGGCGGCCTCAAGCGGCCCGAGGTGGTCAAGGC
>JAACFI010000165.1 GCA_009937575.1 Haliea sp.
GGCACCCTGCTGCCTGTGGCGGTCGCCCTGGATCCGGACCTGATTACAGGCCTGCCACCGCACATTACCGCGGCAACCGGGATGGATGCCCTGACCCACGCGATCGAGGCCTATATCGGGATCTGGGAAAGGGGTACCCGCCTGCAGGACTCGCGCATTGCCGTGAAACTGATCTTCGACAACCTGGCCGCCGCCTACCGGGATGGCAGTGACCTGGAGGCACGGGCGGGCCTGGCCATGGGCGCCTATTATGGTGGCCTCGCTATCAACCAGGTGAACGTGGGCAACGTGCACGCTATCGCCCACCAGTTGGGGGGCAAATACGGCATCCCCCATGGGCTGGCCAACGCCCTGGTGCTGCCTCACGTGCTGGAGTTTTGCCACGAGGAGGCCCAGGGGCGGCTGGCGGAACTGGCCGTATTGATCGGTGTCGGTCCCCAAGGGGGGGACGACAGCCAGCTTGCCCATGCGTTTGTCAAGGCGTTACGGGATCTGCGTACCGGGGTCGGTATTCCGAATCACTCGGAGCTGATCAAGCGGGAGGACTACGATTACCTCGCAGATCTTGCGGTGGCAGAGGGCTCAGGCTACCCGGTGCCGCGCCTGCTGGACAAGCAAAGCGTCATCGCCATCCTCACCCATATCACCGATTGAGCGCGAACCCGTTTCAGAACACCGTGGCGCCGGATTCCGCCTCGTTCACTGCATCGCGCATGTAGGCGAACAGCTCCCGCCCGGTGCCGTAGTCACCGTCACTGGATGCGCGTTTTGCGTGTCCTCGCTCGGCCCACTCATCTGCCGGCACCGTCACTGACAGCTCGCCCCGATTGGCATCCAGGCGGATGATATCGCCATCGCGGAGCTTACCGACGGGGCCGTCTGCCAGGGCCTCAGGAGTGAGGTGGATGGCGGCCGGTACCTTGCCGGAGGCGCCGGACATGCGCCCGTCAGTGACCAGGGCCACCTGGTGGCCACGATCCTGCAGAATGCCCAGGTAGGGGGTGAGTTTGTGCAGTTCCGGCATGCCGTTGGCCCTGGGGCCCTGGAAACGCACCACCGCGACCAGGTCTCCGTCCAGCTCGCCGGCATCAAAGGCCTGCTTCAGGGCCTGCTGGCTGTCGAATATTCTCGCGGGCGCCTCCACCAGCCGGTGTTGCTCGGCCACCGCTGACACCTTGATGACACTGCGACCCAGGTTCCCCTCCAGCAGGCGCAGGCCGCCTTCCGTATCAAAGGGTTTGTCCGCGGGCCTCAGCACCTCGCTGTCAGCGCTCTCCCGCGAGCCGTCATGGTGTTCCAGTCCGTTGTCCGACAGACGGGGCTCACAGGTGTAATGGCGCAGGCCATCTCCCCACACGGTTTTCACATCCTCGTGCATCAGGCCGTTGTCCAGCAGCGTGCGTATGACGTAGGCGGTGCCCCCGGCAGCGTGGAAGTGGTTTACGTCGGCGCTGCCATTGGGGTACACACGGGCCACCAGGGGTGTGATGGCAGACAGGTCGCTGAAGTCTTCCCAGTCGATGATAATCCCTGCAGCCCGGGCGATGGCGATCCAGTGGATACTGTGGTTGGTGGATCCACCGGTAGCCAGCAGGGCTACGATGGCGTTGACTATGCACTTCTCGTCGACCACCTCCGCCAGTGGTGTGTATTCATCACCCAGGGCAGTAATGCGGCACAGGCGCCGGGCCGCAGCCGCAGTCAGCTGGTCACGCAAGGGTGTACCGGGGGGTTCGAAGGCGCCGCCGGGCACGTGCAGCCCCATGGCTTCCATCAGCATCTGGTTGCTGTTGGCGGTGCCGTAGAAGGTGCAGGTGCCCTTCCCGTGATAGGCGGCGGATTCCGCCTCCAGCAGCTTGTCCCGACCTATTTTTCCTTCCGCGAACTGCTGCCTGATTGCAGCCTTCTCCTTGTTGGAAAGGCCCGAGCTCATTGGTCCCGCCGGCGCGAATACCACCGGCAGGTGGCCGAAGCTCAGGGCGCCGATCAACAGGCCCGGCACGATCTTGTCGCACACACCCAGGCACAGGGCACCGTCGAACATATTGTGGGACAGGGCGATAGCGGTTGCGCCGGCAATGATGTCGCGGCTGAACAGGCTAAGCTCCATGCCGGCGGTGCCCTGGGTGACACCGTCGCACATGGCCGGTACACCACCGGCAACCTGTGCGGTGCAGCCCACTTCATGGGCGGCTCTTTTAATCAGTGCGGGATAGTCTCCCAGTGGCTGGTGAGCGGAAAGCATATCGTTGTAGGCGTTGACGATACCGATGTTGGCAGCATCCGCCAGTTTCAGGGTCTGCTTATCCGGCTCTTCGCAGGCGGCGAATCCGTGGGCCAGGTTGCTGCAGGACAGGCTGCCGCGGAGCGGCCCGTCGCCGCGCATCTGCTCGATGCGTTGCAGGTAGGCCCGGCGGGAGGCGTCGCTGCGCTCGCTGATCCGCTGGGTAATTTCTGTCAGTCTTGCATGTGTCATCAGGGAGCCCACCAGATAGTTGCGGGGGTAATGTGCTGTTCCAGGACCGCGGCTATCGGGTAGCCTTCTCTCCCGGCGTTCTCCAGCACAGATCTCTTTTCCTCGCCGGTGATGTGCACGGCGATTTCGAGGCAGTCAAGCACTGTAGCCAGCGTCAGGGTCATGCGCTGGTGAGCCGCAGTTACCGGGTCGCTCGCGGCCACCAGGTTGGTATTTCCGGCGTCCAGCAGTTCCCGCAGATTCGCCGCCATCGGGAACCAGGAGGCGGTATGCCCGTCGCCCCCCATACCTAATACCACCGTGGTTAACGGCCGGGGAATTGCTTTCAATCGCCCGGTGATTTCCGCGATGGCGTCCCGCGCGTCCTCGTGGCCGCTCTTGAGCCCTACGAACTGCGCTGCGGCAGCGCTGTGTTGCAGGAGGTTCTCGCGCAGCAGGCGCTCGTTGGAATCCTCGCTGGAGGTGCTCACCCAGCGTTCGTCCACCAGGGTAATCCACACCCGGGACCAGTCGAGCTCGCAGGCGGATAACAGCTCGAACATGTGCTTTGGGGTGCTGCCCCCGGAAACCGCCAGGCTTGCGCTGCCGCGGGAGTCGATATCCCGTCGCAAACCTTCGGCAATGTGCACCGCCAGCGCCCGATCCAGTTCGCCCGCGGTGCCAAAGGTTTTCCAGTCACTCATACCAGCTGCGTCCATCCACGGCGACCAGCGCTGTGGCCGAGTTGGGGCCCATGGTGCCGGAATTGTAATTCTTGACCGGCGTACCGGTTTCGTCCCAGGCATCGATGATGGAATCGGTCCAGCGCCAGGCGATCTCGACTTCGTCACGGCGCATGAACAGGGTCTGGTCGCCATTGATGGCGTCGAGCAGCAGGCGCTCGTAGGCATCGTAGCGGTCGCCCTTGTTCTGGGACTCGTCTGTCAGGTGCAGCTCTACCGGTTGCAAGCGCAGGCCCCTGGTCAGGCCCGGCCGCTTGTTGAGGGTGTGCAGGCAGATATTTTCCTCAGGCTGCAGGCGGATCACCAGCTTGTTGATCAGCTCATTGGGATCGTTGGCGAACAGGGAGAAGGGCAGTTTCTTGTACTCGATAACGATTTCCGAGTAGCGCCGGCTGAGGCGCTTTCCAGTACGCAGGTAAAAGGGCACGCCCGCCCAGCGCCAGTTATTGATGGTGGCCTTGAGGGCGACGAAGGTCTCCGTGGCGTCAGCGTCCTGGTACCCGGCCTCCTCCAGGAAACCCTTCACCGCCTGGCCGTTGACCGCCCCGGCGGCGTAGCGCCCGCGCACTGTGTGTTCCTTGACGTTGGCTGAAGTCATCGGTTCCAGTGCGCGCAGGACCTTCATCTTTTCATCGCGGATATCCGCCGGCCTGAGGCTTGCCGGGGGTTCCATCGCAACGATGGACAGCACCTGCAGTACGTGGTTCTGCACCATGTCGCGCAGGGCACCGGTCTTGGCATAGTAGCCACCGCGGCCCTCCACGCCGATGTCTTCCGCCACCGTGATCTGCACATTGTCGATAAAGGTGTTGCGCCACTGGGGGCTGAACAGCGGGTTGCCGAAGCGCACTGCTATCAGGTTCTGCACCGTCTCCTTGCCCAGGTAGTGGTCGATGCGGAACGTGGCGTCTTCCTCGAAGACCTGCGCTACCTGCTCATTGATCTCCCGGCAGGAATCCAGGTCGTGGCCCAGGGGTTTTTCCAGTACCACACGACTCTTTGAATTGACCAGCCCGGCTCCCTGCAAATGGTGGCATATCGCCCCATACAGGGAGGGCAGGGTGGCCAGGTAGTACAGGCGCCCCGGTGCCTCGCCTTCATCCAGCAGCCCGCCCAGGGCCTGGTAGTGCGCCTCCATGGCAGCATCCAGCTGTTGGTAGAACAGCCGGTCACGAAAGGTCGCCCACACGCTTTCGTCCCAGCGGTCCTCCGGCAGGAAGCGCTGCAGGTTCTCCCTGGCCTCTTCTCGGAAGCCGTCTGTATTCATCTCTCCCCGACCGGTGGCAATGATGCGGTGCAGGCGGTCCGCCAACTGGTGTCGGTGTAACAGGAACAGGGCGGGCAGCAATTTGCGCGTGGACAGGTCGCCGGTGCCGCCGAAAATAACCAAATCAACCATGTGGCTCATACACGATAAACCCCCAAAATGTTGGTGGACTGTGGTGGTATGTCTAGCCCGTTGCGGGCGCAACGATGGGCTAGTTCACAATACTGTGCGGTGATCCGGTCCGCAGCGTTCTGATGAGCTGCTGGAAGTAGTGAATGATAGCAGAGCCCGTCGACTTTTGCCGCGGAGGGACACTAGTCCAGGTGGTCCAGCCAGGCTATCAGGTCGTCCATCATGGCCTCGAAGTTGTCGTTGGGGCCCTCGGAGCAGGCGAAGCCGTGGGCCGCGGTCTCGAAATGCCGGTACTGCAGGGAAACGCCGGCGTCCCGCAGCTTATCACTGTAGGCCTTGCCCTCGTCCCGCAGGGGGTCGAATTCGGCGGTGACCATGAAAGTCGGCGGCAGGCTGGCCAGGCGGTCGGAGCGCAGGGGAAACGCGCGCTGTGCCGCAGCTCCCTCCGGCTCGCTTCCTCCCAGGTAAGTATCCAGGAAGAACACTACGATTTTCGCGGTCAGCGTCTGCCCGGTGGCACGCTCGACGTGGGAGGGGAATCCCGCGTTGTAGTGATCTACTATCGGGTAGATGATCACTTCACCCGCGATCTTCTCG
This sequence comes from Haliea sp., assembly GCA_009937575.1. GTDB lineage: Bacteria > Pseudomonadota > Gammaproteobacteria > Pseudomonadales > Halieaceae > JAACFI01. The sequence continues at coordinate 5,195 of JAACFI010000165.1, forward strand.
CGCAGTTCGGGCTCCGCTTCCAGGCAGGCGACACTGGCAAGGTTGGCGCCGGCACTGTCCCCGGCAAGCACGATGCGGTGGTCGCTGCTGCCGAAATCGCCAATATGCCCAGCGATCCAGCGCGCCGCTGCCAGGCAGTCGTCGGGGGCGGCCGGGAAGGGATGTTCGGGGGCCAGCCGGTAGTCCACGGCAATGACATTACACCCACTGCGCCTGTGCAGCATATGGCAGAACGGGGTGTGGGTGTCCAGGTCGCCGATCACATGGCCTCCCCCGTGGTAGTACACGATCAGTGGCCGGTCCTCCCGGCTGTGGTCAGAAAACATGCGGGCTTGGATGGGGCCGGCGGGGCCGGGAATTTCCAGGGCGTTCCAGCGGGGGGGATCCATTTTCCCTTTCCAGCCCCGGGCGCTGATGAAGCGGTAGTACTTGCGAAATCCCCAGACCTTGATGGCCTGCCAGATGGCCTTGATGACCTGCCACATATCAGCGGTTCTCCTGTCGGAACTGGCGCGGGGAGGTTCCGTGCCAGCGTTTGAAAGCATGTGAAAAGTTGCCGGGTGTACTGTAGCCCAGCAGCACGGAAATTTCCTCCAGCGGCAGGCTGCTGGTGGCCAGGTATTCCCTCGCCAACTGGTAGCGTACCTCCGCGAGGATCTGTTTGAAGCTGCTGCACTCGGCGTCGAGTTTGCGGCGCAGGTTGCGGCTGGTCATGCCGAGTTTCTCCGCAACGTAGTCGATATCCGGAAAATATCCCGGCCGCGCGACGATTATCTGGCGGACCCTGTCGACGAATCCGCTGCCCTCGCTCATGCGCGCCAGCAGCAGTTTACACTGCTGCTGCAACAGGCCGGAGGCTTCCACGTCGCTCATGGGCAGTGGCGCATCCAGCATATCGGCATCTATCCTGAGTTCTGAACAGGGCGCATCGAATTCAACCGGGCAGTTGAATACGGTCTGGTAAGCATTGCTGTTGTCCAGGTCGGCATGCATCACAGCCACGCTCAAGAGTGTCAGCGGTGCCGGCAGGGCGGACTCGCTGCCATACAGCGCCCCCACCAGGTCCCTGTCGACGTAGTAGATGAGCAGGTCCTCGGGTATCCCACCCTGATTGGAAAATTTCAGTACACCCACGCGTCCCCGCACCTCGAAATCAACCTTGAACAGGGTGAAGGACAATGGACCGTAATTACGAACAACCATCAATGCCTGGCGCAGGGTCGGCGCACTGAGAAAAGCATAGCCGAACAATCCGTAGTTCTGCAGGGTATAAGCCCTGCCTATGCGCAGCCCCAGCAGCGGATCTGCGGTGAGCTGCAGCAGGTTGCGGTGGAAACGAAATTCCTGCTCCAGGGTGAAATCTCTAATTGAATCAGTTAGTTGTAGCTGCTGCTCACTGATTCCGGTGCCCAGCAGGCATTGTTCTGCTGTGAACCCCAACTCCACCATGACCCGGATGGCAGGCGGCAGGGCTTTGACATGGTGGGCGTGGCTGATCGGGGAAACCATGGTGAAATAATAGTCGATATTGTCCGCAAATCATAAGTTTTTGTCCCAAGCCAATATTCGCCCCCGGAGGCGGCTCTTTTATAGTGTCTCCATCAAATATGCCTAAAGTGGAGGCGAGAGATGGATAACAAAGCGATCAAAAACCCGTCGGTGGCAGTCATCGGCGCCGGTATGACCGGTATCCTGTTGGCTATCAAGCTGCGCGAGGCTGGTATCAACGATATTACGATTCTCGAGAAGGCGGATAAACTGGGTGGAACCTGGCGGGAAAATACCTATCCGGGCCTGGCCTGTGACGTCCCCGCTCACATGTACACTTATTCTTTCCAGGGCAACCCGGAATGGGAACACCGGTTTGCCCATGGTGATGAAATCCAGGCCTACTTTGAGAAGGTGGCCGGTGATTACAATGTCACTGAACAGATCAGATTTAATGAAGCCGTTGATGAGAGCCACTACCAGGACCGCCAGTGGCACCTTGTCACCAGCAAGGGTAACAAGCTGGTGGTGGATTTCGTTATTGCCGCGACCGGAATCCTGCATCACCCGGCCTACCCGGATATCGACGGAATAGACAGCTTTAAGGGCGACATGTGGCACACGGCCCGTTGGAACCATGACGTGGATCTTGCCGGCAAGCGCGTGGGCATCATCGGCACCGGTTCCACCGCGGCCCAGATTATTTCCGAGATTTCCGACAAGGTGGGCCAGCTGACGGTATTCCAGCGGACCCCCCAGTGGATCTTCAGTATCCCCGACAAGGAGTATACCGAGGATGACAAGACGCGCCTGCGAGGCAATCAGAAATTGATGTCGAAGCTGTCGGCGCGCTATGCCTTTGTTATGCGTAACACATTTACAGCAGCGGTAACCGGGAACAAGCTGGCGCATGGCATTGTCAGCTGGATGACCAAGCGCAACCTGCGCAAGAGCGTGCGTGACCCTGAACTTCGGGCCAAGCTCACCCCTGATTACAAGGTCGGCTGTAAACGACTGATTTTCAGCTCGACGTTCTACGACGCGATGCAGCGCGACAATGTTTACCTGGAAACGACGGGTATAGATCGCATAAGTGAAAACGGCGTGGTCGTGCAGGGGGGTGAAGAGCATGAACTGGATGTGCTGATACTGGCCACCGGCTTCAAGCCATTCAATTTCATGCGCCCCATGGACCTGACCGGTCGCGATGGCCTGTCCATCGACGAGGCCTGGTCGAAGAAGATACAGGCTTATCGTTCCCTGTGTATCCCCGGCTTCCCGAATTTCTTCCTGATGCTGGGTCCCAACGCGCCGATCGGCAACTACTCGGTGATCGCGATGAGTGAGGTGCAGACGCAGTACCTGCTCAAGCTGATCGACCACTGGCGCCAGGGTACGCTGGAAACCGTGGAAGCCACTGAAGAGGCCAAGGTGCGCTACAACGAGCACATCAAGGCCGGGATGGGCAAGACCGTATGGGTCGGCGGCTGCCAGAGCTGGTACCTGGACGCCGACGGGGATCCCGCCTTGTGGCCCTATTCCTGGGACCAGTGGGTCAAGGAGCTGGAAGAGCCCGACCTGGATGATTTCCACCGCAGGGCACCGGCGGAGGTTGTGCCTCTGCAGCCCGCCGAAAAAGCCGCGTAATTCATGGTGCGCAGTGCGCACCATTATTCCGGGCTAAATCACGTCGCCATCGGCTCACGACGCTCCCCATAACGGGTCGCCTCTACATCGGTCGACTCCGGTATCTGCTGGTACCAATCCACACCATCTTCATCCCGCGCCCGGGCAATACGCCGCCTCCCCAGCAGGCAGTTGAGGTGGGCCAGGGTTTCCCCGGTGGCCAGGCCCAGGCTGCCGGCATCTATCTCGCGGCTGAACAGGGCGGGAAAACAGTCTACTGCGCGCTTTGGCTCCAACAGGTAATCGTAGAGGTCATTCATATCACTGTTGTGGGATTCGATCAGCTGGCTCAACCGCACGTGCAGCCCGTAGAAGGGTGCCTCGTGGGCGGGCAACACCAGCACATCATCGGGCAGGATCTCCCTTATCCGGGCACTGGAGCGCAGCCACTCTTTAAGGGTATCGCCCTTGGGTTCAGTGGGGAATACGCTGACATTGGGGGTGATCCGCGGCAGTACCTGGTCGCCGGAGATAAGCAACTTAAGCCCGGGGCAGTACAGGCACACGTGTTCCGGCGAGTGGCCGCTGCCGACGATCACCTGCCAGTAGCGTCCGCCGATGGTGATGGTCTCCCGGTCGACCAGGCGCCGGAAGCTGTCTGGCAGTGGTGATATGGCCCGGCCGAAATTGCCGAACTTGTTCTTGTAGCGCTCCAGTTGTTCTTCGTCGTATCCCGCGGCGCGATAAAAGCGCAGGGCGACATCCGGGGCGGGGCGGCCGGTATCCGAGGCCATGGCGCGGCACATCAGGAATTCCTCCCGCGACATCCACAACTCGCAACCGAAATGTTCGGTCAACCAGCCCGCCAGGCCCACGTGGTCAGGGTGCAGGTGAGTACAGATTACCCGGGTGATGGGCCTGTTCTGCATAAAACCGCTGAACAATTGTTCCCACACGTCTTTGGCGCTGCTGATGCCCAGGCAGGTATCCACCACGGTCCAGCCGTCATCGTCCTCCAGCAGCCAGATATTGATGTGGTCCA
>JAACFI010000545.1 GCA_009937575.1 Haliea sp.
GGCCCCTCAGGCGGCGGGTCAGCAGCCCGAATGCGACCAGCCCCGCCAGGAAGCCGCCCACCACCAGGGCGGCGATTGCCGCGATACTGGTCTTCCTGACATAACTTCCGCGGATGTCGCCTGCCAACGCGTCGTACTGGCGCCCGCCCAGCACCACGTAGAGGTAGCCCTGAAGCAACTCGCCGTCCAGGACTGGGGAGGCGGAGAAAACTTTCTGTCGCTCGGGGTTGCGCGGGTCAGTGCCATACAGTGGCATTTTCGCCTCGCCGTCGATAAGGCGCCGCACCGGCCGCAGGTCGACGCTGTCCTGCAGGACGGATTCCGGCGGCAGGCCGTGTCCGAGTATGTTTCCGCTCCGATCAAGCAGATAGACCTCCACCGAGGGATTGATCACCATGGCCCTGTCCGCGAGCCGGGCCAACGCGCTGCGATTGACCACGCCGTCTTCTATCAGTGTCGTCTGCCCTGTGACGTACATGGCGATGGAGCCGTTGAGACGCTGGGTCAGCTCCGCGTGGTACTCGCGCGTACTCCATTGCTCAAGGGCATAGAAGCCCCCGCCCACAGTCACCATGATCAGTAAGAGTGCCAGCGTGAGCCGGGTATAAAGGGAGTTCATGGGCTGGCCACCCCGGGGGATGGTTCCATTTTGTAGCCCACTCCCCAGACAGTGACGATGTAGCGTGGGTGAGTACTATCGGATTCGATTTTCCCCCGCAGTCGATTGATGTGTGAATTGACCGTGTGTTCGTAGCCCTCGTGACCAAATCCCCATACGGAATCCAGTAACTGGGCGCGACTGAATACGCGTCCGGGATGCCGGGCGAAGTGCAGCAGCAGGTCGAATTCCCGGGCGGTCAGGTCAACCTTGTCCGTTCCCACCCGCACCTCCCGGCTGGAGGCGTCGATGCGGATGCCGCCGATGGACAGGGTTTCCCGCCTGGTTGCAGCGGGGCGGCTGACCACATCGATGCGGCGAAACAGCGCTTTTACCCTCGCGATCAGTTCTGAAACGCTAAATGGCTTGGTAACGTAATCATCCGCACCCAGCTCCAGGCCCAGAACCCGGTCCAGTTCGGAGGACTTGGAGGTCAGCATGAGAATGGGCACATAGTTGTGATCGGCCCGCAGTGCCCGGCAGATCGCCAGGCCGTCAGGGCCGGGGAGGCGCAGATCAAGCAATACCAGGTCCCAGGGGCGGGCACAGGCCAGGCGCATGCCCTCGTGTCCGTCTTCGGCGATGGTCACGTCGAAGTCCTCGTCCCGCAGGTTCAGGGCGATAAGTTGGGCGATGTCCGGTTCGTCCTCGACGACCAGTATGCGGCGCTGTTGCACGAGGTCTCCTCCATTTGATCCGGAGTTTAGAACACAGATATCACGAAACTATCCCGAGACTGCCTCAGAATAAGTGGTCAGCAACCGACCGCCCGGAGTGAAGCCGGGCGGGCCGGAGGATAAGTGTCAGGATTCGGCGCGGCCGGGGCCGAGCAGTGGGCAGACGAAGTACGCGTCCTCTTCGTCCATTTCACCATCACCGTTGGTATCCATCCACCAGCGCCCGCCGACATAGTCGTGATCCCCGGGGCCCCACTCGGTCATCGGTCCACCATGGGGCCCGCCTCCCTCCAGTTTCTGGAAAGGGCCATTTGGCGGTATGGCTCTGGCGGAAATGATCGAGTCGTATTTATGGCGCTTGCCTGGAACGGGCGAGCCGTTGGTACTGCGCCAGTTGCTCATGTAATGTCTCCTGTGTGTGTCTGACGGGGGGTTTAGTGTTAGTTCGCTGACTCAGGGAGACCTTGTTGCGGCCAAAATACCACCGACTCTCCGTCCACGATTTCCCCAATCAAGAGGACGTGGTTTGACCTGGGCAGAGGTGCTCGCGTTGCCTGCGCCAGTCATTGGAAAAGTCATCTTTCATGCGCTCGAGCGTCACTCCACACCGGTACCATGTTGGTGGCCATGACGGCCACTACTGAAGCCACAGCGGTAGCGATACACTTATTACCGGTGGCGGATTTGTTTACTCCGTTTCGCACTGCCATGAAGACCTCCTGCTTGGGAGCTATTTCTATGTTTTTCTTTCAGTGATCATCTATGTTCTCTGCTGGCGAGACCATGGATGAGCGACTGAACCTTTTGTATGTCGGAAGCCGGACATGGCCATCCACTGCGGGTTGTCACAGGCCTTTCCAGGCATTCCGCGTTCGAGCGCGTCGTCCTGATTTAGGCCGGCATGTTCCGCTCAAATATCCTGTCTGCAGTTTTCAGCGTGTGACGCACCGCCTTGGTTCCCATCCACGAGAGCACCTTGCCTGGCAGGCGGATGGCGTTGCGGTTGACAATCCAGAAGTCCGTCAATTCCGTTTTGCTGCCATTGAGCAGATCAGCGACCAGGCGGCCGTTGAGGTGGGTCAGGGACACACCGTGGCCCAGGCAGCCGGTCGAACAGATGATGCGCTCGTCACCGACAAAACCGATTTCCGGCGTCATGTCGGCGTTGACCGAGACCGCGCCGCACCAGCGATAGGCAACGTTCACATCGCGCAAGCCAGGGAACATCCGCTTAAGGTGGGCTTCCAGACCACGCCATGTTTCGGGGTTGTGATCGTGGTCCATGTTGCTGTGCATCGCCCAGGGCGCGTGGATGTCCTGGCCACCGATCAGGATCCGCCCATCGGCCGTCGGGCGGAAATAGTGCAGGAGCTGGCGTACATCCTCCATCGCCTGGCGATCCTTCCAGCCAATGGATGCCCACTGTTCATCGGTCAGTCGCTCGGTGACGATGACTGAGGTCCACATGGGGAACTGGCGGGAGCGCATACCCCTCAAACCCTGCAACAGGTGTGTGTAGGCATTGGTTGCCAGTACCACCTTGTCGGCCCGCACCTTGCCACCGGGTGTGGTCAGTACCACCTCGTCGCCCTGCCGTTCTATCAGGGTAACCGGTGTCTGTTCGTAGATCTCCGCTCCAGCTTCTACGGCCAGGCGCTTGAGTTCCCTGACGTGTTTGGTCGGATGCATCAGGCCGGTGTGGGTCTCTGTGAGGCCGGCACTGAACAGGGGGCTGTTGAAGTTACTCCGCAGTTCGTCCTGCTCGACCCAGCGCATGCCCATCTCGTCGGCCAGCCCCAGGTCCTGGAACTCCTGAAAAGCGCCCTGCAGGGTTTTGACCTGTGACGGACTGTAGGCGACCCGCAGGAAGCCGGGATGGCTGTAGTCGCTGTCGAGTTGATTGCTCTCGATGATGTCTTTGGTGTAATTCACCGCCTTGACCATATAACGGTAGGCCTCCACCGTGCGTTGCTTGCCCCAGCGCAATTTGGTGACCTGGGGCTCCAGCCCGAACAGGGTCATGTTGAAGCCGGCGTTGCGTCCGCTGGCGCCGTTGCCGATTACTTCACCTTCCAATACTGCCAGCCGTGCGTTGGGGTTGTCCTTCCTGAACTCCCGGGCCGTGTTGAGGCCCATGAAACCGCCACCGACGACAGCGACATCGACCTTGATGGATTCCTGTAACGCCGGGTTGGGGATATAGGGGCCGAAATCACGGGCCCAGAAAGATTTGTCTTCGTACATGGTTAAAGCGTTGACGGTCATGATGTCGATCTCCTTTGTGCATCCAGTCAATGGATAACAAATTTACCGATCCGGGCCACTGGGCGCTTTTCATCGTGCGCCAAATGACTTTACACCGTGCGCCATTTCGATAAATGGGCGGGAGGCGTCGCCTTGGCACCTGAAGCCAAGGTATTTGGCACGCCAGGAAAAGCGAAGAGAACGTCAGAAACTTAATCTGTGCGCCAATTGACACTGCACGGGAGGAGAACTCTTATGAAGACCGGAGAATTGTTCAAAAAAACGACCAATGTCCACGCCCAACAGATAGAAGAAGTTGTCGTTACCGCCACAAAGCGTGCCGAGAGCCTGCAGGATGTACCGGTCTCGGTCAGTGCCATTAGCGGTAATGAACTGGGCCAGCTTGGCTTGCGCGATACGACACAGATTGCCGCCCAGGTCCCCAACATGCAGATCTCCACCCCCATGGGTGACAGCATGCCGGTGATCGCCATCCGCGGCATCTCCATGGACGATTTCAGCCTCAACCAGAGCAGCCCCGTGGCCATCTACGTGGACGAGGTCTACAAGGGGCACCCGTCATTACAGAGCGTGCAGATGTACGACCTGGAACGCCTGGAAGTCCTGCGCGGTCCCCAGGGCACCCTGTATGGCAAAAATAGCACTGGCGGTGCGGTCAATTTCATTACCACCAGACCGGGGTTTGGTACCGAGGGTTATGTCACCGCGGGTTACGGTGAGTATGATCGCAAGCAACTGCAAGGTGCCTTCGAAAAACCCATTATCGACGACACCCTGGCCGTGCGCGTGGCGGGTACCTGGACCGAGATGGACGGCTGGAAGGAGAACAAACTGGCCGGGGGTGACGACACCAACGCCATCGACGAGTGGGGCGCCCGCATGAGCCTGCTGTATCAGCCCGTCGATGCCCT
>JAACFI010000020.1 GCA_009937575.1 Haliea sp.
ACGACAACCAGTATGCCCCTTTTACGACTCGACGCCATTCAACTGCAGTACGGTACCCAGGTACTGCTGGACGACGTCAACCTGAGCATTACCCGGGGCGAGAAACTCGGCCTGTTGGGGCGCAATGGTGCCGGCAAGACCACCCTGCTCAAGCTGCTGGCAGGTGAGCTGGCCGCCGATGACGGCGAGCGCTGGGTGCGCCCGGGTGTTCGTATCGCGCGACTGCAGCAGACCCTGCCGGAGGCGGACAGCCTGAGCGTTTACGACGTGGTGGCGGCGGGACTGGAGGAGACCGGCGAACTGATCCGCGAATATCATCGCCTGTTGCAGCCGGGGGCAGAGGCCGACATGGATGCCCTGGCACGGGTACAGCAACAACTGGAAGCCGCCGACGGCTGGCAGCTGCAGCAGCGGGTGGAAACCACAATCAGCCAGCTGCAGTTGCCCGCTGAGGCGATAATGGGCGAACTGTCCGGCGGCTGGCGGCGGCGGGTAGCCCTGGCCCAGGCGCTGGTCAGCGAACCGGATATCCTGCTGCTGGACGAACCCACCAATCACCTGGATATCCCCGCCATTCAGTGGCTGGAAGAACAACTGGCCCAGTTTCCCGGCGCCATCGTGCTGATCACCCACGACCGCCGTTTTCTGCAAGGCGTGGCAAACAGCATCGCCGAACTGGATCGCGGCCACCTCACCCTGTGGCAGGGCGATTATCGCGGCTTCCTGCGCCACCGGGAGCAGCAGTTGCAGGCCCAGGAGCGTGCCAACGAGCTGTTCGACAAAAAACTGGCCCAGGAGGAGGTGTGGATCCGCCAGGGTATCAAGGCCCGCCGCACCCGCAATGAGGGACGGGTGCGGGCACTCAAGGCCATGCGCGAAGAGCGCGCCAGGCGACGGGAGCGCAGCGGCTCTGCCAGCTTCCAGGTGGAGGGCGCAGGACAGTCCGGCAAGATCGTCGCTGAATTGAAGGGGGTCAGCAAGCACTATGGGGAGCAGTGCGTACTGCGTGATTTTTCGACCATCGTGCAGCGGGGCGACCGGGTCGGCATCGTGGGTCCCAACGGGGCCGGCAAGTCCACCCTGGTTAAAATCCTGCTGGGACAATTGCAGCCCGACAGCGGCGAGGTAAAACTGGGCAGCAAACTGGAAGTCGCCTACTCCGACCAGCTCAGGGAACACCTGGATCCGGAAAAAAACCTGATCGACAATGTCTGCGGCGGCCAGGACTTTATCGAGATCAACGGCAAGCGCCGCCACGCCATCTCCTACCTGGGGGATTTCCTGTTCAGCCCCGAGCGGGTGCGGACGCCGGCGAAAACCCTGTCCGGGGGCGAGCAGAACCGGGCGGTCCTGGCAAAACTGTTCAGCAGGCCCGCCAACCTGCTGGTGCTGGACGAACCCACCAACGACCTGGACATCGAAACCCTGGAACTGCTGGAGGAGATCCTGCTGAATTTTGACGGCACGGTGTTGCTGGTCAGCCACGACCGGGATTTCATGGACAACGTGGTCACCAGCCTGCTGGTACTGGAAGGGGACGGCGAGGTCAGCGAACAGGCGGGCGGTTACAGCGACTGGGAAGCCAGGGGAGGCCGGTTGCGCGAGCTATCCGGCGAGCAGAAGGAAAAAAAGACCCGTGAGGATAAAACTCCCGAAGCGATCTCACCATCCTCAACTGCCCGGACCCCCAGGCGCAAATTATCCTACAAGGACCAACGCGAGCTGGACGCCCTGCCAGGCCTGATCGAGGACCTGGAACAACGCCAGGGCGCGCTGGAGCAAACAGTCTCAGATCCGGACTTCTACCAGGGGGATCACGGCGAAGTTGAAAAGGTCCTGGCTGAACTGGCCACCGTACAGGCGGAACTGGAAACCGCTTTCGAGCGCTGGTCGCAACTCGAGGGCGACTAGTACGCCAGGTGGATGTGCCCCCCGTGTTACAAACGGGCCAGCAGTTCCGTCAGGAAGCGCCAGAAAGGCGCGACGGTATCAATTTTCAGTCTTTCCGTGGGCGAGTGTGCGCCTTTTATGGTCGGGCCAAAAGACAATACGTCGATGTCGGGCTGCTTGCCCTTGAGAATACCGCATTCCAGGCCCGCGTGAATGGCCTTCACCGCCGGCGCCCGGCCGAACAGTTCCTGGTGCAAGGCGCTGGCCCGCGCCAGCAGTGGGCTGTCGAAGTCCGGCTCCCAGCCCGGGTATCCCACCACCGGATTCACGCCCAGCTGCCAGGCCCTGGCCAGGGCCAGGACAGACTGCTGCAGGGGCAGGCTCTGCGACTCGTTGAAGAAGCGGTAACTGGATTCCAGGAACAGGCTGCCCCCTACCAGGCGCAGGATCGCCAGGTTGATGCTCAGGTCCACCAGTTCCGCCGGTTGCTGCAGGTTATAAGCCTGGGCGCCGTGGGGGAAGATGGCAACCAGATCAAGCACGGACCGCGAATCCTGTTCACTGAGTACTGCAGGCACCGGCGCTTTCGCCAGCTCCAGCGCCAGTGCCTGGTCCGCGCCGGGAAGGTAGCCGCGCCAGCGTCGCTCCCACTCGACCAGGGCCGCCGCAAGCCCCTCACCGCCAGCAGGTGGACAGGTGAACTCTATCCAGCCTTCCCTGGGAATGACGTTGTGGGCCACGCCGATGTCGATAGCTCCCAGGCGCAGGCCCTCGACCGATTGCAGGCATTGGCACAGCAGCTTGATGGCGTTGCCGAGTTGTTCGTGGATCTGGATACCCGAGTGGCCACCGGCCAACCCCTGCACGGAAAGGCGCCAACCATCCCCGGACACCGCTTGTGTGGGGAAATCCCGGGTAAACTCCCAGCCAGCCCCGCCGGCGCAGCCGATGTAAAGCTCGTTCCAGTCCTCGGTGTCCAGGTTGAGCATGATTTCCCCGCGCAACAGGCCCGGATCCAGGTTGAGGGCACCCCCCAGACCGGTTTCCTCATCGACGGTGAACAGCAGTTCCAGTGGGGGGTGTTCGACCTCCTTGTCGGTCATCAGCGCCAGGGCTGCAGCGCAGCCGACGCCGTTGTCGGCTCCCAGGGTGGTGCGATCGGCACGCAACCATCCATCCTCTACCACCAGCGCAAGGGGATCCCGTTCAAAATCATGGGTTTTGTCCGAGGTTTTCACCGTCACCATGTCCAGGTGGTTCTGGATGATGACCCGTGGGGCGTTTTCCCTCCCCTGGCTCGCCGGCACCGACACCACCAGGTTTTCCTGGTCATCACTGCGCCAGTCGTGTCCGGCAGCCTCTGCCAGTTCGATGACATAGCCACGCACCGCGGCCTCCTGTTTCGAGGGGCGCGGGATCTGCGTAATGCGGTAGAAGTGTTCCCACAGCTGCGCAGGCTGGGACGGGTAGTTCTCCGGTTTCATCGGCTGCTCCAGGACAAGGGCCGGAATTATACTCGAGCCCCGGGCCTGGCAACCAGCGATCCCCCCTGTGTTACCCTGCTGCCACACTGTCGAGGAAAGGATGGCAAGCCGGTGGACAAGCGCTACATCAGCCCCGGGGACCTGTTGCGGGATGCCTACGAGTTGGGCTGGCGGGTATTCGACAGTGGCTACCGCCCGGATTACCTGATCGGTATCTGGCGCGGGGGCACTCCCATCGCCATCGCCATTCACGAACTGCTGCACATCCTCGGGGTCAACCCGGACCACCTGGCGATTCGCACCGTCTCCTATACCGCCATCGGGCGGCGCGAGCAGCAGGTGCGGGTCGATGGCCTGGAATATCTCGCGGGCCGTTTACAGGCCGGGGACCGGCTGTTGCTGGTGGATGACGTCCACGATACCGGGCTGACACTGCAGCAGGTGATAGAGGAGCTGGGCCGGGCCTGCGGCTCCGGGACACCGGATATCCGCGTCGCCACCCCCTGGTACAAGCCCGGCAACAACCGCACCGGACGGGTTCCCGACTACTACCTGCACCGGTGTGATGAGTGGCTGGTGTTCCCCCATGAACTTTCGGGGCTGACACCGGCGGAGCTGGAAAAACACAAACCGGAACTGGCTCAGCTGCTGGATCGGCTCTCCCCACACCTGGATTTCTGCTGACTGTTATTTTTCACACAATTAGACGGGACTTTTTACGCCCCATGCCTGTCTCTAAGCACTACACTATCAGCAAAGGTGATCATTTCTTGATCGAGAGGACCATGAAAAGACTGGATGACGGCAAAATAAGCCTGGTTGAGTTTCTCAACAGCATCAAATTTGCCCAGCACAATGTAAGTAATCAACGCGTCGAGTGCGCCACGCACTTCGCCCATTTCAACCCGCGTGCACGCGCCGGTCGGGCATTCAACGCCGAAGATTCACACCTGATCCGCAGCGCCAACTAGGCACCGCGGGTTCCCACCTGCCCGGAAATTTTCACCGGGCACGTACAGAACCGCAAACCCGATCCAGCCCCGCTCAACCGCGGGGCTGGTGTTTTATGGGGTCAGGCGAACGAAGGGCCGGATGCGCTCGCTGCGACAAAGGGCCCAGCGTTGGTGAGGTTCCACCAGGTGATTGGCGATCACCGCGAATACCAGGGGATTGAAGGGAAAGCCGACGTGGCTGGCCATCACCGCCATGTTGGTGACATAGCGCGGGTCGCCCTGGCACCTGGCGATTCCGGCGCCGACGATGCCGTCGGATTCACTGTGCAGCGCCAGCACCGGCACACGCAATTGGCCGCCGCTGTAGGTGTGGGACACCCAGCGCTCCAGGGCCTCCTCCTCGACGTCGTTGTCGTAGAGATTGCCCATCACACTGTACAGCGCGGTACCCCGGGGATCGCCGTAAGGCGTGCCCAGGGTAATTGCCTGGCGCACCCACTGGGGACAGCGATGGGCAACGGCCACCGCATACAGCCCGCCGAGACTCCAGCCAATGAGGGTCACTTTACGGCCGCTGGCCAGGTACTCCTGCTCGACAAGACCGCAGATGACCTCTTCGGTCTGGGCCCGATGATCGAGGAAATCGTCAATATTCTGTGACCTGACCTCCGAGGCATTGCGTCCCAGGCCCCAGGGGATGGCCTTGTAGCCGCGCTTGTTGAGAAACTTGCGCAACTGGGAGGTGGAACCATCGGCCCCCATGAAGCCCGGCAGCGTCATGATGCTGTGGCCGTCTCCCTCCGGCAGGTTTTTCAGCACCGGTCCCAGGATGGCAGTACTGCCCATCTCCAGGATCACCCGACCCAGTTCCATGACACTGTGATGTAGCCGGGGCGGGCGCAGGTCGGGTGTAAATCTCTGGGTGGTCGCCTCCATAAGGACTCCGTGTGACTCCTTCACTTCGCCATTGTGGCGACAATGGGGCGGGGAATACAGCAAAACGTGCCCCTGCCGGTTTAATATTTCATGCTAGAATTGCGGCCATTTCCACTATATGGAAAAACCTTGATCTGAGCCGGGTTATAGATCACCTGTGACTGAAAACCGCGACACCCTCTACGCCGATCCACTGGCCGATTCCGCCCCGTTTGCCTTCGACGACGGGGTCGCCAGGGTATTCCCGGACATGATCAAACGCTCGGTTCCCGGCTACCCCACCATCGTGGCCATGACCGGCCTGCTGGCCGGGAAATTCGCCTCTGCGGGCAGCAATCTCTATGACCTGGGCTGCTCCCTCGGGGCCTCTACCCTCGCCATGCGCCAGAATATCCGCCAGGGAGGCTGCCACATTATCGCCGTGGACAACTCCGAGGCGATGCTCGAGCGCTGCCGCAATATCATCGACACCGACACCCACGACACCCCGGTTTCCCTGGTGTGCTCCGACCTGCGCAATGTGGCGATCAGGGACGCCTCCGTGGTGGTGTTGAACTTCACCCTGCAATTCATCCCGGTCGAATGCCGCGATCAGGTCATCCAGCGAATTCACGACGGCCTGCGCCCCGGCGGGGTGCTGGTGCTGTCTGAAAAAGTGACCTTCGAGGACCCGCACCTTGACGAGCTTAATATCCAGGCCCATCACCAGTTCAAGCTGGCCAACGGCTACAGTGAGCTGGAAATCGCCAACAAGCGCACTGCCCTGGAAAACGTATTGTTGCCCGAGACCCTGGGCAGTCACAGGCAGCGCATCGCCCGGGCCGGTTTCGGCAGCTGCGATGTCTGGTTCCAGTGCTTCAACTTCGCCTCCCTGATCGCCCTGAAATGATCGATTACCAACCACTGGTCGAGCACTGGGCAGACAGTGAACTGGACCGATGGGCCCGACTGCTCCCCGAGCAGGTCGCGGAGGGATTGTCCCACCAGCGCTACGGCGACCTGGCGCGCTGGCTGCAGGTCCTGGAAGACCTGCCCGACATCGAGGCGGACAGTGTCCAGCTGGATCATGCCCGGGTCGGGGCCAGCATCAATCCCCCCCTGGGCGAACAGGCCCGCGATGAACTGCAGGAGAGATTGCAGGGGCTGCATCCCTGGCGCAAGGGGCCCTTCGAATTATTCGGGGTGCATATCGACACCGAGTGGCGCTCGGACTGGAAGTGGGACCGGCTGCAACAGGCCATAGAACCCCTCAACGGGCGCCGCGTTCTCGATGTGGGCTGCGGCAGTGGCTACCACTGCTGGCGCATGCTGGGGGATGGCGCTGCGGAAGTGATCGGCATCGATCCCACACCCCTGTTCGTGATCCAGTTCTGGGCCCTGCAGAGGTATCTGCGCCAGGACGGCATCTGGGTATTGCCCCTGGGTATCGAACAGCTGCCCCCGAAACTGCAGGCCTTTGACACTGCGTTCTCCATGGGAGTGTTCTACCACCGCCGCTCGCCCATGGATCACCTGCAGGAACTGAAAGACTGCCTGCGGCCGGGGGGACAACTGGTGCTGGAAACCCTGGTGATCGAGGGAGGACCGGGCGATGCCCTGGTTCCCGAGGGCCGCTACGCGCGCATGGGCAATGTCTGGTTCCTGCCCAGCTGCGACACGCTGCTGGGCTGGCTGCGCAAGATCGGGTTCGTGGACACCCGACTGCTGGACGTGACCGTCACCTCCACCGGGGAACAGCGCGCTACCGACTGGATGCGCTTTCACTCCCTGGCGGACTTCCTGGACCCGGATGACAGCAGCAAATCCATCGAGGGCCACCCCGCTCCCCGGCGAGCGATTGTGTGCGCCACTGCACCGGGGCAGATGGCACTATAGCTGCAGCAGCCGCAGTACCATCATGACCACACAACTGGCGGCAGCGATCGACGACAACCAGGGCAGGCCCGCCCGCTCCCGCCAGCGAATCACTGCCAGGGAAAGATTCACCAGGGCGAATACGCCGAGAATGATGAAACTGGTCGCCTGGGCCAGGCCCGCCAGGGAGAAAATGGCAGCCAGGGACAACACCACCAACCCCACCAGAAATGTGGCCAGCAAGGGCGTGCGGGTGTGTGCGTTGACCTGACCCAGGACCCGCGGCACCATCCCCCTGCGGCCCATGCCATACAATACCCGGGCGGCCATCACCATCTGTACCAGGGCGCCGTTCAGGCCGGCGAGAATGGATATCACCCCGATCAGCAACGCCGCGGATTGCCCCCCCGGCAGCAGCAGGGCCAGTGGTGTGTGGGCCGCCACCAGGGCCTCGCGGTTTTCCATGGTGATGGCAGCCACGGCTACCCCCAGGTAGAGAGTCATGGTGATGGCCACCGCGATGAAAATCGCCAGTGGCATAGTGCGCTCCGCGTCGCGCACCTCCTCCGCCATGTTGACCATATCCTCGAAACCGACGAAGGCGTAGAAAGCGAGAAAGGCGGCGGATACCAGGGCACCCGTTTCGAACTGGTCCCATTGGGACGCCATATCCGCCGCCAGGGATGGGATCTGCGGCATGCGGTCGGCGGAAAACAGGATTATCACCAGCAGGGTGCCCGCTTCCAGCAAGGTGATCACCGCCACCACCAGCACCGACTGGGTCACCCCCCAGGCGGCGATCGCGGTGAGCACCAGCGCCGTCAGTATGATCAGGCCGGTGACCGGCAGCGCGGTGATATCGAGCAGGAAGCCGCCGGTGGCCGCGCACAGGGTAGCGGCACTGACCACGCCGGTCAGCACCACCAGGAAACCCACCAGGGTGGACAGCCACTGCCAATCGAAAGCGGCGTGAACGTAGGCGGCCTCACCGGCACTCACCGGGAAGCGGCGCGACAGTTCGGCGAAGGAAAAGGCGCTGACCAGGGCTACCGCTCCCGCCAGCAGCAGGCTCAGTGGCGTGAATACCCCGACCTCCCCGATGATCTTGCCCAGCAGTGCGTAAATGCCACCGCCAATCATGGTGCCTACACCGTAAAATACCAGGGCGCCAAGACCGATGCTGCGCTTCAGGGTAATCGATTCGCCGGTATTCTTTACCAGAGTGAACCTACCTCCTGTCGACCTGATGCGTCAGTGCAGGGATTTCTCCCGCCGGTGCTCGTGGAATACGAATTCAAATACCTCGCGGTAATTGCGGGCGAAGTGAATATTGATACCCTCACGCAGGTAGTCGGGAAGTTCCTCGAAATCCCGCCGGTTGCCGTGGGGCAGGATCAATTCCATGATCTTACTGCGCCGGGCGGCGATCACCTTTTCACGGATGCCACCCACCGGCAGGACCTGCCCGGTCAGCGTCAGTTCACCGGTCATTGCCAGCGGGCGCTTGATACGCTCCTTGCGCGCCAGTGACACCAGGGCGGTGGCCATGGTGATGCCCGCGCTGGGACCGTCCTTGGGCGTGGCCCCCTCCGGCACGTGGAGGTGCACCATACTCATGTCGAAAAAGTCCGGGTCGCAGCCGTAATCCTTGAGGTGGGCGATAACATAGCTGTAGGCGATCTCAGCCGATTCCTTCATCACCTCTCCCAGGCGACCGGTGAGCTTGAAACCCCGGTTCAGGGTGTGGATCTGGGAGGATTCGACGGCCAGGGTGGCGCCTCCCAGGGAGGTCCAGGCCAATCCGGTGGCCACCCCGAGGCCGCGCAACGGCTTGTCCGGGCCGAAGGGTGGCTTGCCCAGCAGATCATCGATGTCCTTCTTGCCGACCCGCAGTTTTTCCTCTTCCTCTTCCAGCAGGCGGACGATGGACTTGCGCATGATGCGCGCCAGCTGTTTCTCCAGGTTGCGCACCCCCGCCTCACGACAGTAGGAGTCAATCACGTACTTCAGTCCGGCGTCGTTTATCTTCAGCTGTTCCTCACTGAGACCGTGGCGCTGCAACTGCTTGGGCCACAGGTGATTGCGGGCGATCGCCAGCTTCTCTTCCGCAACGTAACCGGACAGGCGCAGGGTTTCCATCCGGTCCAGCAGGGGTCCGGGGATGGTATCCAACTGGTTGGCGGTGCAGATGAACAGCACCTTGGACAGGTCCACCCGCAGGTCCAGGTAGTGGTCCAGGAATTCGCTGTTCTGCTCCGGATCCAGCACCTCCAGCAGGGCCGAGGCCGGGTCGCCCTGGTAGGACGCGCCGATTTTGTCGATCTCGTCCAGCATGATGACCGGGTTGGCGACCGCCACCTCTTTCAGCGCCTGCACGAACTTGCCCGGCATAGCGCCGATATAGGTGCGCCGGTGCCCCTTGATTTCCGCCTCGTCGCGCATGCCGCCCAGGCTGAAGCGATAGAACTTCCGCCCCAGGGCATCCGCCACCGAGCGGCCGATACTGGTCTTGCCGACCCCCGGCGGTCCCACCAGCAACAGGATGGAACCGGCAATTTCGCCCTTGAAGGAACCCACCGCGAGAAATTCCAGGATGCGCTTCTTGACGTCTTCCAGTCCCTCATGGTGCTCATCCAGCACCGTGGCAGCGTGCTTCAGTTCCAGGTTGTCTTCCGACAGCACACCCCAGGGTACCGAGGTAGCCCAGTCCAGGTAGTTGCGGGTCACCCCGTATTCTGGCGAGCCGGTTTCCAGTATCGACAGCTTGTCCAGCTCCTCGCGGATGCGTTTGGCGGCAGTTTCCGGCAGCTCGAGGCCCTCGATGCGCGCCTCGAACGTCTCCACATCCGAGGTGCGGTCGTCTTTGGAGATACCCAGCTCCTTCTGGATGATCTTCAGTTGCTCCCGCAGGAAGAATTCCCGCTGCTGGTCGGACACCTTTTCGTTGACCTGGCTGGTGATCTGTCCCTGCAGTTCGGCCACCTCGCGCTCCTTGCGCAACAGGGCCAGCACTTTCTCCATGCGCGAGAGGAGCGGCAGGGTATCGAGGATTTCCTGCAACTGCTCCCCGGAAGCCGTGGTCAGTGCCGCCGAGAAGTCCGCCAGCAGGCTGGGCTGGGTGGGACTGAAATTGGCCAGATACTGCTTGAGCTCCTCGCTGTACAGGGGATTGAGCGGCAACAGCTCCTTGATCTCCTTGATCAAGGCCATGGCATAGGCCTTGATCTCATCGGAATCCCGATCCCCCTTGCTGCGCGGGTACTCCACCTGCACCAGGTAGGGGGCGCTGTCGTTCAGCCAGCGCACGATACGGAAACGCTTCACGCCCTGGGCCAGGAACTGGCCCTGCTGGTCCGTCGCCACCGGCGGGCGATGCAGGCGCACCACGCAACCAATCTCCGGAAACTGGCGGGGCTCCAGTGTCTCCGGGTCCATCTGGTCCACGTAGGAAAGTCCGATCAGGCCTTGACCGGACTGACTGACCGCCTCCAGGGTAGAGCCCCACTCCCTGGGATTGATCGCCACCGGCTGCACCTGCCCCGGGAAAAAGGGGCGGTTCGGCACGGGCATGAGGTACAGCGTCTCGGGTAATACATCGTCCGCCACCGCGGGCGCATGGGTGCCCTGTTCAGCTTCGACCACCTCGGCGTTCAGAGCATCCTCTTCATAACTCATGTCTTCAAAGACCTTGTTCTGCAGCTATCCAGGTAAATCTATATGTGGGTACCGGAGTAAATTTCAAGTTGGTTACCCCGTACTCCTGGGACGCGCCCAACGCTATTATCTCCAGCCCCGGTGAACAACCGCTCGATAAAGTTTAGACCACGCGGGAATTATGCGAGGAGGTGCAGGCCACCATGGATGCTTTGGTGGTGTAGGTAAAACTGGCGTTTATACGCCAGCAGTTGGCCCAGTAGGCGGGTTTCGCCGGCGCTTTGCGCCCTACTCTTCCCCGCCCGGGGTGCCGGCAAACGGAAAGCTGGCGACATTACCGGCGGAGGCCGGGGCATCGGAGATCCTGCCACTACCCTCTTTATCGACCTCATCGATGCGGATGATGGCCTGTAGCGGAATATAGCTGCGTTTGACCCCGTTGAATTCGTTTTTCAGTTTCTCTTCGCTGGGATCGACCACGATCTGGGAACGCTCGCCGAAAACGAACTCCTCCACCTCGATAAAACCCCACATGTCGCTCTGGTAGATCTGGCGGGCGAACACCTCGAACATCTGGTTGCCGTTCTGGAAGATCACCTTGTAAACGGGTTCTTTGGGCATGGATTCCTCGTGGCTGGATTGAGCGGCCAGCGCAATTGACACCTATCCGCCGGTTTTCAGGGGGCGGCAATATTACCATCATGCGCGCGAAATACCAGCCTGACAACCCTTCCCTAACTAGGTTTACTGGCCCTGAATCTGTATAATCTCCCGCCCTTTCATACCGAGGAACAGGTGCGGCGCCGGTGGCGCCCCTGACGAACAGGTGAGCAAGAAGCTGTACATCAAGACCCACGGCTGCCAGATGAACGAATACGACTCCGCTCGTATGCGCGACCTGCTGCAGGAGAGTTGCGACCTGGTGCCCACGGAGAATCCCGAGGACGCCGACGTCCTGCTCCTAAATACCTGTTCTATAAGGGAAAAAGCACAGGAGAAAGTATTCCACCAGCTGGGGCGCTGGAAGCAGCTGAAACAGAAAAAACCCGAGCTGGTGATCGGTGTGGGCGGCTGTGTCGCCAGCCAGGAAGGAGAGGAAATCGGCCGTCGGGCGCCGTATGTGGACCTGGTATTCGGCCCCCAGACCTTGCACCGCCTGCCGGAGATGATCGAACAACGCGACACTCAAAAAGGCCCCGGGGGCACCATAGTGGTGGACGTGAGTTTCCCGGAAATCGAGAAATTCGACCGCCTGCCGGAACCGAGAATAGAGGGACCCACCGCCTTCGTGTCCATCATGGAGGGCTGCAGCAAATACTGCACTTTCTGCGTGGTCCCCTACACCCGCGGGGAAGAGGTGTCGCGACCGGTGGACGACGTGATCGCCGAGATCGCCCACCTGGCTGCCGGCGGTGTACGCGAGGTCAACCTGCTGGGGCAGAATGTCAACGCCTACCGCGGGGCGAACCACCAGGGCGAGATAGTCGATTTCGCTGAACTGCTGCACTTCGTGGCACGCATTCCCGGGATTGCCCGCATCCGCTACACCACATCCCACCCGGTGGAATTCTCCGATGCCCTGATCGACGCCTACGCGGATATACCGCAGCTGGTAGACCACCTGCACCTGCCGGTGCAGAGCGGCTCCGACCGCATCCTGGCGGCGATGAAGCGCGGCCACACGGCGCTGGAATACAAGTCGAAAATACGCCGCCTGCGTAAAATCCGGCCGGATATCAGTATCTCCTCGGATTTCATTATCGGCTTCCCCGGTGAGTCCGAGGCGGATTTTGCCGCTACCATGAAGCTTGTCGAGGAGATCGGCTTTGACGCCTCTTTCAGCTTCGTCTACAGCGCACGTCCCGGTACCCCCGCGGCGGAATTGCCGGATGACACCGACGAAGACAGCAAGAAAAAACGCCTGCAGATCCTGCAGGCGCGCATCAACCAGCAGGCCCAGGCCATCAGCCGGCGCATGGTAGGCAGCACCGAGGAAATCCTGGTCAACGGTGTGTCGAAAAAAGACCCCGGTCAACTGCAGGGGCGCACCGAGAACAACCGGGCGGTCAATTTCCCCTGTACCGACCACAGCCTGATCGGGGAGTTTGCACAGGTCGAGATCCTGGAGGCCCTCCCCAATTCCCTGCGCGGCCGCCTGCAGGGCAGTTGACGACGGCGAATTCCCGTATATGCTTATCGATAATCACAGAGCCCCCGGTGGCGACAGAGACCTTTTGAACAGCGAACCTCCCCCCAAGCAGACGACTCAGCAAAGTCTTACCCTCGAACCCAATGACGCGAGACACCTGGCCACATTGTGCGGCCAGCTGGATGCCCACCTGCGGCAGGTCGAACAGCGCCTGGGTATCACCATCAGTGCCCGCGGCAACCAGTTCCTGCTGAACGGACCGGCGGTCAATGTCGCCGCCGGTGAATATCTGCTGATTCACCTGTACGCCGAGGTGTGCCAGGGCGTCAACCTCAGCCCCGAGTCGTTGCACCTGCACTTGCAGCAGGCGGGCCTGGAGCACCTGGCGGAGGCTGCCAGCGGCACCCCGGTGGAAGCAATACAGGTGATCCGTACCAAGCGCGCCTCGATCAAGCCCCGCGGCAAGAACCAGCAGGGCTACGTGCGCAGCATCAAGCAGTGCGATATCAATTTCGGCATCGGTCCCGCCGGCACCGGCAAAACCTACCTGGCAGTGGCCTGCGCGGTGGAAGCCCTGCTGGAGGAGCGTGTGCGGCGGATCCTGCTGGTGCGCCCGGCAGTAGAGGCAGGCGAGAAACTGGGTTTCCTGCCCGGCGACCTGAGCCAGAAAATCGACCCCTACCTGCGCCCCCTCTACGACGCCCTCTACGAGATGCTGGGCTTTGAAACCGTCAACAAGTACATCGAGCGCAATATTATCGAAGTCGCGCCGCTGGCCTTTATGCGCGGGCGGACCCTGAACAATGCTTTTATCATCCTCGACGAGGCCCAGAACACTACACGTGAACAGATGAAGATGTTCCTGACCCGCATCGGCTTCGGTTCCACCGCGGTAATTACCGGCGATGCTACCCAGATCGACCTGCCCCGGGGCTCCCATTCCGGCCTGACCCACGTCAGCAATATCCTGGAAGATGTGGAGGGCATAGGCTTCACCTGGTTCGGCAACAAGGACGTGGTGCGTCACCCGCTGGTGCAGAGGATCGTTGAGGCCTATGACCGGCACGAAGACAAGGCGACTCCCCTGGATAAAAGCCAGCGATGAGCCTGAAAGTGGATATCCAGACGGCCAGCAGCGAACCCGTGCCCGACGAGGACGACATACGACGCTGGATAGCGTCGGCACTGAGGATTTCCGGGCGCGAGGGCGACAGTGAAGTCAGTGTGCGCCTGGTGGACACCGAGGAAATGACCCGTCTAAACGGCGACTTCCGGGGCGTGCACCGCCCCACCAACGTATTGTCCTTTCCCTCAGACCTGCCCCCCAAACTGCAGCTGCCGCTGCTGGGCGATATTGTGATCTGCGCGCCGGTGGTGCGCGCCGAGGCCGCGGCGCAGCACAAAACGCTGGAGGCCCACTGGGCCCACATGGCGATACACGGCGCTCTGCACCTGCTCGGCTACGATCACGTCGAAGACAGCGATGCCGCCGTCATGGAAGCGCTGGAGAGTCGCATTTTGCAGCAGCTCGATTACCCCTGCCCCTATCAGGGCGAACCGGCCCTGGAGCAGCGAGGCGCATGAACGAAGAGCGATCGGGCGGCGACAATGGCGAAAGGTCCTGGATGGACAAAATCGCAACGCTGTTTTCCTCTGAGCCCCGCAACCGGGACGACCTCGAAGACGTCCTGTCGGTCGCCGCCGAGAATGAAGTGATCGACGAGGACGCCCGCAGCATCATGGAAGGTGCGATGCAGGTGAGTGACATGCAGACCCGGGATATCATGATCCCGCGGGCCCAGATGGTGGTCATAAAATCCGAGTGCAGCCTCGAGGAAATATTGCCGCAGATCATTCGCTCCGCCCACTCCCGCTACCCGGTCATCGGGGAGAGTCCGGATGACATCCTTGGCATGCTGCTGGCCAAGGACCTGCTGCCACAGATCCTCAAGCGGGATAACGGGGACTTCGACATCGGCAGCCTGCTGAGGCCCACCATGGTGGTCCCCGAGAGCAAGCGCCTGAACGTGCTGTTGCGGGAATTTCGCGAAAACCGCAACCACATGGCCATCGTCATCGACGAGTACGGCGGGGTGGCGGGCCTGGTGACCATCGAGGATGTGCTGGAGGAGATCGTCGGCGAGATCGAGGACGAGACCGATGCCGCAACCGACCCATTCATTCGCAAAATCAGCAACGACGACTTCTTCATCAAGGCCCTCACCCCCATCGATGACTTCAACGACTACTTCGAGACCGAGTTCAGCGATGAAGAATTCGACACCATTGGCGGCCTGGTGACACAGGCCTTCGGCCATATGCCAACGCGCAATGAAACCACCACCATTGGCAACTTCGAGTTCAAGGTGATCAACGCCGACCAACGCAAGATCCAGAGCTTGCGCATGCGGCCAGTGCAAGTCTGAAGCGACCGGGACGACGCCCGCATGAACACCGATACCGGCCTGCCACCCCTGCTCGTGCTGTTACTTGCGCCCTTATCCGGCGCCCTGGTAACACTGTCCCTGGCCCCCTTCGAACTGTGGCCCCTGGGTATCCTCAGCTGCGCCATCTACGCCTACCTGCTGTGCACCTGCAACGCAGGCCAGGCCCTGTGGCGGGGCTGGCTCTATGGACTGGGCATGTTCGGCAGCGGTGTGTCCTGGGTGTATGTGAGTATCCACGTCTACGGCTATGCCAGCGTACCCCTGGCAGTAGGCCTGACCGCCCTGTTCTGCGCTGCCCTGGCCCTGTTCCAGGCCCTGTTCGCCTGGAGTTACGTGGTTTTCGTACGCCCCCTTCCGGGAGGGATGCTGATGGGCTTCCCGGTCCTGTGGGTGCTGTTCGAGTGGCTGCGCGACTGGCTGTTCACCGGCTTCCCCTGGCTCTACCTGGGCTACGCCCACAGCCACACCTGGATAGCCGGCTGGGCCCCGATCATGGGGGTATTTGCCCTGTCCTTTATCTGCGCACTCACCGGCACCTGCCTGTTCCTGGCCTGGCGCAGCCGCCAGCCCATTGCCTGCACCACCTACGCCATCATCGTCATCTCCCTGTGGGGCGGTGGCGCCGCGCTCAAACCCACGGTCTGGGTGGCCCGGGCCAGCGAGGAACCCCTGAGTGTGGCCATGGTGCAGCCCAACGTACCCCAGGAACACAAGTGGGACCCGGCCTGGTACCCGCGCATCCTGGAGCAATTGCAGGAGGCGACCCGGCCCCAGTTCGGCCGAGACATCATCATCTGGCCGGAGGCGGCGATCCCCGGCTACCTGCAGCGAGCGGAGGATTTCCTGGCACCCCTTGTGGAGCGGGCCGGCAACAGCGAGTCCACCCTGATCACCGGTGTTCCCTACCGCGCGGGCGATGGCATCTACCACAACAGCATCGTCGCCCTGGGGCACGGGAGCGGCACCTACCACAAGCAGCGCCTGGTCCCCTTCGGCGAATACGTGCCCCTGGAACAGTGGCTGCGCGGGCTGATCGCGTTTTTCGACCTGCCCATGTCATCCTTCAGCCCGGGCCCACTGGAGCAACCGCCACTGCGGGTGGGCGCCTACCGGGCGGCGCCGTTCATCTGTTACGAGATCGTCTACGGGGACCAGGTTTCCCGCGCCTCCAGGGAAACGGACCTGATCATCACTATCAGCAACGACAGCTGGTTCGGCGATTCCATCGGCCCCCTGCAGCACCTGCAGATCGCCCAGATGCGAGCCCTGGAAAACGGCCGCTATGTCCTGCGCGGCACCAACAACGGGATCTCGGCAATCATCGATCACCAGGGCCGGATCGTGAAGAAGAGCGAGCGGTTCGTGGCCACCACCCTGGTGGGTCCGGTGAACGTCATGCTGGGCAACACGCCCTTTGGCAGTTTCGGCACCACCCCGATCATCTCCGGCGCGGGCATCACCCTTTTCCTGATGTATCTGATGTACCTGGGATTCTGGCGGGATACTGAATAGCGGATGTCCTAACGGATATCGCAGTGATAAATAAAGGTTTCCAGTTCCTTGTCGATACCGAACACGTGGCGGGTCAGCCACTCGGTGAGAAAGGTGGCAATGATCTCCCGGAACTGGTCGTCCCATGCCTCTGCATGCCCCATCAATTGGTCGATCTCTTTGCGGAAGCGGTCGTGGGATTCGATATGCTCAGCCATTCCGGGAAAACCCAGCTCCTGCATATACCGCTCTTCCAGGGCGAAGTGGTTCTCGGTGTAATCCTTGAGCCTGTTTAGCACCTCCTCATCGGCCCTGGAATCCTTGATAAGATCCAGGATCTCGAACAAAACCTGGTGCTGGGCATCCTGCCAGATAATTTCACTGGTCTTGCGCATCCGTTAATCTTGGACCGAAATATCTGATTTCGCCATAATCGAGATCAAAGTTTAGTGCCACCTACCCGAGCCATGCCTTTGGGGATGGCGCTTTTGCGTGTCCTGGAAGGGAAAAACTTCCACTGCACCTCGGCGGCATGAAGCAAAAGGCAAGACATCGCGGCAACAAACAAATACTGATAGAATCCGCGCTTCTTTTTCCGGCGATCAACCGACAGGAAACCGCCGGACGACACCCAAGTACAGGACAGACACGAACACCGTGATGGACGAACGTTACAACCCGCAGGCCCTGGAACAGGCCGTGCAGGAACACTGGCTGGAGAACAACAGCTTTGCCGTTAAGCAGGACAATGCGCGGGAGAAATTCTACTGCCTGTCGATGCTGCCCTACCCCAGCGGCAAACTGCACATGGGCCACGTGCGCAACTACACGATCGGCGACGTGATCTCCCGCTACCAGCGCATGCTGGGCAAGAACGTGCTGCAGCCCATGGGCTGGGACGCCTTCGGCATGCCGGCCGAGAACGCCGCCATCCAGAATAATGTGCCACCCGCCGACTGGACCGCGCAGAATATCGACGAGATGCGCACCCAGCTGATGCGCCTGGGCTTTGCCTACGACTGGGATCGCGAGGTCGCCACCTGCCATCCCGAGTACTACCGCTGGGAGCAGTGGTTCTTCACCCGCCTGTTCGAGAAAGGCATCGCCTACAAGAAAACCGCGGAGGTGAACTGGTGCGAGACAGACCAGACCGTGCTGGCCAATGAACAGGTGGTGGATGGCTGCTGCTGGCGTTGCGACAATCCGGTGGAGCGACGCGATATCAGCCAGTGGTTTATCAAGATCACCGCCTATGCCCAGGAACTGCTGGACGATCTGGAGGAGCTGGACAACTGGCCCGAACAAGTGCGCACCATGCAGCGCAACTGGATCGGCCGCTCCGAGGGCGTGAACCTGCGCTTCGCGCTGGACGACGGCAGCGAACTGGAGGTGTATACCACCCGCCCCGATACCCTGGCGGGCGCCACCTACCTGGCGGTGGCACCCAAACACCCGCTGGCGCAGCAGGCAGCCGAAGGCAATCCGGAGCTGGCGGCGTTCGTCGAGGAGCAGTCCCGGGGTGGTGTTGCCGAAGCCGACCTGGCCACCATGGAAAAGCTGGGTATGGCCACCGGCCTGGAGGCGATACATCCACTCACCGGTGAACGGGTGCCCGTCTGGGTCGCCAATTTCGTGTTGATGAGTTACGGTTCCGGCGCGGTCATGTCGGTACCCGGGCACGACCAGCGCGATTTCGAATTCGCCAGCAAGTACGGCCTGCCCATCGTGCAGGTCATCGACAAGGTGGGCGACGAATACCACTATAACGACAGTGCCTGGCAGGATTGGTACGCCGACAAGCAGGGCGTGCGAACCATCAATTCCGGCGAGTTCGACGGCCTGGATTTCCAGGGCGCCTTCGATGCCATCGCCGACCGCCTGGAGGCCGAGGGCAAGGGCGATCGCACCGTGAATTTTCGCCTGCGCGACTGGGGCGTATCGCGTCAGCGCTACTGGGGCGCGCCGATTCCCATCATCTACTGCGACAAGTGCGGCACGGTGCCGGTTCCGGAGAACGACCTGCCGGTGGTGCTGCCCACCGACGTCAAGTTCGAGGGGATTGGTTCGCCGATCAAGAAGATGCCCGAGTTCTACCAGACCAGCTGCCCCGACTGCGGCGGCGCTGCGACCCGCGAGACCGACACCTTCGATACGTTTATGGAATCTTCCTGGTACTACCTCCGCTACGCCTGCGCGCGCACAGGCGACGCCATGCTAGACGGCGAAGCCAATTACTGGGCGCCGGTAGACCAGTACATCGGCGGTATCGAGCACGCCATCCTGCACCTGCTGTATGCGCGCTTCTACCACAAGCTGCTGCGGGATGAGGGCCTGCTGAATTCCGACGAGCCGTTCACCCGCCTGCTGACCCAGGGCATGGTACTGAAAGACGGCGCCAAGATGTCCAAGTCCAAGGGCAACACGGTGGACCCGCAGGCCCTGATCGACAGGTACGGCGCCGACACGGTGCGGCTGTTCAGCATGTTCGCGGCACCGCCGGAACAGTCCCTGGACTGGAATGACTCCGGTGTGGAGGGAGCCAACCGGTTCCTCAAGCGCTTGTGGAAGCTGGTGGGAAATCATGTCGCCTTCGGCGACCAGGCCGCAGCCGTCGACCCCGCCGCGCTGGACGATGTCCAGAAGGCGGTGCGGCGCAAGACCCACGAGACCATTGCCAAGGTCAGCGACGATTTCGGCCGCCGGCAGACCTTTAATACCGCGATCGCGGCAGTCATGGAGCTGTGCAATGAGCTGGGCAAACTGGATACGCACAGCGAGCAGGGTCGCGCCGTGGCCTACGAGGCGCTGCGCGCCGTGGTATTGATGCTCAACCCCATCGTACCGCATATCTGCCACGACCTCTGGCAGGTCCTGGGCGGTGAAGGCGATGTCCTCAACGCGCCCTGGCCAATTGTCGATGAATCGGCCCTGACCCGGGACAGCATTGAAATGGTGGTGCAGGTCAACGGCAAGGTGCGGGCGAAAATGCAGGTGGCCGCCGACGCGGACAAGTCCGCGGTGGAAGCCAGCGCCCTGGAACAGGACAACGTGCAGCGCTTCCTCGACGGTGTTAGCGTGCGCAAGGTTATTGTGGTGCCCGGTAAATTGGTTAATATTGTCGCCAACTGACCCCCGACTGAGAACTGCTATGCCCAGGCGCTTCGCCAGCTATACCCTTACACTCGGCCTCACCCTGCTGCTCGCCGGCTGTGGTTTCCAGCTGCGCGGAGTCGGCGACCAGGGCACCAAACTGCCGGAGGAATGGAAGAGCATGCACCTGGCCACTGGCAACCCCAACGGTGAATTCAGCCGCGAGGTGCAAACGCGCTTTGCCGCCCAGGGCGTCGAGTGGACGACCCCCAAGAGCGCCAACTACCGGCTTAAACTGGGCCCGGAGCGCTTCAGCCAGCGCAACCTGTCCCTGAACTCGGAGGCCCGCGTCGCCGAGTTCGAACTGACCATGAGCGCCCGGTTCTCGGTGATGGGCCAGGGCAACCAGGTCTTAATCGAGGACGCCGAGGTCACCACCATCCGGCAGATGGAGAACGACCCACGCAATGTGGTGGGCAAAGCGGAAGAAATCCGCATCCTGAAATCCGAAATGCGCGCCGATCTCGCGCGGCAGATCATGCGCCGGATAGGCTTCTTCGCCGCCGGCAATACCTAGTGCGTCTCTACCCCGAAAAACTCGCCGGACACCTGCAGCAACAGCTCCTCCCGGTCTACCTGGTCAGTGGCGACGAACCCCTGCTGCTGCAGGAGTGCTGCGACCAGATCCGCCACAAGGCCCGCGAACAGGGCTGCAGCGACCGGGAGGTGATCGACGCCGGGGTCACCGGCTTCAACTGGCAGGACATCCTGCACAGCGCCACCAGCATGTCCCTGTTCGCCGAGCGCAAGCTGGTGGAACTGCGCCTGCCCAGCGGCAAGCCCGGCGCCGAGGGCAGCAAGGCCCTGTGTGAATACCTGGAGATCGCCGGCGGCGATGACGTATTGCTGATCGTTTCCGGCAAAATCGACAAACAGTCCACCAACAGCAAGTGGTATAAGGCCCTGGACAAGGCCGGCGCGACCATCCAGGTGTGGCCGGTGGATGCCAGGGAACTGCCCCGCTGGCTGCAACAGCGGGTGAAGGGCGCCGGCATGAGTATCGACCGCGACGCCCTGCAGTTACTGTGCGAACGGGTGGAGGGCAATCTGCTGGCGGCGGTGCAGGAAGTGGAGAAACTGAAGCTGCTGGCAAAGGATGGCCAGATCACCCCGGAAACCATCACCGAGGCGGTGTCCGACAATGCCCGCTACAACCTGTTCGACATGGCCGACAGCACCCTGAAGGGAGAGGCCGCCACCAGCCTGCGCATGCTGCACGGCCTGCGCGCCGAGGGCACCGAACCGCCGGTAGTCCTGTGGGCGCTGCTGCGGGAGATCCGCACCCTGCGACAGGCGAGAGCGGCTGTCGATGGAGGCCAGGCCGCGCAACAGGCCCTGAGTGGCCTGCGGGTGTGGAAGAACCGTATGGGCATGATGCAGGGTGCGCTGGCACGCCACAGCCAGGCATCCCTCGACGAACTGCTGGAACAGGCCGCCAGGGTGGACGGCAGTATCAAGGGATTCGCCGACGGCAGACCCTGGGATGCACTGGAGACCCTGGTCCTGAAACTGGCCGGTACGGGCAGCGCCTGATCACCTGATCACTCCCCCAGACCCGGCCTCCTCCCGGGAATCGCATCTGTCGCTTTTTCAGACCCGTTCGGTTTTTGCCGACTTATTCCCCTTCCCGGGACCTTGCATTCCGGCCAACCCGGGACTACTGTATATATAAACAGTGTATATATGTACAGCCCAAGGAGGCCCGATCGTGAACGAGGCATTACAACAAGTCATCCGGCGCAACGACACCTGGCGCGGCAACGAGGGCCGTTTCGCCGGCCAGTTTCTCTCGGCCAACGGCGACCGGCACTGGGACGAGGATAAGCTCTCCACCGGCTACAGCACCCTGGATACTGAATTGCAGCAGGACGGCTGGCCCCTGGGCAGTACCATCGAGCTGTTGAGCGACGGCTGCGGCCTGGGCGCCATGGGCCTGTTCCTGCCGGCCATGGAAAATCTCAGCGAACAGGGCCGCTGGCAGGTGTTTATCGCCCCGCCCTATACCCCCTACGCCCCACTGTTGGCGGCCCGGGGTATCGATACACAACAGGTGCTGCTGGTGCATCCGAAAAACCGGGAAGACCTGCTGTGGGCCACCGAGCAGGCCCTGCGCAGCAGCACCTGCAGCGCGGTATTCAGCTGGCTGGGGGCCGACAATTACAGCTACAGCGAGCTGCGCAAGCTGCAGTTGGCCGCCGCCAGCGGCGACAGCCTGGCAGTACTGTTCCGCCCCCACCAGGCCGCCTGCAACCACGCCCCCGCCGGCCTGCGCCTGCAGATGCGCGAGTACCGCAAGGTGCATATCCTGAAACAGCGCGGCGGCAACCAGCACATCGACGTGGACCTGCCACCGGCGGAGGATGTGCCGCAGCAGCCACAGTTGTGGGAGTTGCCGGCCTGGGGAGATAACAGTGAGCAATGCAGACCTGTACTGGGAGCTTAAAAGTCCTATAGCCGCGAGGTCCTATCCTCCACACCCAAAATGCACCACGTGGCGGATTTTGTAGTAATGGCTAGTTTTTCTAGAAGTATTACAGGTA
The DNA here is from genome assembly GCA_009937575.1 of Haliea sp. Lineage (GTDB taxonomy): Bacteria > Pseudomonadota > Gammaproteobacteria > Pseudomonadales > Halieaceae > JAACFI01. Next base: position 22,549 of record JAACFI010000020.1, read on the forward strand.
CTCGAGAAGCTGCGCACTGTCAAAATCCCCACGCCTTTCAGCCACCAAACTTATATCTCGCCGATTCGCGTTTACGCGATAGTTCGAAAAGACAATGTCAAAGCCGATTTTGGGCAAAATGGACTCCACTATATCCGGCGATATGTATTCAAATTTTCCAGTATGCAATCCCTGGCGCGCAAAACAGTTGCTGGCCTCTCGCAGCATTTTATTGAAGCCCCGTTCAGTCGTGCAGTCCGCCAAGGTCATGATCAGTTTTCCGCCGGGCTTCAGGCAAATCGACGCCGTCATCAAGTACACGATCAAGTGTTGTATGTCGACATGCACCATGGCGTCGATTGAATAAACCGCGTCGACACGACCCAACCAACCCTTTTTGTCGATACGATCCAGTAGGTAGCTGGCTCGATTTTCGATAATTACCGGCTCGACTCGCGAATCCAACCCCTGGTCTCTCAGGTTTTGGCACATTACCTCCTGAAACCTGGGACTGACATCTGCTGCGAGTATTTCAGCGTTTGAGGATCGCAAAACTTTAACCGTATATTTCCCCGACCCGGCCCCGATCTCAATCGTTCGCTGCCAGGTAGATACAGCGCCTCGGTTAACGAACAGATTGCTGAAGACCTTCTCCCAAGACTCCGGATTTCCCCATTCGTCCCCGGGCAGTGCCCCCTCCTCCGTCCTGTGGCTTTCGACGAAGTGATCCCAATGTTTTTGATAAAGATTATCTGTCATCGCTCTATTCCCAGATTCCCTTAACGCAGCGGTGCGATAATAGCATCGTATTCGAGCGGATGATGACGTTCAGCTATCAATTGTTTCCCTCTGCAAAAGTTGTCGCAAGCTTGTCCCGCGAGTCTAGACCACAACCCATCTCAGTGCGGTTTTTTATTGCCAGCGCAAGGGCACGCAGGCACCCGAATAAACGCCCTCTGCCTATGAAGACCGGATGTCCCGGAATAGGTGAAAACGGAAATTGAGGTGGGGCAGGACCTGGTTGAGTCAATATTCGTAACTAATTTTCCACCGACAAAAACCCGCTATACTTCCCGTTCCAATTCCATGAACAGGACATATACACCATGCAGGACCTACCCCACCACTACGAAGCTACCGCCGTCACTGACCCGGATGAGAACGTGATCATACGCGGTGAAAACCTGCCGCAGCTGGTCTCCGCGCCGCCGGCGGAATTCGGCGGACCGGGGGACCAGTGGTCACCGGAACACCTGCTGGTGGCCTCGGTGGCGGACTGTTTCATCCTGACCTTCCGGGCGATTGCGCGGGCGTCGAAACTGGAGTGGACCGACCTGGAGTGCACCGCCGAGGGCATACTGGACCGGGTGGAGCGGGTGACAAGCTTTACCGGCTTTACAGTCAAAGCCGCCCTCACCGTACCCGAGGGCACCGATACCGATAAGGCCCAGCGCCTGCTGGAGAAGGCCGAGGGGGCCTGCATGATCACCAATTCCCTTTCCGCGGAAACTCACCTGGAGACCGAGATCATCCTCGACTCCTGAACCGGGAGATTACGGTATGAGTACAGGACTGACGGGCAGTTGCCAGTGCGGGGCCATCACCTTAACGGTGGCGGTCCCGCCGCTGTTGACCTATGCCTGTTTCTGCAACAGCTGCCAGAAACGCACCGGCAGCGCCTTCAGCATGGGGCTGATCGTGCCGACAGAGGCGCTGGAGGTCGCGGGGGAATTGACCTCCTGGAGTCGCCAGTCGGACAAGGGCACTACCAATACCCGATACAGCTGCGCCGATTGCGGCAACATCATCTACGGTGTGGACGACTCGGGGATGGGTCTGGCGAAACTTCAGGCCGGCCTGCTGGAGGATACCAGCGAGGTGGAGCCCGAGGTCTACCTGTTTGCCCGCAGCAAACAGCCCTGGGTAAGCCTGCCGCACAACGCCCGCCCCTTCGACACCCAGCCCAAGGATCCCATGGAAATGCTGGCGGCGGCCCAGGCCTACCGCGAGGCGCAGTAAGGCGGTGGACGAGTGGCTCACTGAGTACGGCGTCACCCTGGGCGTCGGCGCCCTGATACTGTTCATGATTTTTATCGTCTGGGACCTGGCCAAACGCAGCAATGCCGGCAAGTTCGGCACCATGATTTTGTACATTGGCCTGGCCATGGGCATCGTGGGTTTCCTGATGAAATTCATTATCACCTACCTGTTGGAGAATGCCGGGGTATGAGCCACGTGACCCTGCTTATCGGCGATATCACCACCGCCCCGGTCGACGCCATCGTCAATGCCGCCAATTCCGCCCTGCAGCGCGGCGGTGGCGTTTGCGGCGCCATCCACGCAGCGGCGGGTCCAGAACTGCAACGGGCCTGTGACCGGGTGGAGCCGGTCGACGGCGTGCGCTGCCCGATCGGCGAAGCCCGACTGACAGAAGCAGGTAATCTTCCCGCGAAATACGTGATTCATGCGGTAGGCCCGCGCTACCAGATCGACACCCCTTCAGAGGCGCTACTCACCTCGGCCTATCAGCACAGCTACCGGCTGGCACTGGAGCACGGCTGCCGGACCGTGGCTGTGCCCGCGATTTCCTGTGGCATTTTCGGCTACCCGCTGGAGGAGGCCGCACAGGTCGCCCTCACCGCTAGCCTCGACGCCGACTTCAGTGAACTGGATATCCGCTTCTACCTGTTCGACCAGGGCATCCACGACGTTTTCGACGCGGTACTGCGACAGCTTCTGGCCGTTTAAGCGACAGGTATCAGCGGCAGGAACTGGACAATAGTGCCTCCACTGACAATACTGTATATATGTACAGTATCAATCTTAAAATGGGGGTACTGCCCTTGGCGCACACTGGATCGCCCCCCCGGGGTGGGTCGTGAGCCTGTGGCTGTGCCTGCGCTTTGAGCAGCTGCCCCTGCAGTGCCTGAACCGTTCGGAGGAACAGCCCGTGGTGGTACTGGCCCGCCAGCGGGTGCTGCGCACCAATGACTGTGCCGCTGCCCTGGGCATACGCGAAGGTATGGGCGGCGCGACAGTGCGCGCCCTGGCGGGGGATGACCCGGTAGTGCTGCTGGAGCGGGACGAGAATGCGGAACAGCGCTGCCTGCAACAACTGTGCTGCTGGGCCTACAGCATCACCCCCAGTCTGCACGCCTGGCGGGAAGACTGCCTGCAGCTGGAAATCGGCGGTTGCCTGGGCCTGTTCCAGGGCCTGGAGGCCCTGCTGGCAGAAGTGGCGGACGCCCTGGGCAGCCGCGGCTACCGGGTGCGCCGCGGCCTGGCCCCCACTCCCAAATCTGCCTGGCTGTTGTCCTTTACAGATGACCAGCGCGCCGCGGATATACATCTGCCACTGCCGGAGCGCCTCGCCCCCCTGCCCCTGAAATTGCTGGATGATTTTCCCGACAAGGTCGACTCCCTGCGCCGGGCGGGGCTGCACACCCTGGGGGACATCCTGGCGCTGCCGCCGCCGGCCCTGGGGCGGCGCTGCGGCAGGGCATTCACCCACTTCCTGCAACAGGCACTGGGCCAACGGGAGGACCTGCAGGCGGACTACCAGCCACCCGCCACCTTCAGCGACGAATACTGGTTCGGCTACGAGGTAAAAGCCAACCACGAGTTACTGCCCGCGGCAAAGCTGCTGCTCCAGTCCCTGTGTCGCTTCCTGCGCAACACCCAGTTGCAGACCGGCGAGATCACCTGGCAATTGACCGGCATCGACCGCCAGCTGCGCGAGGTTCCCGTGCGCAGTGCCGGCAGCCACAGTGACTGGAAAAGCTGGTACCAGCTGACCCGAATCCGTTTCGAGCAATTGCAATTGACCAGCGGCGTGGAAGGCCTGGCGCTGATCGGGCGACAGTTGCAGCCGGGGCAACTGGACAATATCGACCTGTTCACCCCCGGGAGCCAGCGTGAGCCGCTGGCGGCACTACTGGACCGCCTGCGCAGCCGCCTGGGCCTGCAGGCTGTGGAAAAAGTCGGCTGCCGGGACGAACACCTGCCGGAGTACGCCCTGCATGTGGACACCGACGAAGCCGCAGATGAACCCGGTCACGCCGCGGCCTGCGCCCAGCGTCCCTTCTGGCTGCTGCCACAGCCCCGCCCCCTGCGACAGCAGCGCGGGCAACTGCACTGGAACGGTGCCCTGGAGCTGATATACGGCCCCGAGCGCATCGAGGACAACTGGTGGCAGGAAGCGGTCAGCCGGGACTATTACATCGCTGCCGACCAGCGTGGCCGGCACTACTGGGTATTCCGCGACCGGTTGACGCGGCGCTGGTATATCCACGGGGTGTTTGCCTGAACGGCAGGAACCGGCATCGCGTTACTCGAACAGTACCACCGGCTCGAAACGCGGCAGGGTGCCGAAGCGCAGTCCGCTATCGGCGGCCGCTTTCGCCTGCAGAAAGCGCCGGGTCTCCTGCTCGCCGCCCATGACCCAGGCCTCGACTTTTACCGGGCCGCGAAAAGGCCCGGTCAACGGCGCCGTCAGGCCGTCGAAGTGGATGGGGATAAGCCGCGATGGCGCGACCCGGCCCACCGTCTCCCGCCAGAAAGCTTCGCGGTAGTCCGAAGTCTGCGCACCGATACCACCCACGCCGAGGAACACAAGCTCCGCCGACAACCCCTCGAGAGCGCCCTCGACATAGCCGGCACTGCCCACGATCAGCCAGTTCCCTTTGGGGTGGGAGACATGCAGTACCCAGGCCTTGCCGAGCCGGTAATCGAACACCGGCACCGGCGGCACCAGCGGCTCGGTGATGTGCGGATCGCCCAGTGCCCGCTCGCGAACCGCCGGGTCGGGAAATTCAAAGTGCCTCGATTCAACCGGCGTAATCACGAACTTGCCCAGTTGTATCGGCTGCCGGTCAACCAGCACCCGAATCTGTTCCTCCGGCAGTCCCCAGCCACGGCCGATATTGGCTGTCGACTCCGAGCCCAGCAGCAGGGCGCCGGTCATGCGCGCCACCTCCGGCGCATCCATGGCGTGATCGTAGTGGGAATGCAGTGGCAGCACCGCATCCAGCTGCTCAACGCCGTTGGCCGCCAACCCCTTGCGAACTGCCTCCACATCCGGTTCGATCTCACCCAGCAACAGCCGCAGCGGCCCCGGGCGACTGAACCAGCCATCCGTCATCCAGTGAGTTTCCCCGTCGCTGAACAACAGGGTAGCGGTGCCGGTAAAGCGCACGGTCACCGCCCCCTCGGGAATCTTGTCACTGCCCTCGAGCGCCCACTCGGGGTCCACCGGCGGATCACTGTAAACCAGCAGGGCGTAGGCGCCGAGTATGGCGCAGACAGTCGCAATCGACAGTGACAACAGCAGGAGAGTACGCGCCATCGGGTGATTAGCCATCGATGGACTCCAGAGCGGTCATCGCCTGCGCCACGCGGTTAGCAGGTACAAGAATATGATCGTGGTAATAGGCGGCAATCACGTTGGCACTGATGCCGCATTGGGCCAGCTGCGCCGCCACCGCTGCGGTCAGGCCTACCGCGTCCAGGCTGGAGTGAACGCCCAGGGTAATGCAGCGATAGACAGTCCCGTAACCAAGGCCCGCGTCCTCGGCGCTTTGCCTGGGCAGGACCAGGGTCAATCCCTCCTGTTCGGCAAAGGAAGCCAGCGGCTCAAGCTCTGCATAATCGCCGTAGTGGGCGTTCGCCAGGGTGCAGTAGACGTATTCCCCGGGCAGCAGCTGCGGCGCCAACGACGACAGCAGCATATCGAGATCTTTTTCTCCGGTCACGGGTGTCTTCCTGGGTCAACATGGCGGGGCAATCGCGTGTAATACCCCGGTGTAGGGTGATTCTACACCGACAATCCCTGAAAAACCGGCAATTGCATATTTTGGAGCTTTCGCTGATCTATTCAGAACAGGTACTCGTGTCTGGCGACCTTT
>JAACFI010000166.1 GCA_009937575.1 Haliea sp.
CGCTCGTAGAACGCCCGGGCATAGTGCTCGTTGGCGCAGGTGCTCACCATACCGGGCAGGTCCGGATGGGGCTTTTCCTCGCCCAGCCCCAAACCGTAGAAGAAGGGGCGGTCGTCGGCGAAGTCGATATTGGCTCCCAGGAACTGCTGGGTGAAAGCATCTGAATCTTCCTGCTCGACTATGCCTCCCGGCCCGAAGAACGAGGCGTGGTTGTTGCGCAGCAGTTTCTTCAGGTGATCGGGGGCATCGGCGGGCACGATGGACCAGCTCCAGTATTCCACCTTGCCGGGCCCGCGGGGATGGGACACCTTGAAGGCCGCATTCGACCACAGGAAGGACAGGTTGGGATAAACGCCATAGGCCAGCCCCTTCATCCGCGAGCGGACCGGGCCGACGCGTTCAGGGGTGCCGGCATGGATTTCCCGCAGGTAGGCCTGTAACTCCTCGCCGCCGAGCTGGCCCGCTATGGTCTCGAAACCCCAGGCGACCTGATCGACCGGGGCGTCCTCGGGCAGCAGGCGGAAGGTGGCACCGTGGCCCTTGCGGGGTACCACGCTATAGCCATAGGTATTGATCTCCTCCGCGGGCTCCGGGGGAAGCACGGCGGCGTGCAGGTAGGGACCGTGGTTCACGTCGCCCAGATGGTTTTCCATGGGCACTTTCCAGTTGGCATGCATCAGCCAGCGCTGGGGCGAACCCACGAACTCGATACCGCCGGGGAAGCGGTCCAGGAAGGCCTCCAGGTAAAACCGCATATCGCCCAGGTAATCCTCCAGCGGCTCGATGTCTTCATTGAAACTGCCGAAGATCAGCCCGCGCCAGGTCTCTACCCTGGGTACCTTTTTCAGGCCCAGCTTGCTCTTGTCCGGCTTGATTTCAACCTGTCGCTCCTGGGGGATGGCGGACAGCTCGCCATCCACCTTGAAGGACCAGTTGTGGTAGGGGCAGACAAAGCGCTTGGCATTGCCCCTGTCGTGGCGGCACACCGGCAGGCCGCGGTGGGTACAACTGTTGACGCTGGCGTGGATACCGTTGTCCTCGCCCCGGGCCAGGATAATGGGCGTCTCGCACATATAGGCCTGGACGAAGTCACCTGGCTGCCTGATCTGGGATTCGTGCCCGAGGAACAACCAGGCCCTGCCAAAAATGGCTTTCTTTTCCAATTCGTAGATGCGCTGGTCGCTCCAGGCGCGGCGGCTGATCAGGGTGGCGTCCTCGTTCACCACGTCGCGAATTCTGATGCTCATTGGGTGGCCCCTCGCTGCAAATTCAAAATAAATTATCAAGTATTAATAAATTTGACAAGCCAAATATCAAACCGAGGACATTTAAGTCCTGAATTACGGAGATCCGGGGATTTTTCTCGGAATAATATTAATATTCGATAACGAAAACGACCAGAAATTTGCCCCACCCCCTGGGGACCACAGTGCCGGGGACGGATATATCCTAGAGAATAACGGTCCGCTGGCCGTTGAGAATGACCCGCTGCTCGCAGTGCAGGCGCACCGCGTGGGACAGGGCAGTCGCCTCGATATCGTGGCCCAGGTGGACCATCTGTTCCACCGAGATCTCGTGATCGATGGGCCGAACCTCCTGGGCGATAATTGGCCCCTCATCGAGATCGGAGGTCACGTAGTGGGCGGTAGCGCCGATGACTTTCACGCCGCGCTCGTAGGCCTGGTGATAGGGCCTGGCGCCCTTGAAGCCGGGCAGGAAAGAGTGGTGGATATTGATGGCCCGGCCCGTCAATTTATTGCACAGGTCATCGGACAGAATCTGCATGTAACGGGCCAGCACCAGCAGGTCCGCCCCCTGCTCTTCCATCACCTGAAGAATCTGGCTCTCCTGGTGGGGCTTGGTCTCCGGACTGATCGGCAGGTAGTAATAGGGCAGTCCGTGCCACTCCGACAGACCCCGGCAATCCTCATGGTTACTGACCACCGCCACGATTTCCGCCGGCAGTGCCCCCGATTTCCACTTGGTCAGCAGAGCGCTGAGGCAGTGGTCGAAACGGGACACCGCCAGCACGAGGCGGGGTTTGTGCTCGGTCGCGCACAGTGTGTACTCGATACCCAGTTCTATTACCAGTTCCTCCCAGCGCACCCGGAACTCGTCCATCGATACGCTCAAAGACCGGTCGTCGAATACACAGCGCAGGAAAAACATTTCCGTCACCGGGTCCGTGTAATTCGAAACCTCGGTAATAAACGCACCGCACTCGTACAGCAGTCCCGAATAACGCGCCACCACCCCCAGGCGGTCAGGGCACTTGAAGGAAAGTACATAGGCGTGGGCGTCCCCGGCGGACACGGGATCAGTCTGTGACATTGGCGATTATCGACCCTACTCGATTTCAGGAGTGTGGATTATGATCCAAAAGCCACGCCCAAGTTAAGTGCTTTCGCCAACTACCCCGACTTGTCAGTCACCGCAGTAGCGGTTGATAACCAGCTTGCCCAGTGCCATCTGGTGCACCTGGTCGGGCCCGTCCGCCTGGCGGCACCAGCGCGCGTAGTTGAACGCCTCCGCCATGCAGTAGTCCTCGGTGAGGCCGCCGGCACCGTGCATCTGCATGCAGCGGTCGATGATGTTCTGCGCCATCAGCGGTACGCTGGTCTTGCTGGCGGCGATCAGGTCCATGGCACCCTTGGCGCCCACCTCGTCCATTTTGCTGCAGGTCTTGAGCACCAGCAGGCGCATCATCTCGATCTCGGAGAAACTCCTGGCGATATCCTCCCGCACCGACTGGTGCTGACCCAGGCTGCGGCCGAAGGTGCTGCGGTTGGTCACCCTGTGGCAGGCCAGTTCCAGGGCGCGCTGGGCGGCGCCGATCAGGCGCATGCAGTGGTGGATGCGGCCGGGACCGAGCCGACCCTGGGCGATCTCAAAACCCCGGGCCTTCCCCAGCAGCACGTTTTCCAGCGGCACGCGAACGTCATTGAATACGAGTTCCGCGTGACCGATGGGGGCGTCATCGTAGCCCAGGGTTGTCAGAGGCCGGATGATGTCCAGCCCCGGTGTACCCTTGGGCACCAGAACCTGGGACTGTTGCTTGTGCCGGTTGGGGTTATCCGGGTCGGACTTGCCCATTACGATGAATATCTTGCAGCGCTCGTACATGGCCCCGGTGATAAACCACTTGCGGCCGTTGAGCACCCATTCGTCGCCCTCCTGCCGGATACTCAGCTCGATATTGGTGGCATCAGAAGAGGCCACCTGGGGTTCAGTCATGGCGTAGGAGGAACGGATCTCACCGTTGAGCAGGGGCGTCAGCCACTGCTCCTGCTGGGCCGGGGTACCGTATTTCATGAACACTTCCATGTTGCCGGTATCCGGGGCGTTGCAGTTGAACACCTCCGGCGACCAAAGTACCCGCCCCATGATCTCCGCCAGGGGCGCATAATCGAAATTGCTGAGGCCGTCGTGGTCGCAGAACTCGGCATGGGACGGCGGAACAAACAGGTTCCACAGGCCCGCGGCCTTCGCCTTGGCCTTGAGGTCGTCCATGATCGGCAGGTAATCGAAGCGGCTGTCCGCGGCGGCCAATTGCTCGGCGTAAGTGTGCTCATTGGGAAGAACGTGTTCTTCCATGAAGGTCTCGAGTTGGGCCTGGTAGGCCATGGACTGGTCACTGAATGCAAACACGAGGTGCTCCCCGGTGGGTATGCGGCAAAAGGAAGCGAATAGTATAAGCCTGCTTGCGTAGATCTTACAGGGTGGTCATACCCCCGTCAGCGACCAGGGTAATACCCGTGGTAAAGGATTCACTGGCCAGGTAGAAGATCGGGTTGAGAATCTCCTCAGGCTCGGCGATGCGCTTGATCAATTGCTGTGACAGCGCCCCCTCCTCGAAGCCGGGGATGGCCGCGATGGCACCGTCGGTGAGGTCCGAGTGATAGGTGCCGGGAGCCAGGGCATTGACGCGAATGCCCATGGGTGCCCACTCCTGGGCCATCACCTTGGTCATGGCCTGCATGGCCGCCTTGGTGGCGGCGTAGAACCCCATGTAGGCGGGCGGCTTCACGCCCGCCACCGACAACATGTTGATCACGCAGCCGCCACCGTGTTCCGCCATCTTCGGCGCCAGCCGCGAGGCCAGGTACCAGGGGCCGCGCTGGTTGACCTCGTACATCTTGTCGTACTGTGCAGGGGTTAAATCGCTGAGCGCACCCATGGCGACATTGATGCCAGCGTTGTTGACCAGAATATCCACCCGGCCAAAGGCCTGGTAACTTGCCTCCACCAGGTGATCAAGGCTCTCAATATCGCCCGTATGGGCCGCAATTGCCACAGCCTCCCCACCCGCAGCACGTATCTCGTTCACCAGGGATTCACAGGCCTCGAGCTTGCGGCTGGCGACAATGACCTTCGCGCCCGCTTCAGCGAAGCCCCGGGACATTGCCCTGCCCAGGCCGCGGCTCCCGCCGGTGATAAGGACGACTTTATCGTTGAAATCCATGGTCAAGCTCCTCCGGTGAAGGCGTCATTCAGACCATCGACCATATCGCAACTGGTATGCGCCCCGGCGCTCAGGGTCGAAAATTCCTATCGGAGTATAAATTTCATGACCGGCTGGTCGGCCGCTGGACCCATCAGGGCGGCACCCTGTCCGATATCCTGGCCCAGGTCCTGATCAATTCCGCGTCTGCGGGCACGAGGAATCCCGCGGCGACCGCCGCATCCGTCGACTCGTCGACGGTGTCGATGTAGCCCTCCCGGGTCGGGTACAGTTCTGCCAGGCCAGCGGCATCGAACAGGGTGGTGGTGCCGAACAGATCGCAGAAACCCTCCCCCTGACCGAGACCCGACAGGGTCGCCACCGGGGTATCCACATAGGGCGTGCGGATACCGCCGAGGGCATTGCCATTGGCATCGAGTTCGAAACCGGCTTGCTGCGTATCCAGTTGCAGGCGCGGCGCCATCGGCGCCGCCATGCCGTCACGAACCCAGGTATTCAGTGCAGACACCGCAGCCTTGGCCACCCAGTGGCCCGGGCCGTCATTGATCGGCAGTTCGCACTCGATAAAAGGTGGTGATGCACTGGTGGTGGCGATCACGTCCGCCACTTCCGGGTCATCCCCCTTGTCATCGGCCGCCTTGATGGTGGTGTAGGCATCCGAGTGGGAAGAACCGGCCACTTCCCATAGCCTGATAGCCTGCGAATCCACCTGCCGCGCCCGATAGTAATCCAGACCACTGAACAGGTCAGTCTCGGTCTGCAACATGATTGCAGGCTCGAGTTGATCTTCCCGCAGGTACACCACGTCAGGCACTGGCACCTCGACCTGTGGCTGCTGCGAGAGCGGAGCGCTGTTTCTGGCCCGGCTGTGAACCAGGTAGGCGTCGAAGATATCCAGCGTGGGATTGATGGCGTTGTAATAGCTGGTCAGGTGGAAGGATGCCTGCGACTGTCCCACGGCGATCATACGTTCGACCTTCAGACCCTCCATCGGATCCAGCCCTACAGGGCGGCGCACCGCCTGGGCAGCCTGGGAAAAAATATCGTAGGCGAAACTGTCACCCGGATGATCGAGATCACCGTAGCGCTCACTGTCCACCGTTTTCAGGGGCAGGCCGAATGGACCGCCGCCGTCGATGCCCACCCGCTGGGCGGACACGCCCACCCAGACATATCCTTCCCGATGCAGCTCGGTGTGGGTTTGCAGCCAGTCGGGGGCGGCGTCCAACCCTCCGCTTACGTTAAACCACTCAACCACCACGGTGCCGTTGAAATCATCGGCATCGATGGGCCTTTGCACCACGATACGCGAGTTGTACTCCGCACCTTCTCCCTCCATCACCGACCACTTTCCATCGGACTGCAGCTCTTCGCTATTGACGTAAGACGTGGCGATCCCGGAGATGAAATATTCCTTCTCCTGGTAGCCGACCTCGGCCAGGTCAAAAAAGCCACCGGCGTAAAACGGCGTGCCGGGAACGTAACCTCTCTCCCTGAGATCAATTTCCAGGCCACCAAATCTGATGCGACAGCAGTCAGGTCCGCCACCACCGGTAATCGGCCCCTCTACGGCGGGATTAACCGGTTGCGACCTCTGTGAGCCAGGCGAGTTGTTATTGTTGTCACTGCAGGCCTGGAGCAGCAGGAGAAGGAACAAGGCCAACACGGTGTATTCGCCCACTCGATGGCGGCGCCGATCTCTCCTTCTGGACACTCCCTTTAACTCCTTCATAACCGCCATATTATCGGCCCGATTATGGCACAGGTCGGAACGGGGCATGACCCCTCTACTGCCTCCGCCGCCTCGACATGGTATCGTCGCGCAACGCCGGGCAACAACCCCACCCCTGGAAGCAGACGCACATGCGACATGGAAACTACGTACACAACGAGGATACCCCGATCAACTGGCGGATCATCCGCCACCTGATTCCCTACCTGCTGGAGTCGCGCAACCGGGTCACCGTGGCCATGCTCTGCCTGCTGCTGGCCAAGGGTTCGATACTACTGATCCCCTTCCTGCTGAAATACCTGGTGGATTCGCTGGAAGGCGGCGACCTGCAGGCCATGGCGCCCGCTTTCCTGCTCGGGCTGGTAATCGCCTACGGCGCGGCGCGCTTTGCCAATGTGTTCTTCGCCGAACTGCGCGATACGATCTTCGGCAAGGTCACCGAGCGCGCCATGCGACGTATCGGCTTGCAGGTATTTCGCCACGTGCACGCCCTGGACCTGGAATTCCACCTGAACCGCCGCACCGGCGGCCTGGCACGTGACATCGAGCGGGGCACCACCGGTATCAGTTTCCTGATGCGCTTTTTCGTATTCAATATCGCGCCCACCCTGTTCGAGATCACCATGGTGGTCGGCATCCTGCTGTTCAACTACGGTATCAGTTTCGCCCTGATCACCCTGGTGGCAGTGATTGCCTACGGCCTGTTCTCCCTGCGCGCCACCGAGTGGCGCACCCAGTTCGTGCGGGAGATGAACGAGGCGGATTCCGCCACCAACACCCGGGCGGTGGACAGCCTGCTCAACTTCGAGACGGTCAAGTACTTCACCAACGAGGAATTCGAGGCCCGGCGCTACGACCGGGAACTGGCGCGCTGGGAACTGGCACGGCGCAGGAACCGGCTGTCACTGTTCGGCCTCAATGGCGGACAGGCGCTCATCATCGCCCTGTCGCAGACCTGCATGATCGGCCTCGCCGCCTGGCAGGTGAAGGCTGGTGACATCAGCCTGGGGGATTTCATCCTGATCAACCAGTTCATGATCCAGCTGTTCCTGCCTCTGGGGTTCCTGGGCTTCGTGTTTCGGGAGATCAAGGGCTCAATGGCCAATATCGAGAAGATGTTCGAATTGATGGCGTTGCAACCGGCGGTGGTCGACGACCCCCAGGCAAGGCCTTTGAAACTGGAACGGGGTGCTATCAGCTTCGAGGGCATCGGGTTCGGTTACGGGCCCGACCGGGTGATACTGGACGATGTCAGCTTCAGCGTCGGCGCCGGGCAGAAAGTCGCTGTGGTGGGCCCCAGCGGCTCCGGCAAGTCCACCCTGGTAAAACTGCTGTTTCGCTTCTACGACCCGGACCAGGGACGTATCTGCATTGATGGCCAGGATATCCGCCATCTCAGCCAGGCATCACTACGGCAGGCCATCGGCATCGTTCCCCAGGACACCGTGCTGTTCAACGACACCATTTTCGAGAACGTGCGCTACGGCAACCCGGAGGCTTCGGACCAGGAAGTGCAGGAGGCGATCCGCCTCGCCCACCTGGACGACTTTATCCGCGCACTGCCCAAAGGGGGCGACACCCTGGTGGGCGAGCGGGGGCTGAAACTGTCCGGTGGTGAGAAACAGCGCGTCTCCATCGCCCGGACCATATTGAAGCGGCCACCTATCCTGGTTTTCGACGAGGCCACCTCCTCCCTGGACAGCAAATCCGAGCAGGCGATACTCCAGGCCCTGCGGGAAATATCCCGCGACCACACCAGCCTCGCCATCGCCCACCGGCTGTCCACCATCGTCGATGCCGACAATATCGTGGTACTGGAAGGCGGCCGGGTCGTGGAAAGTGGCACTCACGAAGAACTGCTTGGCCGGGACGGGCGCTATGCCGCCCTTTGGCGGGCGCAGCAGAAGCAGGCTGACAAACAGGAAGTGGCGGGTATCTCCGTCAGTTGACAGGCAGACCCACGTTCTCCTTCACCGCCACCAGGCTGAAATTGGATTCGATGTTGGTCACGCCATCGAACTTTAGAATCCGTTCCATGGACAGTTCCGAAAAGTGGTCCATGTTGCGGGCGACCACTTTCAACAGGTAGTCGTGGGAGCCACTCATGGCGTGACATTCCACAATATGGTCTTCCGCTTCCACCTGGGCCAGGAACGCCTTCCGCTTGCGGTCGTCCTGTTTCTCCAGGTTGAGCAGCACAAAGGCCGTGACCTGCAGCCCCAGCGCGCGCCTGTCCAACTGGGCGCTGTAGCCCCGGATCACCCCTCCTTCCTCCAGCGCCTTGACCCGCCGGAAGCAGGGCGATTCCGACAACCCCACACGCTCCGCCAGGTCGACATTGGACATGCGACCCTGTGATTGCAGCGCCCTGAGGATCTCTTTCTCCGCCCTGTCAAACTTCATAGCAGGATTCCTTCTTTATTTCGTATTAATTTGACTACTTTCGCCTATTTTAGACCATTACCAGGTAGAAATAGAAGAAACTCTGCCCTGATAAGCAGCTAATCTTTCCCCCAGGTGATTTAGATTTCCCACGACGATAAGGAAGGTAATTGCAATGGCAGATCTGTTTGACAACCCCATGGGACTGGACGGTTTTGAATTCGTGGAATACGCCGCCACCGAGCGCGGTGTGCTGGAACCGGTATTCGAGGTGCTGGGATTCACTCACGTGGCCAGCCACCGATCAAAGGCAGTGGACCTGTGGCGACAGGGCGATATCAATTTCGTTATCAACTATGAACCGGGCTCACCGGCCTGGTACTACGCCGAGGAGCACGGCCCCTCCGCCTGCGGCATGGCCTTCCGGGTGAGGAATGCGGCGGAGGCGTATCAGCGCGCCCTGGACCGGGGAGCGCAACCCATCGATATACCGGTCGGCCCGATGGAACTGAAGCTGCCGGCCATCCGCGGTATCGGTGGCGCCATCCTCTATCTCATCGATCGCTACGAAGAGGGATCCTCCATCTACGACATCGACTTCGAGTTCCTGGAGGGTGTGGAGCGCAAGCCCGCGGGACTGGGCTTCGAACTGATCGACCACCTGACCCACAATGTATACCGCGGGCGCATGGACTACTGGGCCAACTACTACGAGAA
>JAACFI010000546.1 GCA_009937575.1 Haliea sp.
CCTCGGCGGGGGCGAAACCCTTGCCCTTCATGGTGCGGATATGCAGGAACTGCGGTCCTTCCAGGTCCTTCATGTTCTCCAGGGTGTGCACCAGCTGCGGCAGGTCATGCCCATCCAGCGGGCCGATGTAGTGGAAGCCCAGTTCCTCGAACAGGGTTCCGGGGGCAACCATGCCCTTCATGTGCTCCTCGGTGCGCTTGGCCCACTCCCACAGGAAGCTGAATCGCGAGAGGAATTTCTTGGAGCGCTCGCGCATTCCCAGATAGGTCTTGGTGGCCCAGATCTTGGCGAAGTAGGTGGCCAGGCCGCCCTTGTTGTGGCCGATGGACATCTGGTTGTCGTTGAGGATCACCAGCATATTCGGCCGTTCGTGGCCGGCGTGGGCCAGTGCCTCGATCGCCATACCCCCGGTGATGGCGCCATCGCCGATCACTGCTACCACCTTGCGGGCTATACCTTGCTGGTCGGCGGCCAGGGCCATACCCATGGCGGCGGAGATACTGGTTGAAGAGTGTCCCACGCCGAAGGTGTCGTACTCGCTCTCGGCCCGCTTGGGGAAGCCCGCCAGTCCGCCGGCCTGGCGCATGCTGTACATCTGTTGCATGCGTCCTGTAAGTATTTTGTGGGGATAGGTCTGGTGGCCCACGTCCCACACGATGCGATCTTCGGGGGTATTGTAGACGTGGTGCAGGGCCCCCCCGACTGCCCCACGCTATAGAGCAGGTAGGCGCGTAATTCCTCCGTCAACTGCTCCAGCTGCGCCATGTCCAGGTCGCGCACGGATGCGCCCTGATCGATAGCGGTCAGCAGCGGTGTATTGGGAGGTGAAACGGGGATTTCCGACAGCATGGGCGCAATTCTAGCGCATATTGGTGCAAATGTGGGGAATCAGCGGGCGGCAGCGAGTGGCGCCGCCCCGGCTTCCAGCGCCGACTGCAGCAGCAGGGCCAGTCGCAGGTAGCCCAGTTCATTAAGGTTGACGCCGTCGCTCAGGTAATAGCGGGGTCGCGGTCGGCCGGTTTCGTCGCAAAGGAGGGCGTTGGCATCCAGCACGGTTACCCGCTCGCGCTGTTGCGCCCAGTCAGCCAGCAGCCGGGTTGCCTCCTCGATCTCCAGGTAATCCCGTGGGTAAAGCGGCGTTTTAAGGGGCGTAAATACAAAGAAGTGGCGGCTGACGCCAAGGGAGTTATCCACCTTCTCGAGCGCCTGCACGGCTTCCAGCAGTTCAGAGGCGGATTTACTGTCGCGGATGTGGAATTCGCTATTGCCTGGCAGCAGGACCACGGCAGCGGGTTGGTAATACCCGATCAGGGCATTGTAGTTGTAGGTGATATCTTCGACGATGGCGTCTCCGAGCCCGCGGACCAGTACCGGTTCCGCCAGGATCTCGTCAAGGCCGTCCCACAGTTTTACCCGGCGACCGCCGACGATAACCAGTGGATCCTGGGGCAGCTTGGCGGCGCGATCGGCGCGTGCATAGGCGCTCAGCTCTTTCGCCCAGACATCGGGCGAGGGATTTAGGATCGCCAGCGCATCGCGCGACAGCAGGTAGGCCAGGTGCACGAGGGGTAACAGCAGCAGTATGGTGCATACGATGCGTGTAGTTTTCCAGGAGAGCATGCTCCGGGCCCCGGTAGATTGGTGTTTTGAAGCAAGTGTGTCGGAAAAGCCCCTGCCTGGCAACGGAACCCCGTGACCTGGTTCGCAGCTTTACTGTGAAATTGTACCTTTTGTCACTGCGGGGTGTAGGATTTACAGCATGATCTATCAACGCCATATACCGCGCGAGGAACTGTTCGCCGCCCAGCTGGAACTGCTGATGCAGAACAGCCGCCTGGCCATGGCCAGTATCCACCTGGTGGGTGTGCTGGCAACGGTGGCCATGTTCTGGGCCTTCGTGGATTTCAATATCATCCTGCTGTGGGCGGCGGCCTTCCTGATCCTGTTGTTGCTGCGTTCCCTGCACATGAGCAATGCCCTGGTTGAACGCCGCTTCCAGACCCGGCCAAAACGGGTATACCGCCAGCTCTTGCTGGGCGCGGGGCTGACGGGCCTGGTCTGGTCCGGCGTCTATATCCACGCCACCAGCCTGGTGCCGCTGACCATGCAGTACACCTTCCTGATGCTCATTATTATGATCACCGCCTTGTCCATCGGCTTTTCGGTGGTGATCCGGGAATATTTTATTGTCTCGGTGTTTACTTCCCTGTGGCCCATCGCCTGGTGGAGTGTGGTGCACTACTGGCAGCAGCCCTACAACCTGATCATAGGACTGGTGTTGCTGGCCCTGTGCGGCCTGCTGGTGTTTGTCAGCGACCGTGTGTACACGACTTTCCGCAACATGATCGCTATCAACTGGGAACGGGAGGCTATATCCCAGGAGCTGGGGGATCTCACGGGGTCCCTCAGGGATCGCAATCGCCAGTTGCGGGACGCCCGGCGCCAGCTCACGGACCTGGCCAACGTGGACGAGCTCACCGGCCTTGGCAACCGGCGCCTGGTGAACAAGGCGCTGCAGGAGGAGATCAACCGTGCCCGCCGCAGCGGCGCCGAACTGTCGGTGATCCTGCTGGACGTGGATTATTTCAAGAATTACAACGATACCTACGGCCACCCGGCGGGTGACTCGGTGCTGCAGAAACTGGCAGATGTGATGCAGCGCGCAACCACCCGGGCCGGTGAAGTAGTGGCCCGCTACGGCGGTGAGGAATTCATCCTGGTTTTGCCGGGCGCCTCATCGTCTTCGGCCAGGCGCACGGCGGAGCGATTGCGTGACCTGGTGGTTGAAGAGCAGATTCCTCACGAGACCTCGAAGGCGGCGAACCACGTCACTGTCAGCCAG
>JAACFI010000167.1 GCA_009937575.1 Haliea sp.
CCCAGGGCGTGTTGCGCGGCAATGTAGGCGAAAGTCATCGCCGAACCGATGGTGGCACCCGCGCCCGGGTAGGTATCGCCCATGACCGCGCCGCTGGCATTGCCGGCGGCATAAAGTCCCAGGATGACTTCACCGCGTTTATCCAGCACCCGTGCGTATTCATCGCAGGCCAGTCCACCCTTGGTATCCAGGTCGCCCGGGTCACAGCGCAGGGCGTAATAGGGCGGGGTGTCCATGGGGCCCAGCGACGGGTTGGGGCTGACTGTCTTGTCGGCGTAGTAACGGTCGTGATGGCTGGAGCCGCGACCGAATTCCGGGTCCTCGCCAAGGCGGGCATGGCGATTGAAATTTTCCACGGTCTCGCGCAGGGTGGCGCCGTCGATGCCAAGTTTTTCAGCTAACTCTTCCAGGCTTGCCGCTTTGACCAGCAGGCCGCTCTGGTAGTAGTCATCAGGGATTTTATCGTCCTGTTCCAGTTTTCCGGGCTTGATGTGCCCCAGGGCGTACTTGCTGCGAAAAACGGCATCGAACAACAGGTAGCAGGGGATGGCACACTCGCCCCTGTCCTCGCTGGCGTACTGCTCTTTGACCAGGTCCTCGTAGGGCTGGGCTTCATTGGCAAAGCGTTTGCCCTGGCCGTTGACCATGATGGAGCCGGGATTGGACTTGCCCGCTATCAACGCGAGCACGCGTCCATCGGGGATGGTGTAGGTGGGAGACCACCACGCGCTGCCCATAAAGGCGAGTGCGGCGCCGATGTCCCTGCCCATGGTGATTGCATCACCTGTGGCCCCCGGTGCGGAGGCACTCCAGTCTGAACCGGTAGGCGGGTGTTGGAATTCGCGCCTGAGTGTCGCGTTCTGTGAAAAACCGCCCGTTCCCAGTAGCACCCCGCGGCGGGCGCGAATCCGCTGCGGCGCGCCTTCGCGTTCAACCACCGCGCCACAGACCCGCCCGTTCTCCACCAGCAATGCGCGCATGGGCGTGTCCAGCCACAGGGGAATATTCCGGTCGAGCAGAGAGGCCCGCAGTCGGGCCACCAGTGCCGGCCCCAGGGTGACCCGCTTGTCCCGCTGGCGGCGCAGCCGGGCCGGGATATCCAGCAGGTAGCGCAGGAGCAGGCGAAGCCCCAGCAGGTAGGAACCCAGGTTCATCTCTTGCAGCCGGCGACCCTCCACCACGGTGACATTGAACGGCAGCAACAGTCCGTCGTAGTGTCCCAGGCGCAGCAGGCCCGCTTCTTTACCCAGCTTGCGCAGGTCGAAGGCCCCGGCATCCATGGATCTACCGCCCTGTTTGTAACCGGGTACCTGCTCGTAATAATCCATGTAGTCGGGGAGGGCGCTGTAGTGCACGTGGCTGTGTTGCATCATGAACTGCAGCATCTCGCGCGCGCGCTCCGCGTAGGCCCGCAGGCGCGCCTCACTGACGCTGTCACCGATCAGGCCCTTGAGATAGTTGTAGCCCTCCTCGACGGTGTCGCTTATACCCACCTCAGCCTGCCGGTGGTTGCCCGGAATCCAGGCCACGCCCCCCGACTTCGCGGTAGTCCCGCCGTACACCGGTTCCTTCTCGACAACCAGCACTGAACCGCCCAGTTGGTGGGCTACTATAGCCCCGGTCATGCCGGCGGCGCCAGCGCCGGCTACCAGCCAGTCAACCTCCCGGTCCCAGGTGTCGACTGTGTCCATTGACTGGGATGCATCGTTCACAGGCCGGGCACCCTGACAGTCTCAGGTATTCCGTCGGCCTCTATAAACTGCCGCAGTACCTGGAACACGTATTCGCAGTCTTCATCTGTCATGGTGGGGTGGCAGGGCAGCATGATGCCGAACTCCATGATCTGGTCGCAGTTAGACAGGCCCGCCGGGTGAACACGGAAATCCCTGCCCCGCAGCATGGGATGGCGGGTAATGTTGCCCGAGAAGATGACCCGGGAAAAAATACCGCTGTCTTCCAGGTGCATCTGCAGCCGCTTGCGACTCCAGCCTGTTCGCGGGTCAATCTGCAGCGGATAGCAAATCCAGGTGGTTTCCGTCTGGTCGATGATGCGCGGAACGATAAACTGGTCGGGGTAGTCAGCGAAAAAGTCGTAGTAGCGTTGGAAGCGTTCGTTTCGCAGGCGCCATAACTCATCGATCCTATCCATCTGTGCGATGCCGAATGCCGCTCCCGCCTCGTTGGGGATGAAACCATAGGCCAGGTCTTCGAAGATGAACAGGGAGTCATAGTCCAGGCCGTCCAGGTGCTCGAGGAAGCGGCCGTCGCTCTCTTCAACTTTGGTGCCGAACATGTACTTCTCCGAGGACCTGCCCCAGGCCCGCAGGCTGAGGGCGCGGTCCAGCAGGGCATCGTCGTCGAAAAACACCATGCCGCCGTTACCCAGTGCGGTAATGATGTGAAAGATCGAGAAGCTGGTAATCGAGATGTCCGAGCGCGTGGCCGTCTTGCGTCCGCGCAGGCTGCCCCCCAGGGTGTCGGCGCTGTCGTGTATCAACAGCAGGTCGTGACGGTCGGCGAGAGCCCTCACCCGGTCCCAGTCACAGATGCCCCCGATCAGGTCCGGTATCAGCAGGGCCCGGGTATTCTGCGTTACCACGTCCTCGATCCGCTCCACCATGATCTGGTAGTCGTCCAGCCCGACGTCGACGAATACCGGGCTATATCCCGCCTGGTAGATACTGGCGACGTCGGTGGAGAAGGTGAGGGCGGGAGTGATGACTTCGGCGCCTGGCGGCAGGTTCGCCAGGCGCATGGCGATCAGCAATGCCGAGGAGCCGGAGTTGACCATCACACCGTGGCGCTTGCCCATGAAATCCGCCACCCGCCGCTCGAATTCACAGACCTTTACGCCAGGCACGAGGCCCATGGGATCTGCCATTACCGCGTTGACGGCGTCGATCTCTGCCCCGTCGTACATGGCGCCGCCATAGCGGACGATGCGGGGTTCGATGGTCTTGTCGAGGCTCACCGGCGATCACTCCTGCATACTTGTATCCGGGCAGTCTGGCATCGCATTCACAGGCGGACCAGTTTCTTTTACAAATCGCTGC
This sequence comes from Haliea sp., assembly GCA_009937575.1. Taxonomy (GTDB): domain Bacteria; phylum Pseudomonadota; class Gammaproteobacteria; order Pseudomonadales; family Halieaceae; genus JAACFI01. The sequence goes on from JAACFI010000167.1 coordinate 3,054, forward strand.
CTGCGGTTCAATATTCCGGCCGACCAGGTTGACCCCCGGCAGGTATGAGGCCTAAGGTCGTCGCTCGAATCTTAGGATGAGTGGCACGACATGCAGGATCTGGCCGGTAAGGTTGCAGTAATTACAGGTGGGGCTTCGGGTATCGGCGAGGGCATCGCCAGGGCCGCCGCGGCTGCGGGAATGAAGGTTGTTGTCGGCGACATCGACCTGGATGACGCCCAGGCCGTTGCCACCGATATCGGCGAGAGCGCGCTCGCCTGTGAAGTGGATGTTTCCAACCTGGCCTCGGTGGAAGCGATGCGAGACACCGCGATGGCGCGCTTCGGTGGGGTACACCTGTTGTGCAATAACGCCGGCGTGCTTATCGGCGCGCTGATGCAGGACGCGGATATCCGGGACTGGGAATACCAGATCAACGTGAATCTCTATGGCGTCATTCACGGTATTAGCGCGTTCCTGCCCTCTATGTTGGAAAGTGGAGAGGGGCATATTGTCAATACCGCGTCCATGGGCGGCTTGATCGCCGGTCCGCCTGAAGGCCTGTACAGCACCACCAAGTTTGCCGTGGTGGGTTTGTCCGAGGCCCTGTTACTGGAAGTGGCGGAGCAGGGTGTCGGCGTCTCAGTACTGTGCCCGGGGCTGGTGGATACCCGCCTGGTGGCACAGTCTCTGGCGATTCGCCCCGTAGCACTGGATTCCGGCGTCGATCACGGGCAGCCTGCGCCGGATACTGCCAGCGGTATTTCTCCCCTGGTGGTGGGCGAGCAGGTGATGGACGCGGTGCGCGAGAATCGATTCTATATCATCACCCACGACGACTACCGGGAGATCATCGAGATGCGCCACAACAGTATCCTGGAGGCCCTGGACCAGCACACAGCCCGCTACGGTTCCACCTCGGGCAGGTAAACTCCTGGACTACTCCCGGGCGGGTGCAGCCAGCAGCATCTCGATCGCCAGCACGGCCTGCTCGAACAGCGCGCTGCGATTTTGCAGGACCCGGCTTGTGTCCTCCCGTTCACTGGCCCGGCAGATATCGGCGATACTGTGAAAGGTGAGGCTGACCGCCAGGAACAGGCGCCGCTGTGACTCTGCCGGTTTGAGGTGCTCCAGGGCCCGGCGGAGCACCAACCCGAGGCGTTCGTCGCTCTGGAAGCTCACTGTTGAGCGGGTAGCCGGGTTGAGAATGTCGCTGTTAAGCGCCGCCAGCTGCGACAGGATTTTTACGTAGTGAATAGCCGCGGGATCTTCTTCCAGGTGGTCCACCACGGGCATGACCAGCGCCCGGGCCGCCGCCGCTGCGGGGTCGCTGACTTCCGTCGGATCGCTCGTCAGATATTTCCCGCGAAGTTCCAGGACCCGTCGGGCATGCTGATCGATAATCGCCTGCAACAGGCCATCGCGGTTGCCGAAGTGATACTGCAGTGCATTGCGATTCTTCTGGCCAGCGGCCACGGTGATCTCATTCAGGGACACTGAATCTATGCTGCGTTCTGCGAACAGCCGCTGGGCGGCGTCGATAAAGCGTTCCCTGGTGAGGGCCGATCGATTGGCGTGTTTGTTGCCCGGGTTGTTGGTCATGAAGCCTGTTTCCTGACAGGTTGCCCCTTCAGGAAAACATAATACAGTAGACTTAACTTTCTGTCACCGGTGGAGTGCAGTGGAGCCCGCGGTAATTGTGATGCGCCGACGCAACGCGTATCCTTTGCGTTTTTGGACCATTGAGACTCGGAACTGTTCAATGTTTGACCAGCTGTTCATGGCCGGATTGTTTGCCGCTTTGGTGGCCTGCCTGGTTTTCACCCGCTGGAAGGCCGTCTGGGTTTTCGTCTGCGCGATGTTGCTGGCCTATTTTGCCGGGCTGGTGGGAACCGAAGAGGTCCTGGACAAGGCCTCCAATACCGGCGTGATGACGCTCATTCTGTTGCTGCTGGCCTCCATCGGACTGGAAAAACTGTCCTGGCTGTCGCGCCTGTCCGGCAACTTGATCAGCCCGAGCTACGTCGCCAGCGTGCTGCGTCTTGGTTTTGTCACCGCCTTCTTTTCCGCTTTCGTCAATAACACTGCCGTGGTCGCCACCCTGGCCCACACGGTGCGCAGTAACCGTGACCACCCGGCGGCGAAGCTTCTCATACCCCTGTCCTATGCGGCGATTCTCGGCGGCACCATGACTTTGATCGGTACGTCCACGAACCTGATCGTCAGCAGTTTCCTGGAGGACGCCACTGGCCAGGGCCTGGCCTTTTTTGATTTTTTCCTGGTCGGTGTGTCGGTCACGCTGCTGGGCATGATCGCTATCCTTGCAGGCACCCGTTTGTTACCGGAAGGGCGCGCGGAAGCCATCGATATCAACGAGTACGTGATCGAGGCAGAGGTCAGTGCTGACTCGAGCCTGATCGACAAAAGCATCCTCGAGAACAAGCTGCGCGACCTGGAGGACCTTTTCCTGGTGGAAATCGTGCGTGGCAATCACCTGATTTCACCGGTAACCCCGCACGAGTTCATAGAAGCGGGTGACAAACTGATCTTCTCCGGTGATATCAAGCAGCTGGAGGCACTGGACAGCTTCGACGGTCTCAGCCTGTTCGCGTTGGAGGAGGGGTTGTTGCGGGAGAACATGATGGAAGTGATCGTCATGCCCAATGCCGCTATCGAAGGCAGGACCGTCAAGGAAAGTGCCTTTCGATCGGTATTCGACGCGGCAGTGGTCGGAATGCGCCGGGGGGGCAAGCGCCTGTCCGGTAAGCTGGGAAATATCACCATCGAGGCCGGTGACAATATGATGCTGGCGGTCGGGCCTGACTTCAACGAGCGCAAGAACCTGGACAAGAACTTTGTGGTCATCGACGACTCGGTGGTAGAGGCAAAGACCACGCCTTTCCAGAATTATTTCGTCACCGGCACGCTGCTGGTTGTCATCGTGCTGGCCTCGCTCAATATGGTGCCGCTGATCAAGGGTATAGCGTTTCTGCTCGCAGTGATGCTGGCGCTGAAGGTGGTGAAAGCCTCGGAACTGCGCCGGCGTTTCCCCTTCGAACTGTGGTTGATCATTGCCTCGGCATTGACCCTGTCCGCCGCGCTCACCAATTCTGGACTGGTCGCGCTGATGGCAGACACCCTGCACGACAACCTGGCGGTGCTGGGGCCTTACGCCGCCCTTACCGGTATCTACCTGGGTACCCTGATACTCACGGAACTGATGACCAATAATGCGGCGGCCGCCCTTAGTTTTCCGATCGCCTTCGGCCTGGCGGAGAGTTACGGCATCAGTCCGATGCCCTTTGTGATGGCGGTGGCTTATGGTGCCAGCGCCAGTTTCCTGACCCCCTATGGTTATACCACCAACCTGATGGTACAGAACCTGGGAAGATACGAATTTCGCGATTACTTTCGCGCCGGGCTGCCATTGTCCATTGTGTATTCTGTCGCGGTTATCATGCTGATACCGCTGGTGTTTCCTTTCTGACCATACCCTCGACGGATAAGCTGCCCTGGTTTGACTATACTGCGACATCTGCAATCTGCTGCTGATAATAAATGAGGAGTCCTCGATGATTTCACTGCCCGCTATGATCGAACGGGCCGCCAGGCTGAACCCCACGGGAACCGCCACAAGCTGTGCCGGCCGACAGTACGACTGGAGCGAGCTTAAGAGCCGCGTCTGCCGTCTCGCCTCGGCATTGCAGGGTTATGGGCTTGCCGAGGGTGACAGGGTGGCGATCCTGAGCCTCAACAGTGACCGCTACTACGAGTCGGTATTCGCCATTCCCTGGGCGGGCTATTGCATCGTGCCTCTCAATACTCGCTGGGCCCTTCCGGAAAACCAGTACGCCCTCAGCGATTCGGGTTCCCGGGTACTGTTGTTTGACGATGCTTTTGCGGAGCAGGCCGGCCAGTTGCTCGAGGAAGTCGAGGGGCTGGACACCGCCATCTACATGGGGGATGGCGAGTGTCCGGAGTGGGCCGCGAGCTATGAAGCGTCGATCGACGCCGGCGATCCTGTACCGGCCTCCGAACGCGGGGGTAATGATATGGCGGGCATTTTCTACACCGGGGGCACCACGGGCTTCCCCAAGGGTGTAATGCAGTCGCACCGGGCGATCTGGGCGAGCGCCGTGGGTTCTTTGCCGGCCTTCAGCATGGACAGGAACAGCGCCTACCTTCACGTGGCCCCCATGTTTCACATGGCCGATTTCGCCGGCAGCATGGGAGCGACCCTCAACGCGGGCAAGAACGTGGTCCTGGAATCCTTTGAACCGGGACAGGTGCTGAAGACGATAGCCGAGGAGCGTATTACGCATGTCCTGCTGGTGCCGGCCATGATCAAGATGACCCTTCACCATCCCGACGCTGCCGCCGCGGACATGTCCAGCATGGTGTGTATCCTTTACGGCGCTTCGCCCATGCCGGCGGCCACCCTGGAGCAGTGCATGGCCACCTGGCCGACGGTGGGGCTGGCCCAGGCCTACGGCCAGACCGAGCTGGCGCCGATTGCCACCATGTTATCCATGGCAGATCACAAGGCGGGCGGGGAGCGATTGAAGTCGGCCGGCCGCCCGACGGTGGTCAGCGATCTTCGCATCGTGGATGAAACCGGCGCCGACTGCCCCCAGGGTGAATCCGGAGAAATTGCCGTTCGCGGGCCCCATACCATGCTGGGCTACTGGAACAAGCCAGAGGAGACGGCCCGCGCCCTGCAGGACGGTTGGGTCTTTACCGGCGACGCCGGCTACCTGAACGAGCAGGGCTATCTGTTTATCGTCGACCGGGTCAAGGACATGGTCGTCTCCGGTGGCGAGAACGTGTTTACCACCGAGGTGGAGAATGCGGTGATCAGCCACGAGGCGGTGCAGGATGTGGCGGTCATCGGGATTCCACACGAGGAGTGGGGTGAAGCCGTGCATGCCATCGTGATCCTTCACCCGGGCAGGGAGGTGACGGAGGAGGAATTGATTAGCTACTGTCGGGAGCGGATCGCGGGCTATAAATTACCCAAGAGCGTCACTTTCCGCGATGAACCCCTGCCGCTGTCGGGGGCAGGTAAGGTGTTGAAGACCGAGTTACGCAAGCCCTACTGGGAGGGACGCGAGCGGCAGGTGAACTGATTGACCGCTGTATCCGCGGACGGGGATTGTCTACACTAGGCGCGAGTCCGGTTTCCGAGTAGCAAGGTATGTACGATGATCTGTCCCTGGAAAGCTTCATGGCCGATGTCAGGCAGCGCAACCCCGATGAGGTGGAATTTCACCAGGCGGTGCAGGAGGTAGCGCAATCGGTCATACCCTTCATTCTCGACCACTCCAGGTACCAGGAGGCGGGCATCCTGCAGCGGATGACCGAGCCGGATCGCACCATCATATTCCGCGTGGTATGGGAGGATGACGCAGGCAATATCCAGGTCAACCGCGGTTATCGCGTACAGTTCAACAACTCCATCGGACCCTACAAAGGCGGCCTGCGCTTCCATCCGTCGGTGAACCTCAGCGTCCTGAAATTCCTGGGTTTCGAACAGACCTTCAAGAACAGCCTGACCACGCTGCCCATGGGGGCGGGCAAAGGGGGCGCCGATTTTGATCCCAAGGGCAAGTCTGACCGGGAAGTCATGCGTTTCTGCCAGTCCTTCATGACCGAGCTGGTGCACCACATTGGACCCAATACGGATATTCCCGCCGGCGACATCGGTGTCGGTTCCCGGGAGATCAGTTATATGTTCGGCCAGTACAAGCGCCTGTCCCGCAGCTTCGACGGCGCCCTTACCGGTAAGGCCCTGGAATTCGGGGGCAGCCTGATACGCAAGGAGGCCACCGGTTACGGCAACGCCTATTTCATGGAGGAAATGCTGTCTCACCGCGGGGAAAGCCTGGAGGGCAAAACCTGCGTGATATCCGGCGCCGGCAACGTGGCCCTGTACTGCACGCAGAAGCTGATGCAGCTGGGGGCGAAAGTCCTGACGCTATCGGATTCTGGCGGTTACGTGCTGGACCCCGATGGCGTCGATGAGGAAAAGCTGGAATGGCTGATCGACCTGAAGACCCG
>JAACFI010000168.1 GCA_009937575.1 Haliea sp.
AATCCCAGTGTGCCGGCGTATCGCCCCGTTATGGTGCCTGGGCCCATATCTGCGGCACCGACCTGGTGCGCGACAAGGACGGCAGGTTCTACGTCCTGGAGGACAACCTGAGGGTGCCCTCGGGTGTGTCCTACATGCTGGAGAACCGGGAGATCACCAAGCGGGTGCTGCCGGAGCTGTTCGAGAACTACAGCATCCAGCCGGTGGACGACTACCCCTCCCAGCTCTACAGCACCCTGGCCTCCCTGTCTCCCCGGGACAGGCGCCGCCCCTGTATCGTGGTGCTGACGCCGGGCATCTACAACTCCGCCTACTTCGAGCACGCCTTCCTGGCCCAGGGTATGGGGGCGGAACTGGTGGAGGGCCCGGATCTGTTCGTGGCGGACGACGACTGCCTGTATATGCGCACCGTTGACGGCCCGGAGCGGGTGGACGTGGTGTACCGGCGCATCGACGACGACTTCATCGACCCGGAGGCCTTCCGCGAGGATTCCGCGCTAGGGGTGCCCGGCCTCATGCGCGCCTGGAAAAAGGGCAACGTGGCCATCGCCAACGCCCCGGGCTCAGGAGTGGCAGACGACAAGGTGGTATACGCCTTCGTGCCGGACATGATCCGCTACTACCTGAAGGAAGAGCCGACCCTGGCCAGCGTGAAAACCTACCTGTGCATGCGCGAGAAGGAGCGGGATTACGTACTGGCCAACCTGGACAAGCTGGTGGTCAAGCCCGCCAACGAATCCGGCGGTTACGGCCTGCTGGTAGGCCCCCACTCCACCAAGGCCCAGCGCAAGCAGTTCGCGAAACTGATCGAGAAGGACCCGCGCAATTATATCGCCCAGCCCACCCTGTCCCTGTCCACCGCTCCCACCTATATAGACGAGACGGTGGAACCGCGACACCTGGACCTGCGTCCCTTCATCCTCAGCGGCAAGGACACCTGGGTCACCCCGGGCGGCCTCACCCGGGTGGCACTGGTGAAGGGCTCCCTGGTAGTAAATTCCTCCCAGGGTGGCGGCAGCAAGGACACCTGGATCGTGGAGGGCAGCCGATGAGAATGCTCTCCCGGGTGGCCGACCGCCTGTTCTGGATGGCCCGCTACCTGGAGCGGGCGGAGGACACAGCCCGCCTGACACAGGCCTACACCCACCTGATTATGGATATTCCAGAGGGCGCCGAGCCCGGCTGGGAGATCCTGGTGAACATCCTGGACGCACAGCCCGCTTTCGGCGCCCGGTATCGGACCTTCAACGAGCAGAACGTGCTGCGCTTCCTGATTGCCGACGAGGACAATCCCGGGAGTATCCGCAACACTATCCAGTTCGCCCGGGAGAACGTGCGCACCACCCGCGACGTGCTGCCGGGAGAGGTGTGGGAGCACGTCAACTACCTGCACCTGTACGCCCAGGAATGGGCGGACAAGTCAGTCGGGCGACGCAACCGGCACCGTTTCCTGGACCAGGTCATCGGCCGCTGCCAGTTGATCAACGGCCTGATCATGTCCACCCTCACCCGCGACCACGCCTACCGGTTTATCAAGCTGGGCCACATGCTGGAGCGGGCTGATATGACCACCCGGGTGATCGACGTGGGCGCCGGTGCCCTGCTGGGGGACGAGCGCCACCATCCCTCGGTGGACCCGCTGATCTGGGCCAGCATGCTGCGGTCACTATCCGCCATGGGGACCTATCGACGCACCATCGGACCGCTGGTCGAGGTTAACGAGGTGGTGGACTTCGTTTTCCGCAACGACGAGCTCCCCCGCTCGGTACGTTTCTGCCTCAACGCGATCCGCGTTGAACTGGCGGGCCTGAAGAACAACCGGGATGCCCTCAAGCTGCTGGACCGCCATCGACGTCGCCTGTCCCGCTTCAAGGTGCACGACGCCACCCGAGAACAGCTGCACGACTTCATCGACAGCTTCCAGATGGGCATCAACGAACTCAGCGACATCATCGCCGCGACCTGGTTCCTGCCCGAGCCCTCGTGACACACCGGAAGCCATGAAACAATTTTACTGCCAGTGCGGCCAGCCGGTGTTCTTCGACAGCGAAAAGTGCCTGTCCTGCGGGTCCCGCCTAGGGTTCGACCCATTGAGTATGACCATGCTTGCCCTGCACCAGGCAGGTGAATGGTGGCTGGCACCCTACGGCAACGCCTTTCGCTTCTGCGACAACGCAACAAAATTCCAGGTCTGCAACTGGGTGGTACCGGACACCGATCCACACCCCCTGTGCAGCGGTTGCCGCTTCAACCGCACCGTGCCCAACCAGTCCCTGCCCGATAACCAGCAGCGTTGGCTGCGCCTGGAGGAAGGCAAGAAACGCCTGCTTTATACCCTGATGCAGCTGGGCCTGCCCCTGGAAAACGGCTGGGATGCCCCGGACACCGGTTTACTTTTTGATTTCATCGAGGACGGGCGCAGCCAGGTAGCCTACCCCGAGACCTTCGTCCACACCGGCTACCTGGGGGGGGTGATCACCCTCAACACCCTGGAGGCGGACGACGCCGCCCGGGAGGCCCAGCGGTTGCAGCTGAAGGAGTCCTACCGCACGGTGTTGGGTCACCTGCGCCACGAGTCGGGTCACTACTACTGGCAGCGCTTGAATGCGGATGAGGGCCTGAGAGCGGAATTCGCCGCCGTATTCGGTGACGACTCGCAGGATTACCAGGGTTCACTTGACCGCTACTACGCCAACGGGCCCGAAGCAGGCTGGCAGCAGCGTTTCATCAGCGCCTACGCCAGCGCCCACCCGGCGGAAGACTGGGCCGAGAGCTGGGGCCACTACCTGCACATTTACGACGCGCTGGAAACCGCCGCCGCCCACGGCCTCAGGAGTGTCTGGCCGGACCAGATGGATATCACAGAGCGAATCAGCGTCTGGCGGGCCTTGAGCGTCACCCTCAACGAATTGAACCGCAGCGTGGGCCGGCGGGACGCCTACCCCTTTGTGCTGAATGCCGAGGTGGAAAAGAAACTGGCCTTCGTCGACCGGGTTATTGGTTTGCTGCGAACACCTGGTCCAGGGACGGCAGCTCATTGAAGGCCGTGTGGATGTTGGCGTCCCAGCTCTTGCGTAATTCCACCAGGTAGGCGTCGTTCTCCTCGAACTTGCAGTACTGGGCAGGCTCCGCCAGGCTGTCCGCCTGGTAGTACAGCAGCTCGATCGGCGGCCCTACGGTGGCATTACTGCGCATGGTGGAGTCCATGGATACCAGCGCGCAGCGCATGGCGATCTCGTGGGTCGTCTCGGGACGGATGATGCGGTCCAGGATGGGTTTGCCGTACTTGGTCTCGCCGATCTGCAGGAACGGGAACTGCTCCGAGGCGGTGATGTGGTTACCCTGGGGGTACACCATGTACAACTCGGTGGGCTGGCCCTTGATCTGCCCCCCAATGATATAGCTGGCCTCGGCGTTGAAGCCCGCATTGGGCCCGCCGGATGAATACTTGTTCTGTTCCCTGAGCCCCAGTTTCCCGATGTAATCGGCCACGTCGGACACGTACTGGGCCTTGGCCACGTTGAAGGACGCGTCCTCCCTGAGATCCCGCTCGATCTGCGCCACCACCGCCTGGCTGGTGGCCAGGTTACCCGCAGTCATCAGCATCAGCTGCCGCTCACCGGTAATCGACAGACGGTGCAGCTTGCTGTAGGTGCTCACCCGGTCGGGACCGGCGTTGGTACGGGAATCGGAACAAAAAACCAGGCCCTCTTTCAGCCTGATCCCCACGCAATAAGTCATAAAATCTTGTTTTACTCTTTTTACTTAGTCGCGATACGGTGTCGCGAGGCCAAGAATAATGGCTCCTGTGAAAAATTACCACTTTCATCGACGGGAGATATTGGCCGGCTTAATGGTGCGCAGTGCGCACCCTACGGTAGGGTGCGCACTGCGCACCATTTTCCGTTAAAATCCGCGCCGACGAAGTCCAGGGTAGGGTGCGCACTGCGCACCATTTTCCGTTAAAATCCGCGCCGACGAAGAATTCACCCACACAAGGACCCCCATGGCCCAATACGTCTACACCATGAACCGGGTTGGCAAGATCGTGCCGCCCAAGAAGAAAATCCTCGAAGACATCTCCCTGTCCTTCTTCCCCGGCGCCAAGATCGGCGTGCTGGGCCTGAACGGTGCCGGTAAATCCACCCTGCTGCGCATCATGGCCGGGGTGGACACCGACATCCTGGGAGAGGCCCGCCCCCAGCCGGGCATCAACATCGGCTACCTGCCCCAGGAACCTCAGCTCAATGCCGACAAGGACGTGCGCGGCAATGTGGAGGAAGGGGTGCAGGACGCCCTGGACGCCCTGGCCGGGCTGGAGAAGGTCTACGCCGACTACGCCGAGCCCGACGCTGATTTCGACGCCCTGGCCAAGGAACAGGCCCGGCTGGAGGACATCATCCAGGCCACCGACGCCCACAACCTCGACCACCGCCTGGAAGTGGCCGCCGACGCCCTGCGCCTGCCCCCCTGGGACGCCGATGTGACTACCCTGTCCGGCGGTGAGCGCCGCCGGGTGGCCCTGTGCCGGCTGCTGCTGTCCAGCCCCGACATGATCCTGCTCGACGAGCCGACCAACCACCTGGACGCCGAATCGGTGGCCTGGCTGGAGAAATTCCTGCACGAATTCCCCGGCACCGTGGTGGCCATCACCCACGACCGCTACTTCCTGGACAACGCCGCCGGCTGGATCCTGGAACTGGACCGGGGCCGCGGCATTCCCTACGAGGGCAACTACTCCGACTGGCTGGACGCCAAGGAACAACGGCTGGAGCAGGAGCAGCGCCAGGAAGCCTCTCACCAGAAGGCGATCAAGGCGGAGCTGGAATGGGTGAGACAGAATCCCAAGGGTCGCCAGGCCAAGAGCAAGGCCCGCCTGCAGCGCTTCGAGGAGCTGCAGTCGCAGGAATTCCAGAGCCGCAACGAGACCAACGAGATCTACATTCCGCCGGGGCCGCGCCTGGGTGACAGCGTGATCGAGGTGAAAAACCTGAAGAAGACCTTCGGCGACCGCCTGCTGTTTGACGACGTCAGCTTCACCGTACCCAAGGGCAGTATCGTCGGTATCATCGGCGCCAACGGCATGGGCAAGTCCACCCTGTTCAAGATCCTGATGGGTGCGGAGCAGGCCGACGGCGGCGAGGTAAACGTGGGCGAGACTGTGCAGCTGGGCTACGTGGACCAGTCCCGGGACGACCTGGACGGCAGCAAGACCGTGTGGGAGGAAGTTTCCGACGGCCAGGACATCATCCGCATCGGTAACTACGAGGTGCAGTCGCGCTCTTACTGTGGCCGCTTCAACTTCAAGGGCTCCGACCAGCAGAAATATGTGAAGGACCTGTCCGGCGGTGAACGCAACCGCCTGCACCTGGCCAAGCTGCTGAAACAGGGCGCCAACGTGCTGCTGCTGGACGAACCCACCAACGACCTGGACGTGGAAACCCTGCGCGCCCTGGAGGAGGCTCTGCTGGCCTTCCCCGGCTCAGCCCTGGTGATCTCCCACGACCGGTGGTTCCTGGACCGCATCGCCACCCACATCCTGGCCTACGAGGACGATGGCGGCGTGGTGTTTCACGAGGGAAATTTCTCCGATTACGAGGAGGACCGCAAAGCCCGCCTCGGTGCCGCTGCGGAGCAGCCGCATCGGGTCAAGTATCGCAAGTTGAAATAAGGAGCAGGGTTGAGGGTGCGCTCCGCGCACCATCAACCCCGAACGCCGCACCATCCACCCCAAAATCGGCACCAAACGCCACAAAACATTTGCGTCTGACCGATCGATGGTTATAGTTGCCTCAATAACCGCGTAAAAGAGTGCTGTCATGACCGAAATTCGCAACGAGCAGCGCCGCTTCACCCGGGTGTCACTGGACCTGCCAGTGGAGGTACACCAGGGCGGCGACGTGTGGAACCAGCGACTGATCGACATCTCCCTGTCGGGAATCGCCACCGACCAGCCGGATGTGTGGGACGCCCAGTACAACGAGCCCTTCACCCTGGTGGTACATATCGACGAAGAGACCAAACTCGAACTGCACGCCTACCTGCAACACGTGGAAGCCGGCCGCCTGGGTTTCGCGGTTCAGCATGTAGACACGGAGAATATCGAGCCCCTGCGCAGGCTGCTCGAGGAGCACATGGACCTGGTGACCCTGGACGAGGAAATGTCCCGCCTGGACGATTAATCCAACGCCCCCAACGCCTCCTGTAATTTCGACACCGCCAACACCTGCATTCCACTGATCTCGCCCTTGGGGGCATTTCCCTTTGGTACGATTGCGCGCTTGAAACCGTGCTTTGCCGCCTCCGACAGCCGCTCCTGCCCGGACGGCACCGGTCGGATCTCGCCGGACAGGCCCACCTCGCCGAAGATCACCATGTCCCGGGGTAATTGCCGGTCACGGTAACTGGAGACAATAGCCAGTACCAGGGCCAGGTCGGCGCTGGTCTCGAGCACTTTCACCCCCCCGACCACGTTGGCGAATACGTCCTGGTCCCCCACCTGCAGGCCGCCGTGGCGGTGCAGCACCGCGAGCAACATGGCCAGGCGGTTCTGTTCCAGCCCCACAGCGACCCGCCGGGGATTACCCAGCTGGCTGTCGTCCACCAGGGCCTGGATCTCCACCAGCAGGGGCCGGGTGCCCTCCCACACCACCATCACAGCACTGCCGGAGGCGGGCTCGTTGCTGCGGTCGAGGAAAATAGCAGAGGGATTTTTCACTTCCTTCATGCCCTGCTCGGTCATGGCGAATACCCCCAGCTCATTGACCGCGCCGAAGCGGTTTTTCTGGCCGCGCAGGGTGCGGAAGCGCGAGTCGTGGGTGCCCTCCAGCAGGATGGAGCAGTCGATCATGTGCTCCAGCACCTTGGGGCCCGCCAGTGAGCCGTCCTTGGTGACGTGCCCCACCAGGAACAACACGGTACCGGTCTGCTTGGCGAAGCGGATGAGGTAGGCGGCGCACTCGCGCACCTGGGACACGCCGCCAGGGGCAGAGGCGATTTCCTCGGTGTGCACCACCTGGATGGAATCCACCACCAGTACTTTCGGTTTCATTTCCTCCGCCGCGGCGACGATGGCCTCCACATTGGTCTCGGACATCAGCCGCAGTTTGTCGGTGGGCAGCTGCAGTCGCTGGGCGCGCATGGCCACCTGCTGCAGGGACTCCTCGCCAGTGATGTACAGGGCGTCCATGGACGACGCCAGGTGGCACATGGTCTGCAGCAGCAGGGTGCTCTTGCCGGCGCCGGGATTGCCCCCCACCAGGACGGCAGATCCAGGCACCAGGCCGCCCCCCAGCACCCGGTCGAACTCCTCGGCCCCGGAAGAAAAGCGCGGCAGGTCGTCCAGGTCGATGTCCTTGAGCACCTGTGCCGAGGCCAGTGCGCCGGCGAAACCCGCCTTGTTGGCCGCACTGCGCGACCCGGCCCGGCCGCTGCCTTTAGCCGGCCCCAGCCTGATTTCCGTGAGCGTATTCCAGGCGCCGCAGTCGCTGCACTGCCCCTGCCACTTGGCGTAGTCCGAGCCGCAGTCGTTGCAGACGAAGGCGGTTTTTTGTTTGGCCATATTTTTCCTTGAATTTATCGGTACCGGAATTCAATGGTGCGCGGTGCGCACCCTACGGGAGCTCCGGTCTGGCGTAGAGTGCGGAAAGCGCACCATCACATGCGCGTGAACGCGATTCTAGCGTAGGGTGCGCACTGCGCACCATTAATTGGTATGCTATCCCACCCATAAAACAATGAAACACCCCCATGTCCGATTCCTCCCTCATCCCCGAACGCCAGCTGGTCTTCTCCCCCGGCCTGGCGGCGACCATCGGGCTGGAGGAAACCATTCTGCTGCAACACCTGCAGGCCCAGTTCGAGCACCGCGAAGCCGACATCCGGGACAATCACGCCTGGCTCAATATCCCCCGGGACTACCTGTTGCGCAGCCTGCCCTTCTGGAACGTTGAGGACCTGGTCCGCATCAGCCGCAGCCTGGTGGACAAAGGCGTACTGCTGGTGGGCTCACCGCCCCTGCACAACTGCGAGCACCTGCTGTTCGCGGTCAACGAACCGGTGCGGGCGGTGGCGCCAACGCCGAAAACCGCCCCCGCGCCCACCCGGCGCAGCGCCGCCCTGCTGCCGGTGCACTGGGCCCCCAGCGAGGACCTGCTGCAGCTGCTGGCCCTCAATCACAACATACCGCGCCAGTTCGCCATGGACCAACTGGAAGATTTCATCTTTTACTGGCGCGAGCGCGGCGAGACCAGCCACGCCTGGGAAAACAAGTTCCGCCAGCACGTGGTCAGCAACTGGCGACGCCACCAGCAGGACCAGGCAGAGGCTTTCCGCCAACCCGAGCAGAAGACACTGGACAACAACTGGCGCCCCAGCCTGGACGCCATGGAGATCATGCAGCGCAGCGGGATCGATTCCGACTTCATCGAACAGGCCATCCCGGAATTCATCCTCTACTGGCGGGAGCGCGGCGCCGCGCCAAAAACCCTGAACTCCAAGTTCATCCAGCACATCCGCATCCAGTGGGCGCGCTACTCCTCCAGCCTGGAGCACAGTACCGAGCCGAAGCGCATCGTCGATCACTGGCAGCCCAGCGAGGACGTGTACGACATCCTGCGCTTGTCGCACATCGATATCGATTTCGCCTGCGCCCTGCTGCCGGAATTCATCGTATACTGGAAGGACAGCAACCAGGCCCAAACATCCTGGAACAGCAAGTTCCTGCAACATGTGAAGTACCACTGGGCCAAGCGCCACCACCTGGAAGGAGCGGGATCAAGCAATGCCGGACAGCAGGGAACTCATTCAACAGGTCGCACAAGGGATCGAAGCCTCCAGGACGACCTCACCGACACCTCCTGGGCAGACTGAGGAGCGTAGCAGCCCCACCGAGGCCCACATCGAGGCCATCAACCAGGTGTTCGCCCTGTTCCGCCTCAACTACCACAACCAGTACTATGCCGCCTTCCCGGACGCGGAACAGCTGAAGCAGATCAAGAAGCTGTGGCTGGAGTCCCTGGCGGACTACCCGGTAGAGCAGATCCTCAAGGGGGCCAAACACGCCATAGAGCACAGCGAGTACCTGCC
>JAACFI010000169.1 GCA_009937575.1 Haliea sp.
ACCAGGCGGCGATGACGGCGTTGTTGATATGGCCCAGGGCGTCGGTCTCGTAGAACCTCGGGGTGATGGTGACAGCAAATTTATTCATTCAAACAATCCTTTATCACCCCCCGACAAGGCTGATCATCACCCCGGCGGCCACCGCGGAACCGATTACACCCGCCACGTTGGGCCCCATGGCGTGCATCAACAGGAAGTTATGAGGGTTGGCTTCCAGGCCAATCTTGTTGCTGACCCGTGCCGCCATGGGCACTGCGGAGACACCAGCGGAGCCGATCAGCGGATTCAAAGGCGTGCTGCCAAAACGATTCATCAGCTTGGCGATGAGTACACCGCAGGCGGTGCCGATACCGAAGGCAATGATACCCAGGCCGAGGATGCCCAGGGTGTTGACGTCCAGGAACTTGTCCGCCACCAGCTTGGAACCCACCGAGAGGCCGAGGAAAATAGTGGTGATATTGATCAGGGCATTCTGTGCGGTGTCCGACAGGCGGTCCACCACCCCGCACTCTTTCATCAGGTTGCCGAAGCAGAACATACCCAGCAGCGGTGCGGCATCGGGCAGTAACAGGGCTACCAGGATCAGCAGAACCAGGGGGAAGATGATCTTTTCCCGCTGGGAGACGTGGCGCAACTGCACCATCTCGATCTTGCGCTCCTCCTCGGTGGTGAGTGCGCGCATGATAGGCGGCTGGATCATCGGTACCAGGGCCATGTAGGAATAGGCGGCCACGGCGATAGCGCCCAGCAGGTCCGGAGCCAGGATACTGGAGACGTAGATCGCGGTGGGGCCATCGGCGCCGCCGATGATGCCGATGGCAGCGGCGTCGGCGATACTGAAATCCATCCATCCCATAGAGGTCAGCCCCACGGCGCCCAGCACCGTGGCAAAAATGCCGAACTGGGCCGCCGCCCCCAGGAACAGGGTCTTGGGATTGGCCAGCAGCGGACCGAAATCGGTCATCGCGCCCACACCCATGAAAATCACCAGGGGCGCCACACCGCTGGCGATGGCCACGGTATAGAAATTGTAGAGCATGCCGTTGGCGTAGCCCGCATCCAGCGCCAGCTGCTGCACTGTGAGGTGCGCGCCGGTGCCACTGGCGCTGTAGGCGACCAGCAGGTCCTTCATGTTGTCAGTTACCGTAACGCCGAGGGTGCGGGCGAACTCCGCCATCAGTGCGGGATCGGCAGCGTGAACGGCATTCTCCACTGCAGAGTAGGCCAGGCCTGCCCCAGGTATATTGGCGAGAATGCCGCCGAAGCCGATAGGTACCAGCAACAGCGGTTCGAAGCCCTTGCGGATGGCCAGGAACAACAGCAACAGGCCGATCAGGATCATGAAGGCCTGGCCGAGGCCCATCTGCGCCAGGCCGGAGGTGCTCCAGAGTTGAAGGAGATTGTCCACTGCGCCTAACCCAGGCTGATCAGCATATCGCCGACGGCGACAGTATCACCCTCTTTGACATTCACCGCCGAAACGGTGCCGCCGTGAGGGGCGCGCACCTCGGTTTCCATTTTCATGGCTTCCAGGATGACAATGACATCGCCGGCGGCGACCGTATCGCCAACACCGACATGAACCTTGAAGATATTTCCCGCCAGGGGTGCCTTGACCGGTTCGCCGCCCCCGGCAGCAGGTGCAGCGGGTGCCGGCACCGAGGGTGCGGCAGTCGGGGTGATGGTGGACACATCGCCACCTTCTGTCACCTCCACCACGTAGCTCTGGCCGTTCACCTTTACCGTGTACACTTCCGGTCCGCCCGCGGGCACCGCAGTAGCAGCTGCTGGCTGTGGTGCCGATTCGGGCTCTGTCCCGGGCGCCGGCTCGAAGGCATCGGGGTTACCGCGGTTTTCCAGGAACTTGAGGCCGATCTGCGGGAACAATGCATAGGTCAACACGTCGTCGATTTCGCCTTCACCGGCGGTAAGGGCGATGGATTTTTCCTGCGCCAGGCTCTTCAGCTCGCCGGTAAGGGTGTCCAGCTCGGGTTCCAGCAGGTCCGCCGGGCGGCAGCTGATAGGATCCTTACCCTCCAGCACCCGCTGCTGCAGCTCGGTGTTGACCGGCGCCGGCGTGGCACCGTACTCGCCCTTGAGCACTCCCGCGGTCTCCTTGGAGATCGACTTGTAACGCTCACCGGTGAGCACGTTGATCACCGACTGGGTGCCAACGATCTGAGAGGTGGGGGTTACCAGCGGAATAAAGCCGAGATCCTCGCGCACCCGCGGAATTTCTTCGAGCACTGCGTCCATCTTGTCCGCGGCACCCTGCTCCTTGAGCTGGCTTTCCATATTGGTAAGCATGCCACCGGGAACCTGTGCCACCAGGATACGGGCGTCCACGCCGCGCAAGGAGCCCTCGAATTTCGCGTACTTCTTGCGCACCTCGCGGAAATAGGCGGCGACCTCTTCCAGCCTCTCGATATCCAGTCCAGTGTCCCGCTCGGTGCCCTGCAGGATAGCTACCACGGATTCAGTTGGGGAATGACCGTAGGTCATGGACATGGAAGAGATAGAAGTGTCCACATTGTCGATCCCCGCCTCCACGCACTTGAGGATGGTCGCGGTGGACAGGCCGGTGGTGGCGTGACACTGCATATGGATGGGGATGTCGCAGGCCGCCTTCAGTCGGGTCACCAATTCGTAACCGGTGTAGGGATGCAGCAGGCCCGCCATATCCTTGATGGCAACGGAGTCGGCGCCCATATCCTCAATGCGCTTGCCCTGCTCCACCCAGGTATCGATATTATGCACCGGACTCAGGGTATAGGAGATGGTGCCCTGGGCATGCTTGCCCACTTTCCTCACCGCCTGCAGCGCCACCTCGATATTGCGCATGTCGTTCATGGCATCGAACACGCGAAATACGTCGACCCCATTGTGGGCGGCACGGTCCACGAACTTCTCCACCACGTCGTCCGCGTAGTGGCGGTATCCCAGGATATTCTGCCCGCGGAACAGCATCTGCTGGGGTGTATTGGGCATGGCTTTCTTCAGTTCGCGAATGCGCTCCCAGGGATCCTCACCCAGGTAGCGGATACAGGCGTCGAAGGTAGCGCCTCCCCAGGATTCCAGGGACCAGAAGCCTACCTGATCGAGTTTTTCCGCGATGGGCAACATGTCGTCCAGTCGCAAGCGCGTTGCGAACAGGGACTGGTGGGCGTCGCGCAATACGACGTCGGTAATACCCAGGGGGCGTTTATTGTCATCCATGGATGGTGGACCTCTAAAGTTGTATGTCTACCGCGGGTAGCAGCCTAGTGCTTCTTCGCGCGATATTGGTGAATCGCGGCGCTGATGGCGGCGACCAGGTTGGGGTCGTCCGACGGTTCTGATTGTTGGCCGTGCAATCTTTCCAGGGCGGCCAGAGCGGGCGCTTCGGATTCAGGAAAGTATCGGGCGATAAAGCGCGACATCGCCGTGGTTGATACCACCAGAAGGGCCAGGAACACCACCACCGTGCCCATCCCGAAGAGCATCAGTTCCACGCCCTGTGAGACGATATCTCCCTGCATCCTACCTATACCTTCGTTTGTCTGAAGCGCCGACGACCGCCGCCGCCAAAAAAGAACCTATGATAAATCAGGAGACACCCCGGCGCCATGCCGCTAAGGGCATGAACATTGACCTTCAGTGCACTACTGATCAAACTGACGGTTCGGGATTACACCACGCTTTCGAGATTCCACGAATTGACCACTGAGAAACCACTGGCCCATTGCGATAACAACCACCCGGGATGGACACGATCGTCCGGGCTCCTGGCTTTCCGGTCTGTCGCCCTTGCCTTGTTGTTCTTCCTTTCCGCGGTGCCGGCCAGGGCGGAGCAATGCACATTTAACGATTCCGCCCTCGGCACCAGGCCTCTACCGGAACAGGGTCCGACTGACATCAGGTTGCGACTCTATGTCAATGACCTGGTCTCGATTCACGACGTGGAACAGAGTTTTCACGCCGATGTGCTGTTTCGAGCGGAGTGGCAGGACCCACGGTTACGCCACGATGGCCCCACGGCCTGCCGGGCGGCGCCTCACCAGATCTGGACGCCGGTGATGCAGATACTCAATCGGCGTTCGGTCGATCGAATTCGGGAACCGGAACTGTCGGTATTTCCCGACGGTAATGTCCTGTTCCTGGTGCGATCATACGGTGAGTTCTCATTCCGAGCCGATCTCTCGGACTTCCCTTTTGACCAACAGGAACTCATGTTCAGTGTGGTATCAACCTTCGGCCCGGAAAACGTCCGCCTGGTGAGCCGGCCGGAATTATTCGCTCTGGGCGATCAACTGTCGGTGGCCAACTGGTCAATTGAGACTGAGGGTATGCGCAGCGCGACACAGTATGTCGCACCGGTGGATCGAAAGCTGGAGCGCATGGATTTCGTCCTGCATGCGCAGCGGTTGACCGGCTACTACACCTGGCAACAACTGTTGCCGCTGGTACTGGTGGTCATGATGACCTGCGTAGTGTTCTGGGTGCCCTACGAATTCGTACCCGCAAGGGTGGGGTTGGCCGCAACCTCGATGCTGACGCTCATTGCCTACCGCTTCGCCATGTCATCGGTATTGCCGCCAATTGCCTATCTGACCCGGCTGGACGTGTTTATGATAGGTGCGTCAGTACTGGTATTTGCAGGCCTGGTAACGACCGTAGCAGTAAGTTATTTCCAGGACAGGCAACAGGGAGCGCTGGCCGACACGGTCAACAACAGCGCTCGCTGGCTGTCTCCACTGCTACTCGCTCTCGTCGCTGTCGGCGCCTTTTATAGCTAGGCAGTGCCGCGTCGACGGTACTGCCCCGGGGTTTCCCCCCGCCAGCGCTTGAAGGCCTTGACGAAATTACTCTGGTCGCTGAAGCCCAGGGACAGGGCGATGTCCACCATGGTCATGCGCGGGTCCTGCAGGTAGCGCAGGGCAAGGTCCAGGCGCACCTCGTCCAGCAGTTCACCGAAGGTCGTTCCCTGCTCCTTCAACTTACGCTGTAACTGGCGTTCGGTGATGTTGAACAGTGAGGCGACCATTTTCAGTTGTGGCGTTCCGGAACCGAGATGATCCAGCAGGATCTTGCGGGTACGGGCCACCAGGTTGCTCTCATCCAGTGCTTCCAGTTCCCTGAGCACCTGCTCCTCGCACATCTGGGCCAGAGCGGGATTCCAATAGGGGTTTTGTTGCAGGGTCATGTCCCAGCGGAAGCTCATCCCGTGGTGCTCGCACTCGAAGCGCATGGGAATGGGAAACAGCTCTGTAAGATGGGTAAGCACCGCCTCCTCGGGGCGTGGCCGGGCAAAGCGCAACTCGACAATCGCTCCCGGGGCGATCATACCCTTGCCGAGCAATCCCAGGGGAATCAACAGGGCCGGGTCCATCGATTCGGGGGGCATGAATTGCTGCTCACTCGCCTTGACGATGAAGTCCAGGCGCAGTGCTTCCCCTTCGCGGGTCAGAACAACGTCAACTGCCTCAGTGACTATCCGGCTCAATCGCGTAAATCGCTGCAGGGCTTCATAGAGGTTGCGGCTGGCCATCATGGCAATCGTCGTCACGTCGGCGTGCAACGGCGAGGCATCGCTGGCGATCTCCAAACCGATAAATGGCTTGCCGGTAACCTGTGCGGCGCGTTGCCAGAGCGGGGCCGAGTTTTTGAGGGGCAGGCGCACCCCCGGCACGAATACCTGGCCGACATCCACGCCGGTATAACGGAATACCTCTGCGCTGTCGTAACCGGTACGCTCCAGGTAGTCCACCAGGGGCCGCAGCCATACCGCCAGCACCTTTGCGGTTGATTGTTCCGCTGTCGTAACTGTCACAAAAGTCGTCTCGCCCGTAACTCTATAAAAACTGTTATTTATCTTAAAACTTCCAGTAACATTATGATTTTAAACAATAAACTGGATAAATGCCGACTGCAAACCTGAAAGTCGACCAGGGTAACCCGAATAGAGAATGTCGCAATTGAACCATAGAAAGTACTTGGGGCACCATATTTCCACATCCGCCAGCGCTTTAATAGGTACCACAGAGATTCCCTGTTTCTCACCGCATTGGCAGCAGAGGGCGCATCAGCATGAACACAGCGACAAAGCACAATTTACAGCTCGACAGCAATTACCCGGCAGCCACGGGCTACTACCCCAGCCCCTGGTCGGGTGAAGACGGCGGCCCCCAGCGTCTGCAGGCGGTATCGGGCCTGCCGGGACTCAACATCCAGGCTGGTGAGGGGCTGCGTATCGAGGCCTCTCGTCGGCTCTCTACCGGAAACATGGTGGTATTGAGAGAGCCCGGTGAAGTCTACCTGATGCACGTGGATACCCTGCGTGACAAACTGGGCCTGCACTGTTACTCCCACGTGGAGAAGCTGGACCCTGAAACCCTCAAGCCGGTGAAAAAATCGCCCAGGCTGCCCGGGGGCAGCTGGTGGCCAGGCGGGTTCTGCGCGCACCGCAACGGCGACCTGTACGTGACTTTCGGGCGTTGGACGCACCGGCTGAATCCTGATTGCGAGCTGGTGGCGTCCTACCGCCTGCCCCAGGACCTGCCCTACAACTCTCACGTGATTCTGGACAACGGGTTTATCGTCACCAAGCCCATCGCCAGCGAGGGCAGCACCTCGATCGTGGTGCTCGACCCGGACACGATGCGTGAAGCCTGTACCCATACCATCATGCCCGAACCGTCCATCTCGCGTCTCAGCGCCCGGGGCAATCATGTCTATGTCACCGGCGTAACAACCATCTATCGCTACGAGTTCAACGCGGATACCAGAACCCTGTCCCTGGACAAAAACTGGTCCCTGGACTACATCGGCGACAGTGGCCAGGAATATGCCTGGGACCCGGTACTGGACGGCGGCAACATCTGGTTCATGGACAATGGCCGGCACCGGATGGGCCGCACCTCCCTGTCCCTGCTGGGCGCCGGCGTCAACCCCACCCCGAACAATGTGATCCGGGTATCGGCGGAAGATGCAGGGGACTACGACATCACTCCGGTCTGCGGCCTGCCGGGGGGCACGGTGACCAACCCACCTCTGTACTGTGAGCAGCGCAATATCCTGGTGGCCTTTGATTCGGCCAACTCGGTAGTGCGCGCCTGGCGCCACGACCCGGATACGAATGCCCTGGACGAGCTGTGGAAGCGGGAAAACTTCGGTATGGGCGGCCACACCATTTACTACCAGGACACTGGCGAAATCGTCACCGCGGATTACCAGAGTCTGAAAACCCTGCGCGGCCTGCGCGAGGGCGAGAACAGCGTGGTGCTGGATATCGAGACCGGCGAGGAGAAGGCGCGGGTGCCCATGGGCAACTACATGCAGTCGGCGGTCTTCCCCTGCCCGGGCTGGAACCGCGACTTCTACTGGCTGGGCCTGGACCGGCTGACGCGTATCAGCGTGGCGTGACCTGACTGAACAACTGATTGAAAGAGGAGTAAGGCAAATGAAAAAGTATCGATTTGAACTGGGTATGGCGGGGGTGTTTCTCGCTCTCTTTATCGGGGCCCTGGCCTTCTGGGGCGATTGGGCCGGCGGCACGATGACCCGCCAGGAAGTGGACGATTACCTCGAGGTGATCGACGAGAACCTGGAATGGCCGGAGCCCATGAAATCCTACATGATGACCTCCCTGCGCGAGTGGGGCTACGCCGACGACGGCAAGGAATTCATGATGCTCAACATGATGCGCTACCACGACGAGTTGCTGGACTACCCGGGTGCCATCGAGGATTTCAAGGGCACACCGAAGGAGTCCAACTACACCTACGAACTGGGGACCAAGGACATCCTGCTGCCCCAGGGCGGCTATCCGGTCGCCTGGGGCGAGGTGAACCTCAGCCGGAACGTGGCGCGGGCCGACGAGGCCGCGGCCAACACCGACTGGAACCGCGTGGGCTTCGCCCGCTATCCTAATCGCCGCGGTTTTTTCCGCCTGATGGCGGATCCCGAGTACGGCAGGCAGTCCGCCTACAAGCTGATGGGCGCCCACACCAACCTGATCCCGATGACGCCGGAGTGGGTGGTACCCGACCTGCGGCTGATCTCCGGCCTGGCACTGCTGATCCTGTTTTTCGCTATCGGCTGGCTGCGCGCCGAACTGTGCAACCGTAAGCAAACCTGAAGGAATAACGTCATGATCACGAATACCAAGCAAAGCAAGCTGACAGTCGGCGCCATACTGCTGGCTACCTGGGCCACCATCGCCTGGTTCTTCTACGCCCCGGCCACGCCCCTCAGCGATCAGGAAATCGACGCTTACATGGTCAAGGTTCAAACCCTGCTGGAGCAGTCTTTCGTCATGCCCGAAGGCTCGGGCCTGGACCCGCGCGGACTGGAGGGCGCCCTGGCAGACCTGCGCGCCTTCGCCGAGCGGGATGACGGCAAGGCCGTCTACATGGTGAACCTGATGAAGTGGCGCGAGGGGGAACTGTCCTTCCCGGCAGGGGCAGACCTGGCGAACAGTATCAGCACGGCAGAGGAAGCCGATATCGCCTACAACCAGCGACTGTTCTGGACCCTGCTGGCCAACAACAGTCATACCGCCTACCTGGCCAGTGTGGAGCCCAACGCTTTCAACTATGGCACGGCAGCCGGTGGCGAAGCCGACGGCTGGGGCGAGATCGGTATTTTCCGCTATAACAGTCGCCGGGACTTTTTCGACATGGTGACCTCGGACGCCTACCTCAGCGCTATGTACCTGAAGGTGGTCTCAATGGGCGCCATCGCCATCGCACCCAGCCAGCCCCACGGCCTGCTGTTCAACCCGGTGCCGAACGTGCCGGTACTGATGTTTTTCCTGATGACTATCGGCTACCTTATATACCTGCTGGCCGTGCAAAAACCCCGCACGGTCAAGGAATGAGACTGGAGCAAACAACGATGACTACGCCCGCACTGAACGTCTATGGCTCCAAGGTGTCCTATTTCACCGGCAAACTGGAAGCCTACCTGCGCTACAAGGAGATTCCCTACGAGTTCCGACCCATGACCGCAGAGTACTTCAACCGTATCGTGCCGGAAAAGACCGGCGCCCAGCAGATGCCCGCGGTGGAGTTTGCAGACGGCCGCTGGGCGACCGATACCAG
>JAACFI010000170.1 GCA_009937575.1 Haliea sp.
TCAGCTCGACCTGGAGGATACCTCTGCCATCGCTGACACCCTGGACCGGCTGGCTCCCCATCAGGTGATCAATGCTGCAGCTTACACTGCCGTCGACGCCGCTGAAGCCGATGGGCCAGCTGCCTGGGCTGCCAATTGTGAGGGTCCCCGGGCGCTGGCCCGGGCCTGCACCGAACGCGGCATTCGCCTGTTGCAGGTATCCACTGATTTCGTATTCGACGGGGAGTCAGCCCACCCCTATGCCCCGGGTGATTCCACCGCTCCCCTGGGTGAGTACGGGCGCAGCAAACTGGCGGGGGAGCAGGCAGTGCAGGAGGAGTGCCCCGGGGCATTTATCCTGCGAACCGGATGGGTGTATTCGCGGTTTGGTAGTAATTTCGTCAAGACCATGCTGGGCCTGATGGCAGAGCGGGAAGCGCTGAGTGTGGTACAGGACCAGGTGGGTACGCCCACCTGGGCCCGCGGGCTGGCCGCTGCCCTGTGGGCTGCAGTTGAGCGGCCGCAGCTGACCGGTGTCTACCACTGGAGCGACGCCGGCGTGTGCAGCTGGTACGACTTTGCGGTGGCGATTTATGAAGAGGGGCGAGCCCTGGGATTGCTGAACCGGCCGGTGGCGATAGGGCCTATTCCGGCCTCGGAATACCCGACCCCTGCCAGGCGGCCCGCGTTCAGCGTGCTCGATAAAACGGCCAGCTGGCGGGACCTGGCACTGGAGGGCGTTCACTGGCGGCGGCAATTGCGCGCCATGTTGGAAGATATGCAGGAGCATATGGATGGCTAGATCCCTTTTGGTAACCGGCGCTGCCGGATTTATCGGTGCCAACTTTGTCCACTATTGGTCCGGGCAGTACCCCGATGACTGTATAGTGGCCTACGACGCGCTCACATACGCTGGCAACAGGGCCAGCCTGGCAGACCTGTCCGGGCGGGATAATTTCCATTTCGTTCACGCGGATATCCGGGATTACGACCGGGTGCTGGACACCCTCCGGGAGCACCGGGTGGAAACCCTGGTGCATTTCGCCGCCGAGAGCCACGTGGACCGCTCCATCAGCGGCCCTGACGCTTTTATCGATACGAATGTAGTAGGTACTCACTCACTGCTGAAGGCAGCGCGTGAATACTGGTTGGTGGAGGGCGCGGTGGCGAAGCACCGTTTCCACCACGTCTCCACCGACGAGGTCTACGGTTCCCTGGACCCGGACGACCCCGGGTTCCACGAACAGCAGAAGTACGAGCCGAACTCTCCCTATTCGGCGAGCAAGGCGGCTTCAGACCACCTGGTGCGGGCCTACCTGCATACCTACGGCCTGCAGGTGACCACCAGCAATTGCTCCAATAATTACGGTCCCTACCACTACCCGGAGAAACTGATTCCCCTGTGCCTCACCAATATCCTGCGGGGACTGCCTCTGCCAGTGTACGGTGACGGCAGCAATATACGCGACTGGCTGTACGTGGAGGATCACTGTCGCGGTATAGAGTTGGTGCTGCAGCGCGGTGCGGTGGGTGAGACCTACAATATCGGCGGCAACAACGAGTGGAACAACCTGGATATCGTGCATCTGCTGTGCGATCAGTTGGATGCCCGTTTCGCCGCCGACAGCAGCCTGGGGCAGCGCTTCTCCGACGCCCCCGGCGCCGCCGGTGGCAGCGCCCGCGACCTGGTTACTTTCGTCGAGGACCGGGCGGGGCATGACTGGCGTTACGCCATCGATGCCGGCAAGATCAGCAGCGAGCTGGGCTACGCCCCCCGCGAGAGTT
The DNA here is from genome assembly GCA_009937575.1 of Haliea sp. Taxonomy (GTDB): domain Bacteria; phylum Pseudomonadota; class Gammaproteobacteria; order Pseudomonadales; family Halieaceae; genus JAACFI01. Next base: position 1,765 of record JAACFI010000170.1, read on the forward strand.
TCGAAACCGGCCTGCAGCGCACCCTGGACTGGTACCTCGCCAATGAGGGCTGGTGGCGGCCGTTGTTGCCGAAATAAATTGCCACGCTTTATCGGGTAACATTCCTCACAACAACGGAATCTCCCTCCAGGCCGACCCATTCCGGTCCTTCTCCGACAACTGCGGCACCTCCCCCCGGGGGACCGGCCACTCTATCCCCACCGTGGGATCATCCCAGGCCAGCGATATCTCGCTGGCGGGATGGTAGATATCCGTGCACTTGTACTGGAAATCGGCGAAATCCGACGTCACGTAAAAGCCGTGGGCGAAGCCCGGGGGCACCCACAGCATGGCGTGGTTCTCCGCGCTGAGGGTGGCGCCGTGCCACTGGCCCAGGCCCGGTGAATCGCGCCGCAGGTCGACTACCACGTCGAAGACCTCGCCGGCGGTGACCCGCACCAGTTTGCCCTGGGTGTGTTCGGTCTGGTAGTGCATCCCCCGCAGGATACCCCGGGCGGAGCGGCTGTGATTATCCTGTACGAAATCCAGGTCGAACCCGGCCTGGCGGAAGGTTTCCCGGTTCCAGCTTTCCAGGAAGAATCCCCGCTGGTCGCCGAAGACATCAGGTTGCAGCAGGTAGACGCCCGGGAGCGGTGTTTCCTCAAACTTCACTGAAGACCACTCCTTCTTCTCTGAGCAGGCTTTTCAGGTAATGGCCGTAACCGCTCTTTTCCAGGGGCGCGGCCAGCGCCAGCAATTGGTCGGCGCTGATGTAGCCCATGCGGTAGGCCACCTCTTCCGGGCAGGAAATCTTCAGGCCCTGGCGCTCTTCCACCACGCGGATGAAGTTGCTGGCGTCCAGCAGGGAGTTGTGGGTGCCGGTGTCCAGCCAGGCGGTGCCCCGGCTCATGACCTCCACGTGCAGGTCGCCGCGTTTCAGGTAGGCCTTGTTGACGTCGGTGATCTCCAGCTCGCCCCGGTGGGAGGGTTTGATCTGTTTGGCGATCTCTACCACGTCGTTGTCATAGAAATACAGGCCGGTGACAGCGTAGTGTGATTTAGGGCTCTCGGGCTTTTCCTCGATGTCCCGGGCCACCCCGTCAGCGTCGAAGCTGACTACCCCGTAACGTTCCGGGTCCTGTACGTAATAGGCGAACACCGAGGCGCCACCGTCGCGCCGGGCGGCACTGGTCAGTTTTGCGGTAAAACCGCCGCCATAAAAAATATTGTCTCCCAGTATCAGGCTGGCGGGGGAGTCGCCGATGAACTCCTCTCCCAGGATAAAGGCCTGGGCAAGGCCGTCGGGGCTGGGCTGCACGGTGTAGCGAATATCGATGCCCCAACGGGAACCGTCCCCCAGGAGCTCGCGGAAGGCATCCCGGTCCCTGGGGGTGGTGATGATCAGGATCTCCCTGATGCCCGCCAGCATCAGGGTTGCCAGCGGGTAGTAGACCATGGGCTTGTCGTACACCGGCATCAACTGCTTGCTGACTGTGCTGGTCAGGGGATGCAGGCGGGTGCCGGAGCCGCCTGCCAGGATGATTCCCTTATAGGGTTTTGCTGCCATCGGGATAGATACCTGTGTGGAAAGCGCAGGATTATAGCCCCATTAGGGCGGTTCTGACGACTAAACCAGTCATCCGGAATTTCACTGTACGATCGTAAAGGGGGTGGATTTTTGATCAGCGGCTGATTAAAATCTGGCCCCTTCCACCGGGAGATCAAGCGCTTGGCAGGCGCCTGCACCCGGAACGCCGCGACAATCAAGGCGCACACCGTCTGCGCAGCTTTCACCATCGAGAGGACGCCCCCATCAGGCAGCTTGAGACACTACAGGCCGATCCGCAGCCCCTGGCTTCATCGCCAGCGGTGGATGGCAGGCCGCTGGCGAGACCCGAGGACAAATCCCTGCGCATCGCCCTGCTGGGATACCGCAGCCAGCCCTACGGTGGTGGCCAGGGTGTCTACCTGCGCTACCTCAGCAAGGCCCTGGTGGACGCCGGCCATACGGTGGACGTGTTGTCAGGGCCGCCTTACCCGCACCTGGACCCAAGGGTGCGGCTGATCAAGTTACCCAGCCTGGACCTGTTCGAAAATGGTCTTCTGTCCCTGCGCCCGCGGCATCTCGGGTCGCTGACCAATATCATCGAGTGGACCAGTAAACTTACCGGCGGCTTCGCCGAGCCCTACACCTTTGGTCGCCGGGCCGTGAAATACCTCAGGCGACACGGTGGTGACTACGACCTGATCCATGACAACCAGAGCCTCAGCTACGGTATGCTGGAAATCCAGGACATGGGACTGCCACTGGTAACCACCCTGCACCATCCCATCACCAGCGATCTGCGTATCGCCCTCAATGCGGCGCGCAATCCCTGGGAGAAGCTGTTGATCCGTCGCTGGCACTCGTTCCTGCGGATGCAGACCAGGGTGGTGCGTCAGCTGCGCAACATCGTAACGGTCTCTGACTGTTCCAGGCAGGACATCGCACGGGATTTCGGCCTGCAGCCGGCGGGCATCAGCCTGGTACACAATGGCATCGACACCGAGGTGTTCCGCCCGCTGCCAGGCGTGGATCGCAATCCCATGCGGCTGATGGCAACCTGCTCAGCAGATGCGCCGCTCAAGGGCCTGCGCTACCTGCTCAAGGCCTACACCAGCCTGCAGCAGACTTTCCCGGAGCTGGAATTGCTGGTGGTGGGCAAACCCCGCCCGGGCGGAAAGACCGAAAAGCTGATACGTCGGCTGGGCCTCACCGGGCAGATACAGTTTGTATCCGGTATCAGCACCGAGCAGATGGTGCGCTATTACGCCGAGGCAAGCATCGCCGTGGTGCCTTCCGTATACGAGGGCTTCGGCCTGCCCGCGGGTGAGGCCATGGCCTGTGGGGTACCGGTAGTATCTACCGACGGTGGCGCCCTCCCGGAAGTGGTAGGTGATGCGGGCGTACTGGTACCGGTTAAAGATGCCGAGTCCCTGGCCCGGGAAATAGCCGTATTGTTGCGTGACCCGCAGCGCAGGGCGGAGTTGTCCCGGCGCGGGCGGCAACGCATCGACGAATTGTTCTGCTGGCATGTCTGTGCCGGGCAGATGGCCGATTACTACCGACAGGTTATTGCTGATGCAAACGGTTGATTTCAGGCACTTCCCCCTGGCCAGCGGTGACCTGGTGCTGGACCTCGGCTGCGGGGAGGGTCGTCATGTGATTTCCGCCTACCTGGAGGCAGATGTGCACTCGGTTGGCGTGGACCTGTCCCTGGATGACCTGCGGACCACCCGGGAGAAGTTTGCCGATTTCGCCGAGCCGGACAATCGCCACAAGTCTTTCGGCCTGTCCTCGGCCAATGCCCTGGAATTGCCTTTCGCAGACAACACCTTCGACAAGGTGATCTGCAGCGAGGTACTCGAGCATATCCCCGACTACCGTGGTGCCCTGCGGGAAATCGAGCGGGTGCTGAAGCCCGGCGGCCTGTTCTGCGCCAGTGTGCCGCGTCGCTGGCCGGAAAAAATCTGCTGGGCCCTGAGCGAGGGCTACTATCGAACCCCCGGCGGGCACGTTAGGATTTTTCGCAGCCGGACCCTGCGCAGTGAAATAGAGGGACTGGGTTTCAGTCACTATTACCGGCACTGGGCCCATGCCCTGCACGCGCCTTTCTGGTGGTTGAAGTGCCTGTTCTGGAAAAACCGGGACAGCAACTGGCTGGTTGCCCAGTACCACCGCCTGCTGGTGTGGGACCTGCTGGAGGCACCGGCCTTCACCCGCCTGCTTGAAAAGAGTATGAACCCGATCATGGGCAAGAGCGTCGTAATGTATTTTCGCAAGGAAGCCGCAGCATGAGTGGCCTGTACCTGAGCCGGGGCCTGTTTCCACAGGAGTTTTTGAGGCCCACGGTGGACTTCATCCTCGGCTGCCAACTCGACAGCGGTGAGATCCCTTGGTTTGAAGGGGGTTATACCGATCCCTGGGATCACACCGAATCCGCCATGGGGCTGGCCATTGGCGGTGAACTCGAGGCCGCCCGTCGCGCCTACCGCTGGCTGGCGAAAATGCAATTGCCCGACGGCAGCTGGTGGGCCTCCTACCGGGGGGAAGAGGCGGACAACCCCAGGCGGCGGGAGAGTAACTTCGTCGCCTATGTGGCGACCGGTGTGTGGCACTTTTACCGCCTGAGCGGGGATCGCGAGTTCCTGCGGGAGATGTGGCCGGTGGTGGACAGGGCGATAGGCTTCGTACTGTCCCTGCAGACGGAACACGGCGAGATCCACTGGGCGGTGAACGCCAGTGGCGAGCCGAAACAGGATGCGCTGGTCACCGGCTGCAGTTCGATCTTCAAGAGCCTGGAGTGCGCACACAATATCTCGGTGACCATGGAACATGCCCGGCCTGACTGGCTGTTGGCACGAGAGCGACTGGGTATCGCCCTGCGACACAAGCCCGACCGCTTCGACCGCACCTGGGAGAGCAAGTCGCGCTACTCCATGGACTGGTTTTACCCGGTGCTGGCCGGGGTATTGTCCCAGGCTGAGGCCAAGGCCCGCCTGGCATCGCGCTGGGACGAGTTCGTCGAGCGGGGCCTCGGTTGCCGCTGCGTGTCGGACGAGCCCTGGGTGACAGTTGCCGAGTCCTGCGAACTGGTCATGGCCCTGCTTGCCGCCGGCGACCACGCCCGCGCCGTAGAGGTCTACAGCTGGTTACACCAGTGGCGAACCAGTGACGGTTCCTACTGGACCGGCTATCAGATGGTTGAGGACCTGCTGTGGCCGGAGGAAAAGCCCACCTGGACCGCCGGGGCCATCCTGCTGGCCGCCGACGCACTCACCGAACACACCGCTGCGTCGCAGCTGTTCAGCAGGGTCGAGATCCTGGAAGCGGATGGCTCCGGGAACCAGCGGCTCGCGGTAGATTAGAGCCGGCGTAACAAACCCAGGCTGCTGACCTGCCCGAGGTCAGCGAACAGGCCCGACGCTTTTGCCAGTCGGTAGATCGCATAGGGCGCCTGCCCCCCCTCGTGGGCATCCGCGAACAGGTCGTGGATCGCAAGTATTCCGCCCCTCAGCACATGTGAAGCCCAGCAGCGGTAGTCCGTGAGTGCCGCATCCAGGCTGTGCCCCCCGTCGATGAATACCATTGCCAGTGGCGTGCGCCAGTGACGGGCGGTGGTTTCGGAGTCGGATACCAGTGGCACGACAACGTCGTCCAGCCCTGCCGCGGAGATGTTGCGGCGGAACTCGCGGAAGCTGTCCATCAGCCCGGCGCCCTGGTCGAACAACTCCGGATCGTGGAAAAATTCTCCCTGCTGGTGTTCCTCCGAGCCGCGGTGGTGGTCCAGGGCGAACAGGGTGCTGCCGGTGTCCCGGCAGGCCAGGCCCAGGTAGATGGTGCTTTTGCCGCAGTAGCTGCCGATTTCCAGGACCGGTCCCCGGGCGCTGGTCTCCAGCGCGTGCTGGTAGAGTGCAGCGGCCTCGTCTTCGGCGAGAAAGCCCTTGATCTGGTCGATGTCATGCGGAAGGCCGGGAATCATCTAATCGCTGCGCTCCGGGTATGAGTGGGCCGGGCAAGGTAGCGGTTTTGCGCCACCCTGGCAAGCCTCGGCTGCCCTTGTACCGAACCCGGCGTGCTATGATGGCGGCGAGTTTAATTCCTCGTCCCCGTTGACGATCAGCGAGGTACGTCGCATCGTGAAAATGGATATGCCGCGCTTCGAACGGGCCCGCCTGCTGGTGCTCGGCGATGTCATGCTGGATCGCTACTGGCAGGGTGGGGCCGGGCGTATTTCCCCTGAAGCGCCGGTACCCGTCGTGCGGGTTGAAGACATCTCTGATCGTCCGGGCGGAGCCGGCAACGTGGCTCTGAATATCGCGTCTCTGGGAGCCGGCGTCGCTATCGCTGCCTACACCGGGGACGACGAAATGGCAGATTCCCTGCAGGCCAAGCTGCATGCTGCCGGCGTGGAATGCGTCTTTACCCGCCTCCGGGACCATCCCACCATCACCAAGTTGCGGGTGATCAGTCGCCAGCAGCAGTTGCTGCGGCTGGATTTTGAAGAGCCGGAAGCAGCACCCGCCGGTGATGCCTTGCTTGAAGCCCTCAGGACGCGCCTGACTGACTGCGATGTACTGGTGTTGTCAGATTACGCCAAGGGGGCGCTGGCGGACCCCGCACCGCTGATAGCCCTTGCCAGGGAGGCAGGGGTTCCCGTACTCGTGGATCCCAAGGGCGAGGACTTCGCCCGCTATCGCGGGGCTACCATGCTGACGCCCAACCTGCAGGAATTCGAAACAGTGGTCGGTGGCTGTGCCAGCGAGGCTGAGCTGGTCGCCCGCGGCGAGCGCCTGATGGCGGAGTTGCAGATTGAGGCTTTATTGATTACCCGCGGTGAGGCCGGCCTGACCCTGTTGCGCCCCGGGGAGGAAGAGCGTCACTTGCCTGCAAGTGCCCGCGAGGTCTACGACGTCACCGGCGCCGGGGACACAGTGATGGGGGTGCTGGCGGCAGCCATCGCCGGCGGAGCTGATCTCCCCGACGCGGTGACCCTTGCCAACATCGCCGCCGGTATCGTGGTGGGCAAATTGGGAACCGCGGTGGTGAGCGCGCCGGAATTGCGGCGCGCTGTGCAACAGGAGCGCGGCGCAGGCCGCGGGGTGATGAGTCTGGAGCAATTGCAGGTGGCAGTGGCCGATGCCCGCAGCCAGGGGGAGCGGGTGGTGTTTACCAACGGCTGTTTCGACATCATCCACGCGGGTCATGTCAGCTACCTGGAGCAGGCCCGGCAACTCGCCGACCGGCTGGTCGTTGCGGTGAACAGCGATGACTCGGTGCGCCGCCTGAAGGGCAGTGGCCGCCCGTTGAATCCCGCCGAGCGCCGCATGGCGGTACTGGCGGGGCTGGAGGCAGTGGACTGGGTGGTCTGCTTTGACGAGGATACCCCGCGAGCCCTGTTACAGGTCCTGCAACCCGACCTGCTGGTGAAGGGAGGCGATTATCCCGGCAAGCAGGCGGTGGTCGGCTGGGAGATTGTGGAGGGCTATGGCGGCGAGGTGCGGGTGCTGGACCTGGTGGACAGCCTCTCGACTACCGCCATTGTCGAACGCATCCAGGGTGAGGGGCAGGACTAGGTCAGTGCGTTGCGGGCCGCTGCCACGTTATCCCGCAGGTGTGCCGGGTCAATGGTGCCAATAACCGCCGCACTGGTGCCCGGGTGGGAGAGGACCAGGTCCATACTCGCCTGTACCGGGTCAGGGTAGTCCTCCGCCAGGTGGCCGCTGGCCAGGGCCTTCTTCACCAGGGCGCCCCGCTTGAGTCGTGAGGTAAGCATCACCACATCACAGAGCTTCGCCGCTGCGAGGCCCCCGGCCGGTGTCTTGGTGGACATGCCGAAGGCCCGTATCAGACCCTCCCGCTTGAGATCCTGCAGTGTTTCCAGTGTCCCGCACTCCTTGATGATACGCAGGTCGTCACCGTCGGAGTGAACCAGAACCAGGTCCAGCACGTCGGTCTCCAGACGCTGCAGGCTTCGCCGAACGGAGCCCCGGGTATGCCGCGGGCTGAAATCGAAGAGGGAGCGGCCGCCTTCGAATTCCTCACCTACCTTGCTGCACAGCACCCAGTGATTGCGCTGGCCGCGCAGCAACTCCCCCAGGCGCAGTTCGCTGTCGCCGTAGGCCGGGGCCGTATCGATCAGGTTGATGCCCAGGTCCCGGGCCTGTGCCAGCAGGTCCCGCGCGGCGCGTGTATCCGGGATGGTGAAGGCAGCCGGGTACTTCACGCCCCTATCGCGACCGAGTTTCACCGTCCCCAGGCCGATCGCGCTGACCTCCAGCCCGGTACTACCCAGTGGTCGCAACCAGTTCATTGGAACAGGGTATCCCAGTAGGGGGCGGCCAGCGCCGGGCGTGGAACCTGTGCCAATGGTGACAGATCGGGAGTGTGGCGGGGCAGAATACTGCGCTCCTGCAACTGCGATTCCAGCAGTTCGCCCAGCCGGGGGGTCAGGGTCAGTTTGGTGGGCCAGGCCACCAGGGCGTTGTCGACACCGGCCACCGGCCCGACGAAAGCCGTGTCAGGGCGCATCAGCCCTGCCTGCGCGTGCTCTGCCCTGTCCAGGGTCAGCGTTCGCCATTCACACTCTCCCAGGTCTAGCCAGGGTAGCAGCTCCGCAAGTTCCCCCCGGGCGTGGTCGACCAGCCGCTCGGGGGATTCCCCGGCCCCGGCGGTCGCCAGGTCGCCACCCAGGTACCAGACAGGGTGCCCATCGCTGCAGCGGTGACTGGTAATGGTGAGTCGCGGTGAAGGGCGGTTTCCCAGGCAGTGGGCGAACAGCGGTTGTGCGTAGCTGTGCTTTACCAGCACCTGCTGCAGCGGACGGCGCTGCATGGCGGGAGAGGCGCTGTCGAGGGCCTCCATCAGCGCCTGGTTGCCGCATCCGGCGGCGAGCAGCAGGCACTCGGGTTCCAGAACAACCTCGGGCAGTACCAGCCTCGCCCGGCGCTTTACCCGCTGCAGAGAGGCGGTATCCCAGTCGATGCAAAACATGTCCCCGGAATGTCGTTTGGCCAGGTTTGATACCAGGGAGGGCACGTCCAGCACCAGCTCTTCCAGGCGATAGACATGACCGCGAAAGTCAGGATGACGCAAGGGCGTCGGGTAGGCGTCGGGCTTCAAGGCCTCCACCCGGCCGCGCAGTAATTTGCTGGCGAAAAAGCTGTTGATGCGGGCGCTCAGGCTGCCACTGGACCAGACATGGAAAGCATCACTGAGGACTTCACAGCCACGCAGGTTCACCGGGCCCCGGCCCGCCAGGCACTCGCGCCACAGGGAGGGCATGGCGGCGATGACTTGCGAGCCCGGGGTCAACGCACCGCCCAGCGCGTATTTTATCCCGCCGTGAATCATGCCCTGGGATCCGATCGTCTGGTGACTGCCCAGTGCCTCCTGTTCAAACAGCACTGCGCTGTATCCTCGCTCACGCAGCAGGTTGAGGGCCCACAGGCCCGCGACGCCGCCGCCGATGATGACGATATCGGTGTAGAGTGTGGGAGTGCCCATCGAGCCAGTGTACTTTATCCCGTTGACCGGCGCATGGCGGCTGCTGGCGCGGCAAATGCGGCGCGGTTATGCTGCGTCGTAATAACGCTCCCTGGAGTACCCGATGCGCTTCCTTTACAGCGCCTTGTTATACCTGCTGCTGCCCGGCCTGTTGCTGCGCCTGTTGTGGCGCTCCCGCAGGGCGCCGGATTACCGGCGGCGAATTCTGGAGCGCTTCGGCCACTTCCCCGCCGCCGGTGGGCACATGCCGGTCATCTGGGTGCACGCGGTCTCCGTGGGGGAGGCACTGGCGGCCGCTCCGTTGGTGGAGATACTGCTGGAGGATTACCCGGACTGTCGCCTGGTAGTCACCACCACCACACCCACCGGGTCCGCCCAGGTAAAGGCCAGGTTTGGCGACCGGGTGCTGCATGTCTACGCCCCCTGGGATCTGCCCGGATCGATAAAGCGTTTTCTGCGCCGGGTGCGCCCGCGTCTGTTGTTGCTGATGGAAACGGAGCTGTGGCCCAACACGGTCCACTATTGCCAC
>JAACFI010000171.1 GCA_009937575.1 Haliea sp.
AACGTGGGCGATGTGGCGGGCATGGGCGCGGACCTGTTCGAGTCCTACTGCGGCTCCATCCTGGCCGCCTGTGCCCTGGGGGCGGCGGCCTTTGTCGGTGATTCATCGGCCCAGGCCAGTGCAGTCAGTGTGCCCTTCGTCATTGCCGGGCTGGGCATTCTGCTGTCCATCGCCGGGGTTTTCCTGGTGAGAACCCGTGAGGGGGCGGACCAGGAGGCCTTGCTGAAGGCCTTGTCCCGGGGCGTCAACGCCAGTGCCCTGGGTGTTGCCATTGGCGCGCTGGTATTACTGCAGCTTATGTCTGCGCCGAATCCCTGGGGAACCTGGGGGGCGGTGGTGGCAGGCCTGGTGACTGGCATGGTGATTGGTCGAGCAACGGAATACGCCACTTCCGCATCCTTCAGGCCCACCCGGGCGATCGCGGATGCCGCCGATAGCGGCCCCGCAACGGTAATTATCTCTGGCCTGGCTGTAGGCATGCTCTCCACGGCGGTGCCGGTACTGGCGGTGGTCGTCGGCACCCTGCTGGCCTTTTTCTGCGGCGCGGGATTCGCGTTCGACAACGTAACCCAGGGATTGTACGGGGTGGCCGTCGCCGCGGTGGGTATGCTGTCTACCCTGGGCATTACCCTGGCCAGCGATGCCTACGGACCGATCGCCGACAACGCAGGCGGTAACGTCGAGATGAGCGGGCTGGGCCCCGAGGTGCGCGCGCGAACCGACGCGCTGGATTCGTTAGGCAATACCACCGCCGCCACCGGCAAGGGTTTTGCCATCGGCTCCGCGGCCCTGACCGCGCTGGCACTGATAGCCTCCTATCTGGAAGTGGTGCGTATCGAGCTGTTGAGGGCGGGGGTGGACAGACTGGCGCTGGACCGGGGTATCGAGGTCGACACCGTGGAGGCCTCTCTCGCGGATTTCATGGCCTACTACGACGTGACCCTGCTGAATCCTGTGGTCCTGGTTTCCCTGTTCCTGGGTGCCATGGTGGCCTTCGTGTTCAGTGGCCTGACCATGCAGGCGGTGGGCCGTGCCGCCGCCCTGATGGTGGAGGAAGTCCGCCGCCAGTTCCGTGAGGACCCAGCCATCCTGCGGGGCGAGTCGGAACCGGACTACGCGCGCTGCGTGGAGATCTCCACCATCGGTGCCCAGCGGGAAATGCTGGCCCCCTCGCTGATTGCCGTGAGTATCCCGGTGCTGGTCAGCCTGCTGCTCGGGGTTGCCGGTGTTATCGGCCTGCTGGTGGGCGGACTGTCGGCGGGTTTCGTGCTGGCGGTGTTCCTGTCCAATGCCGGCGGCGCCTGGGATAACGCCAAGAAGTATATCGAGGAGGGGCACCACGGGGGCAAGGGTTCCGGCGCCCACCGGGCCTCGGTGATCGGCGACACCGTCGGTGATCCTTTCAAGGATACCTCGGGCCCCAGTCTCAATATCCTGATCAAGTTGATGAGCATCATCGCCATCACCGTGGCGGGCCTGGCGGTGTCCTTCAGCCTTTTATAAGTCCGGCCAGTGAAGTTCCACCAGTTCCCTACCTGCCAGTTCCCGGTAGAGCGCCGCCTCGGTGGTCTTCGCCGAATCCGGTACCAGGTGCTGTGTCAGTAATCCCAGTACTAACTCGGTGATCGGCGCCAGGGGCAATGCCTCGACCTCGGTCAGGGGCACCCAGCGCAGGTCGCCCAGCTCGCCGTTGCCCTCAAGCCTGCCATGCGCGTACCTGGCGTCGGTGATGAAAAAACGCGCGTCGAAACGCCGCACCATGCCGGGCGGGGTAATGGCGCGGGCGAAGTAATGCAGCTTGTCCAGGGCCGGGACGAAGCCCGCGCGGAAGAACGGCTGCCAGTGCAGCGATCGTGAGCGGGGTGGATCCTCGTGTGGTTGGCCGAGGATCAGGCCCGTTTCCTCGAAAGTCTCTCGCACCGCGGCCATGGCCAGGGCCCGCGCCCTTGGTGCACCCACTGATTGCAGCAGTTTTTCTTCCTCGGTGTCGGGGAGGCCGACAGGGCAGGGCACCCGCGCATCCCCCGCGTCCACTCTTCCTCCGGGAAAAACATAGCGGTGGGGCATGAACACGTGGTGGGCATTGCGTACGCCCAGCAGTACCTCGCGTTGCTCCCGTATCATGATCAGTGTGGCGGCATCCCTTGGCCTCATTGAAGTCCCTCACTCTCGCTTGTGGTGGGGAAGTTTAACCTCTCCCGGCTGCCAGGTGAGTATGGCGAATGAACTCGACGGCGGACTGGAGTAGTATCTGGCCCCGTCGCGCACGGAACGGACCTCAAAACCCCACTCATGGAAGGCCTCGAAACCTGGCAGTACCTGACCATCGCCCTGTTGTTCGTATGGGGCGGCTTCGTTCGCTCCGGACTCGGCTTTGGCGGCGCCGTGCTGGCACTGCCTTTCCTGCTGATGGTGTACAACGCACCCCTGGTGTTCCTGCCTATCATAGCCGTGCACTTGCTGCTCTTCTCCCTGCTCACTGTGGTGCAGTCCCACCTCCGTGCCGACGGGGCGGAAGGCCAGCAGTCCACCGTCAACTGGGCGTTCCTGCGCTATGCCCTGCCGTTGATGATTATCCCGAAACTCATCGGTGTGGCGGGGGTCATCACGCTGCCGGCGGATATTGTCAGTGGATTTATCTTCGTCGTGGTTTCCGTTTACGCGGTGACTTATATTCTCGATCGCCCCTTCAAGAGTAATAATCGGGCGCTGGATGCCTTCTTCCTGGTGCTCGGTGGCTACGTGAGTGGTACGTCGTTGATCGCCGCCCCGCTGGTCGTGCCGGTGGCTGCTAGCCGTATGGAGAAGTACCAGCTGCGCGACACCCTGTTCGTCCTCTGGTTCGTGCTGGTCGCCATCAAGCTGATCGCCTTCATGCTCAGCGGCGTGGATCTGCAGTGGCGCCAGCACCTGTGGCTGCTGCCCTGTGCAGCGGTGGGCCACGTCATAGGGCTGCGCTTCCACGCCTATACCCTGCGCTCTGATACCAAGGTGTTTTTTCGTGTGCTCGGCGTAGGGTTGCTGTTGGTTAGCCTGGCCGGGTTGGGGAGAGTGCTATGGTAGTTGATTCCAGACCGAGGCTGTATTTCGGCCCATTTTTTAACGTAACTATTACCGTTGAATCTACACTGGGTCCCGGCACAGTTGGCGTTAGAATATCGCACTGAATTTCAAGACAATTGAGGAATATCCCATGAAGAAATCTGTTATCGCACTGGCACTGTCCGCCCTGAGCCTGCCTGCATTGGCGCTCGATAAGATGCCCGATGAAGCCGGCTTTTCGGGCTTCGTCAACCTCGGCGCTGGTACCGGAAGTATCGAAAGTAATTTCCTCGCCCGCCTGGCAGGCATTGACCTCGATCTCGGCGACGACACGATCGACGACTTCGGTTCGCCGGACGACGAGAGCATTACCACACCCGCCATCAACCTCAGCTTGAATTACACCTTTTCCAACCTGAAAACACAGGTCTCCCTCGGTAATGACCTGGCGGACTTCCTGCAGTTCGATCGCAGCACCCTGCTGGCAGTGCGCCATGATTTCGACCGGGTGGGCAGGATGCAACTGGCGGTCCTCAGTTCCGCCTTTCCGCAGACCGAGGTCTGGGCCGATCCCTACGTGATCGGGGAGAAACGTAAAGATACCGAGCGCAGTTCCACTGGCGGTCGGTTCACCTGGGACAAGATTTTCGGTAGCCAGTTCGAGGTAAAGCTGACCTCTCGGGAGATCGAAATAGATGATGAGCGCAGCGGTGCATGGCTGGATTTGAGTGCGGCGGAGCGCAAGCTGCTGGACCGTGAGGGCGATGTGATGCGCGCCGAACTGGGTTACCTGGTCAATGTTCAAAACGGCCGGCACTTTATCCGCCCCAGTGTCGCTTTTGTCGACCGTGACCTGGACGGCGACGCGATGGCGCAGGATGGGTACGAGTTCGCGCTTTCCTGGGTTTTCAACAATCCCGGCAACTTTACATGGGCCAACAACATCGTTTACAGCAGCCTGGAAGGTGACAAGAAAAACCCGATTTTTGACGAGGTTAACGACGCTGACCAGATCGCTTTCGCCAGCCAGATGTTCTTCCCGGGAATGTTCGGGCTCAAGAAGTGGGAACCGAATGTGAGCTTCATCTGGGCTGATTCAGACAGCGATATCGATTTCAATGATTCTGCCGGCTGGATGTTCAACGTCGGAATTGGTCGAAAGTTCTAAGCTTTCTCTCCCTTGGCCGGCAGCCTCGCTGCCGCGCCAACTCCACCCATTCCGTTTTTATCCGGCGCGACCAGAAGATCTTGCTTCGACGCCGGAAATCACTTTTTTCATAACACCCTTTGCTGTAATGTCGCACTGTCTCAATTGGCGGATGCTAAGTTAGTTCGACTATAATCAAGTCGCGGTTTTTCGTGCGGGTCATCTTTGCCGCACAGGCTATCAACGCCGAAAAATGTCAGCTTTTCGAACAGCAGGCGCTGGGCGCTCAAGTGCAAGGGGTATCATGGTCATGGTTCATCTTTTTCCCACCTGCGAGGCTCGCCGGGTATGTCTGATGCTCGCCGTAGCAATGCTGGTCAGCGCCTGCGGCGCAGAAGAGCCACCTGCTGCCCCACCTCCGGAAATCAAAGTGGTCGAGGTCGTCCAGCGTGATACGCAAATCACCCAGGACTTCGTCGGCCAGACCCGGGGGTCCACCGATATCCCGATTCGGGCAAGGGTCGAGGGATTCCTCTTGAGTCGGAACTTCCAGGAGGGGCGGTCCGTCGATAAAGGCCAACTGTTGTACACCATTGACCCCGCGCCGTTTCGTTCCAAGGTTGTAGGGGCAGAGGGAAGACTGGCTGAAGCGAAAACCATGCTCGCCAAGGCACGGGCCGACCTGGCGCGCATTGAGCCGCTGGCAGCCATGAATGCGGTAAGCCAGCAGGATCTCGACGGGGCCACAGCGCAACGGGATGCTGCGATCGGCTCCGTCCAGGCCGCTGAAGCGCAACTGGAACTCGCCAAAATCGAATTGGGCTATACGGAGATCCACGCGCCTATCAGTGGTTTTATTGGAATCTCTGAAGCGGAAGTCGGTGAATTTGTCGGTGCTCAGCCCAATCCCGTGATACTCAATTACGTCTCACTTATAGACCCGATCAGGGTTCGCTTTGCCATCAACGAACGAGATTACTTGCGCCTCAGCCGCTTGATGGCTGAGCGACGCCGTATGGGAAAAGAAGAGCCGGCTTCATCCAAGACCCCGATACAACTTCTTCTCGCGGATGGCAGCATTCACAGGCACACGGGGCATGTGGTGGCCACAGATGCGGCGATCAATCCCGACACAGGTACCTTTACCCTTGAGGCCGATTTTCCCAACCCGGATGCAATCGTTATCGCAGGCCAGTTTGCACGCGCGCGGATTCCGACAGAAAACAGGTCCGACGCCCTGCTGGTACCTCAGCGCGCGGTCAGCGAATTGCTGGGCAATTTCCGGGTTTACGTGGTTGGTGAAGATGGCGCTGTCTCCCTGCGACAGGTAGAACTCGGTCCGCAGGTCGGGCGCATGCGGCTGGTTGAGTCCGGACTGAAGGCCGGGGAGCGTGTCGCAATAGAAGGTCTGTTAATGCTCAAGAACGGGGCCACCGTTACGCCCAAACTGGTCGATTTCGACGAGTCGGCGCCCTCAGACGACAAAGCGGAGAACTGAGCCATGGCCGAGTTTTTCGTTCGCCGTCCAATCGTCGCGATGGTAATCGCGATCATTATTGTGATCGTCGGCCTGGTCGCCCTGGGCAGGCTGCCCGTCGCCCAGTACCCGGACATCAATCCGCCCATGGTTAACGTGTCCGGCACGTACACCGGCGCCAACGCCATCAACGTTGAGCAGTCGGTCGCCACACCTATAGAACAGAAGGTCAATGGTGTGGAGGGCATGATCTACATGAACTCCACCAATTCCAGCGACGGCCGTATGAGCCTGGACGTCTCCTTCGAGGTGGGCTCGGACCTGGACATGGCTAACGTGCTCACCCAGAACCGTGTTTCTGAGGCCACAGCGTCACTTCCCGAGGAAGTGAAACGGTTGGGGGTTCCGGTGAAGAAAAAGTTGTCCTTCCCCCTGTTGCTGATCTCCCTGGTATCCCCCAACGGCACCTACGACGAAAGTTTCCTGTCCAACTATGCGGCGATCAACATTGTCGATGAGCTGGCGAGGATCAGGGGGGTCGGGTTGGCCGAGGTGCTGGGCGGTAGCGTCTCGGAATATGCAATGCGGATCTGGATACGACCGGATGAACTGGCCAAGCTGCACCTGACCGTGTCCGACATCACCAACGCGATCCAGCAGCAGAATGTGCTGGTCCCCGCGGGCCAGATTGGAGGGGAGCCCGCGCCGCCGGGTACCGAGTTTACTTACACGGTCAATACAGGTGGCAGATTTGAGACGCCGGAAGAGTTCGGTGCGGTGGTTGTGCGGGCCAACCCGGACGGTTCCCAGGTATTGCTGCGCGATATCGCCCGCATCGAACTGGGGTCACAGAACTACCTCTACAGGGTGCGGCTGGATGGCCAGCCCTCGTCCCTTGTGCAGGTCTTCCAGTTGCCCGATGCCAACGGCCTCGAGGTGGCGAAGCAGATATTGACGGCGATGGAACGCATCGCCGAGCGGTTTCCCGATGATGTCGAGTATGTGATCTCGCTGGACACCACCAAGCCCATCACTGCCGGTATCCGGGAAATCGTGGTGACGCTGTTCCAGGCGGTCGCCCTGGTGATTCTGGTGGTCTATATTTTTCTGCAGAATGCGCGTTCCACCCTGATCCCCACATTGACTGTCCCGGTCTCACTGATCGGTGCTTTCATGGTGTTTCCCCTGCTGGGTTTCACCATAAACACACTGTCGCTACTCGGGTTGGTTCTGGCGATCGGAATCGTGGTGGACGACGCCATCGTCGTGGTCGAGGCGGTGGCGGCGAAGATGGAAAAGGGAATGCCTGCCAGAGAGGCTACGATCGAGGCCATGCACGAGGTATCCGGGCCCATTGTGGCGACCTCGCTGGCACTGATCGCGGTGTTCGTGCCGGTAGCTGCCATGGGTGGCATTACCGGCAGGTTGTACCAGCAGTTTGCCATCACCATCGCCATCGCGGTGGCGATATCCTCCATCAATGCTCTTACCCTTAGCCCGGCTCTGGCGTCTTCCCTGTTGAAACCTCCGGGGGAGGACAAGAGTATCTTCGATAAGTTCTTCGCCTGGTTTAATCGTTGGTTCGAGGTCGCCACCGAGAAGTTCATGGTGCTCACGGCCTATTTTACCCATAAGGTCAGCCGCGCGGCGGTCCTGCTGGTCGCGCTGGTCGCGGGGATCGTTTTGTTGTTCCGCATCGTGCCGGCCGGATTCGTTCCCGAGGAGGACCAGGCCTACATCATGGCGGGACTGATCATGCCTGATAGCGCCTCGCTGCAGCGCACTGACGCGGTCATTAAACAGATGGAGGACATCCTCGCCGAGTACGACGCCATCGAGAATGCCACTGTGATTGCCGGTTACAGCATCATGTCCGGTACGCTACAGCCCAACGCTGGCATGGCTTTTATCCAGCTGAAAGACTGGGATGAACGCACTGATTCCGAGGATCACGCAAGGGAGCTGGTGCGACGACTTAATGTCGATTTCCACAGGCACATCAGGGAGGGGATTGCCTTTGCCTTCGGTCCGCCTGCTATTCCGGGGCTGGGTACGGGATCCGGTTTCACTATGATGCTGCAGGACAGAGGCGGCAATACTCCCGAATATCTTTTCGAGCAGAGCCAGCGCTTTCTCCAGGCGGCCAACGCGCGACCCGAGATCAGCAATGCACTCACGCTGTTCCGACCAAGTTCACCGCAGATTTTCCTGGATATCGACGACGGCAAGGCACTCAAGATGGGGGTCCCGCTATCAGATGTTAACACGTCGGTGGGCGCCTTCCTGGGGGGCGCCTACGTCAACGACTTCAACCGTTTCGGCCGCCTGTACAAGGTCTACGTACAGGCAGAGCCAGAATATCGGGGGTCCGTCGACGGCATTAACATGTTCTATGTTCGCAATACCAAGGGCGATAGCGTACCGCTGTCGACCCTGGTTCAAACATCGAATTCTGCCGGACCGGAATTCACCAACCGCTTCAACCTCTACCGCGCGGCCAAGATTACCGGGCAACCGGCGCCGGGCTACAGCTCTGCACAGGCGCTGGACGCCCTTGAAGAGGAGGCGGCCAGGGTGCTGCCGTCTGATATGGGTTTCAACTGGGCCGATATGTCCTACCAGGAGAAAGCGGCCGCCGGCAGTGGCGCCGTGGTATTTCTGATGGCACTGGTGTTCGTATTTCTTATCCTCGCGGCGCAGTACGAGAGCTGGTCGTTGCCGTTGTCGGTGCTGGCCGGCACGCCGATTGCCGTTTTCGGCGCAGTGGCCGGATTGTTTATTTCCCGGCTCTTCAGTGAAAGCTACGAGAACAATGTGTTCGCCCAGATCGGCCTGGTAATGTTGATAGGACTGGCGGCCAAGAACGCTATCCTGATTGTAGAGTTCGCCAAGATCGAATCGGAGAAGGGCAAGGATCCGGTGGAAGCGGCGATGGAGGCCGCCAGGCTCCGCTTCAGACCAATCCTGATGACGGCTTTCTCCTTCATACTTGGCGTGTTGCCGCTGCTGGTTGCCAGCGGGGCTGGTGCCGAGGCTCGCAAGGTTATGGGCATGACCGTTTTCAGTGGCATGTTGGTGGCCACGGTCATCGGTGTTCTGATGGTGCCGGCGCTGTACGTGATTATCGAACGCTATGTCGCAAGGCCCAAGCCGGTGGAAGATGCCGCCGGTGCGGCAGGTGGCGGGCAGGGTACCCCTGGCGTCGCATCCAAGGCGGAGGAGCCCTGATATGCGACGACTGCTGTTCGCGGCCCTGTGCGTACCACTGTTCACCGCCTGCGCCCTGACGCCGGATTACGAGCGCCCGGAACTCGAGGTGCCGGAGGATTATCGGGAAACCGCACCGGCTGGGGAAA
>JAACFI010000172.1 GCA_009937575.1 Haliea sp.
CCTACAATGCGCGCCTCTCGATTGAGACCAATGCGTCCCCTTCGTCTAGTGGCCTAGGACACTGCCCTTTCACGGCGGTAACAGGGGTTCGAACCCCCTAGGGGACGCCACTCAATCCGCGGGAATAGCTCAGTTGGTAGAGCGCAACCTTGACATGGTTGAGGCGGGGCGCGCAGCCTCGCCGGTTCGACGATCGCGCTAGCGATCGCAAAAATGCGGGAATAGCTCAGTTGGTAGAGCGCAACCTTGCCAAGGTTGAGGGGGGCCGCCCAGGCTCGCCGGTTCGACGATCGCGCAAGCGATCGCAAAAATGCGGGAATAGCTCAGTTGGTAGAGCGCAACCTTGCCAAGGTTGAGGTCGCCGGTTCGACCCCGGTTTCCCGCTCCAATTCTTATCCTCCTACTCATCCTCCAGTTTGATAGACAAACTATTAATACAATACCGCAACCCGGTAGGCGCCGGCCCATCATCAAACACATGCCCCAGGTGCGACCCACACTTCCTGCACATCACCTCGGTGCGAATCATGCCGTGGCTGGTATCGCGGGATTCGAGTATGACCTCCCCGTCCGCGGGCTGGAAAAAGCTGGGCCAGCCGCAGCCGGCGTCGAACTTGGTATCGGAGAGAAACAGGGGCTCGCCGCAGCAGCGGCAGTGATAGACGCCGTCACGATTGCAGTCCCAGTACTCACCGGTGAAGGGGCGTTCAGTGCCCTTCTCACGGCATACCTGGTACTCCTCGGGAGTCAGTTTGTCGCGCCAGAATTCGTCGTCCTGCATAGTAGTCTCCTCTCGCTAGATAGCGTTCAGGCCTTAGCGTACACTAGCCATCCCTGGCAGACTACAGGCTTGCTCACTACATGGCAGACCTCCATATCGACGACTTTTACCGGGACGTTGCCAAAATCTTCCTGCGTCTTTATGCAGTATTTCCCCGTAAAACCGTGCTCTACGTGGAGGACATCAGCGGGCCCGACGAACCGGATGAGTTCGGGCTGCACCATCCCCGTTTCCAGGCCTGTTTCAGCACCATGGTGTGGCTTGCGGAACACGGTTACCTGAACTTCGATGACAACATCCGCCAGGAGGCTCTGGACCAGGCGGTATTGAGCCAGAAAGGATTTTTATTGCTCTCTTCCCGCTCCGACCAGGCACTGACGCGGGTGGAAGTCGATGAATCGCTGCCGCCCAGCGTGGTGGAGGAATCCAGGGCCAATATTGCCCAGTTGCGGCATGCAATGCGCGAGGGCTCGAGTATCACACTGCAGAAATGTGTGCGCTACCTGTTGGCCCACCCGCCTATCGGCGCGCACTGAGCCCCTGACACGCGCTTACTCTACAGCCTCGATCCTGTACAGGATGCGATCGTCGTAACCGGTGACGATGGGATAGTAGCCCACAAGGGACTGGTCCAGCTCGGAGTCGTTGGTATCCACCAACAGGGGGCGCCCCTCGAGTTCGGTAATCTTGGATTTGGCAGCGACGATCACCAGGTTCTGCTGGCCCACGGACCTGATCACTGCCGGCGAAAGTTGCTGGTTGCCGCGGCCGAACACATAACCCTGGCCACCGATCACAGAGACCACGATGGTCGCCGGGCCATCATGTTCAGCCAGTAACTGTAGCAGGGTCGCCTCGTCGGCATCGGATGCCAGCAATTCTCCGTCGCGCACCACATCAACCCCCAGCAGGGTATTGTGCAAACCCAGTTCCTCCATGATCACGGCAGTGGTTGAACCCGGACCAATGATATAGAGCCGCTCCGGCTGCATATTTTCCACCAGCCAGGCGGCAATTTCCGCGGCAACCAGTTCCTGGCTTTCCCTACCCCCGACCTTGGTGTGCTGCAGAAAACGCCCCTCTCCCGGCACCTGCATCTCGCCGTAGAAGCTGCTGCGCACCCGGTCATGGCGGAAGGCCTCCTCGTCGATATCGCGCACCTCGCGGTTTGTCAGCCCCACCAGTCCGCCCGTGGCCAACTGCTGCAGCAACTCGCCTGCGGCCTCGGGTGAAACGGCGAATACACCGGAATGCATCTTCACCCCGGCGGGAATGCCCAGGACCGGGAAGTTGCTGCCGACAGCGTCATAGATATCCCTGGCGGTGCCATCGCCGCCGGCGAATACCAGCAGATCGATACCGCTGTCGACCAGAGTACCGGCTGCCCGGCGGGTGTCATCCGCTGAACTCAAGCCACAGGGAACAGTGCCCAGGGTAATGTGGGGCAACCCCAGTTCCCCCAGAACGGATTCGCCCATTGCCCCTGCCCAGCAGGACAGGCGCACCACGCCCTCCTGCACCGCTATTCTAAGGGGCTGCAGTGCCCGAACCACCCTCTCCACGGCGCGCTGCAGGTCGGCGTCGGGCAGAGAAGCCGCCAACTTGCGCACCTCCTCACCGTCACTGCCTTTCATGGCCAGGCTGCCGCCCAGTCCCGCCAGGGGATTGACCACCAGTCCGATATGCAGGCGCGCCTTCACGCCTGATCCCCGTTGGCGTCCGGCACACAACCCAGGGCAAGCAGCATCTGCACCTGCCTCTCACTCAAGCAGACGCCAGATACCCTGGTGCCGGGCAATTCACGCCGTTGCCGGTATTCCCTGCGCAGTCGATCAAAGGCATCGGCAGCGTTCCCCGGAGGCTGATCCAGGGTACAGGCGCGCAGTGCAGCATCGTCTACGCCAATCCGGTAGCGTTCAGCAAGCAGTTGTCGCAGCAGTTGCGCTTCGTTCTCTGGACAATCCACGGTGATCGGTGCAGGCGGTGATACCGGGGATGCCGCCGCAGGCAACTGTAATTCGAGGATTTCGGCGAGCCTGTCACACAGCATACGCGTGGCGAGGATTTTTCCGTCAAGGCTGTAGCCGGCGACGTGGGGACTACCGTAGTGCACCCGACGCAGCAACTCGGCGCTGATCTGCGGCTCACCTTCCCAAACATCCAGCACGATACGGGCACCCAGTGCATCGTCTCGCAACAGGCCCAGCAGGGCCCCGTTGTCGACCACGGGCCCGCGGCTTGTATTGATCATCAGCGCATCACTTTTCAGGCGCAGCAGTTCGGGCTCCCCCAGCAGATGGAAACTGGGCCAGGGCTCCCGGCTTGTCAGTTCAGCGTGCAGGGTCACCACGTCGCAGCCCAGCACCTCCTCGAGTTCGGCAGGGTGATCTATGGTGGACTGATCCAGCCAGGGATCGTATACGCAGTGGTCAATGCCTAGGGAAGCAAACCGCGACGCCAGCATTTTACCTATGACACCGTAACCGATGAGGCCAACCCGACCTCCGGCCAGCAGAGCCTCCAGCTTGTCGTCGACTGCGGAGATGACGGCGAGCACATACTCCACCACCGAGTTGGCATTGGAACCCGGGGCGTAGGCGAAGGCGATACCGCGGCTGCCCAGGTAGTCCAGATCCACGTGATCGGTACCACTGGTGGCCGAACCGACAAAACGCACATGGCTTGCACCCAATGATGATTCGTCCACCCTGGTCACAGAACGCACCAGTAAAGCGTCGGCATTTTTCAAAACAGCGGCATCAATCGACCGTCCCGCTGCGTAACGGATCTCTGCCACATCGCCCAGAAAATGCTCTACCCAGGGAATGTTCTCATCGACCACGACAAGGGGCTTCATGCGACTTCCAGTTCCCGGGCCAGGCGCCGGAAACGTCCGGGTAGCGGCCCATCGATGCCGAGTTCCGACAGGTAATCCGAGGCGCCCATCAAGGCATCGGACTCAAGGCTGAAGGCAGGCAATACGTCTACCCCCGGTACCCGTTCCTCAAGGCCGGTCAATTGCCTTGACAGTTGAACCTGTGGCCAATGCTCCCGGATGCGTTCCTGTACCCGGGCAGCTCCGCGAATATCCAGTTCGGCAACCTTGTGCAGATCCCGCTCCAGTGTGTCGAGGTTGCCGAAGTACTGCAGCAGGCGGGCGGAGGTCTTCGCCCCCACCCCGGGCACACCCGGAATATCGTCCACCGGATCCCCCACCAGGGCCAGGTAATCAGCAAACTGCGAGGGCTCGACACCGAACTTCTGTGCAAAGGCAGGCGCGTCCAGGCTGACACCGGCGGCGAAGTCCCACCAGCGATCCCCGTCAGCGATCAGCAGCTGTCCCAGATCCTTGTCACGGGTGACGATGGTCACCGGAACGCCGGCACCGCGCAATAAGCGGGCCAGGCTCGCCAGGTAATCATCCGCCTCGTAACGACTGCAACCAAAGCTGGGGATGCCAAGTCGCTCGGTGATTTCCCGACAACTCTGCAACTGCAAGGCAAGTGCCTCATCGGGCAGTTCCCGACTGGCTTTATAGGCCGGGTAGATATCGTTGCGGAAACAGCTGCCCAGGCTTTCGTCGAAAGCCGCGGCGCAGTAAGGCAACTCCCCTTCCCCCTGGAAAAATTCGAGCAGAAAATTACTGTAGCCGTACACCGCATTGAGCGGCCAGCCCTCCGGGCTGTGCCAGCGATCCGGCAGGGAGAACCAGGCGCGAAAAATATAGATGGATGCGTCGATCAGGCAGGCGCGCGGTTTGGCATTCACAGCAACTGTTCTTCGCTG
Source organism: Haliea sp. (assembly GCA_009937575.1). Lineage (GTDB taxonomy): Bacteria > Pseudomonadota > Gammaproteobacteria > Pseudomonadales > Halieaceae > JAACFI01. The sequence goes on from JAACFI010000172.1 coordinate 4,568, forward strand.
AAGTGCAGGTCGTTTACCCCGACTTCGTTGGCAAACTCCCGACACAGTTCCCGGTAGAAAACCCCGGCCCTGGCCGGCAACCCGCTGCGCTGCCAGTAGCGTGCCTGCTCGCAGACCCGGCCACGGAATTCACTGGCGTCCGGCATCTCCCCGCCTGGCATGCCCAGGTTGTCGGCGCTCAGGCGGAACCGGTAGCCGCATGCCAGGGAAAAAAACCACTCCAGGGCCTGGGGTTTGTACTCCACCGCCTCAAAGGCCCCCTGCTGTTCCGGGCTGCGGCCATCCGGCGCATACCAGTAACCGAAATCCAGCTGCTGCCGGCGTTGTTCGCCGGCAATACACCAGTGCGCTACCTCGTGGAGGGCACTGGCGAAGTAGTCCTCCCGATACCACAGCAGGTGCACCTGACTGCCCTCGCCCGCGGGCTGGTAAAGTGGCTCCCGCGCGCCTCCGCAAAGGCGTGTGCGGAACTCTGCGGCGAAGCACCGGGCGAAAACCTGCTCCAGGCGCCGTGGGTCGAAATCCGCTCCAACGCAGGAAGCGTGCGCAACCACCGCCGTCACTCAACTGTCTCCCTGCTTGCGCAGCAGGTAGCGGAAGTTGCCGTCGCACTCATTGTGTTCCAGCAGTTCATGTCCCAGGAAGTTACAGAACCTGGGAATATCCCGCTCGGTGGAGGGGTCCGTCGCCAACACGCGAACGGTTTCCCCTACCGCCATGTCGCGAATCTGGTTATGCAGCAACATCACCGGCTCTGGACAGAACAGGCCGGTGGCATCGAGGATGTAATCGGGTTTCTCTGACATAGGTCACTCAACTTTCGAGCAGACTGCCGGCATTTTCGCGGGATACCAGGTCCCACTGCTCGCTGTCGGCGTCGTACAGTAACTGCAGGTCTCCCGCCGCCAGTTGCGTGCGCAGTTCGCCCACTTTCTGCTCCAGGCTACATTCCCGCTCACCATAATCCGTGCCATCCCGGCTGGCGAACTCCTCCAGAAGAGCCACCAGCACGTCACTGGGCAGGCGATCCAGGGGAACCGCGACGAAGTTCGCCATGTTATTGCACCGGCATTTCCAAAATACGCTAATATACGGCCTGCGCCTGCGAATGTGGAGTCAAATTGGTGGAAACATCCTACGTCATTACCTTTATCGGCGACGACCGTCCCGGGCTCGTGGAGCAGGTATCCAGCGCGATCGAAAACAACCGCGGCAACTGGCATGAAAGCCGCCTGTCACAACTGGGCGGCAAGTTCGCCGGCCTGGTGCTGGTCTCTCTCCCGGCGGACAGCGGCGAGGCCCTGGAGGCCGACCTGAAAGCCCTGTCCTCCAGTGGCCTTAGCGTACGGGTCACTCCCACGGGCGCCGCGATCAGCCTCGCCGACTGCAGGGAGATCACACTGACGGTTATGGGCCCGGACCGCCTTGGCATTGTGAAAGAAATTTCCCATGCCCTGGCCGAACGCCAGGTCAATGTGGTGGACATGGACAGCGACGTTAAAAGTGCACCTATGAGCGCAGAGATGATCTTTCACGCCAGGATAGACGCGCAGATCCCACGTGACACGGACATGGACGACCTGCATGACAGCCTGGAAGAGATCGCCAACCACATGACCCTGACAATCGACCTGGAATAGAACCCGGGAAACATCGCCACACCGCAGACTGAAAACACCCACTGATCACAAACATTGCAAGAGGACATCACCATGCCCCGTATGAACCTGGAAGGAAGCTCATCAATCGTCACCGGCGGAGCATCCGGTATCGGCGAAGCCAGCGCGCGCCAGTTGGCCGCAGCCGGTTCAAAAGTCGTCATTGCCGATCTCAATGAAGAACGGGGCAAACAGATTGCCGAAGAGATTGGCGGCGTATTCGTCAAGTGCGATGTCACCAGTACTGAAGATGCGGATGCCGCGGTTGCCGCCGCCTGCGAGCTCGGCCCCCTGCGCGCCTGTGTCAACTCTGCCGGCCTTGGCGCTCCCGGGCGCACCATCGACCGGAGTAACAAGCCGCTTGATCTGGACAAATTTACCTTCGTGATCAAGGTCAACCTGATCGGCACCTTCAATGTATTGAGCCGTGCCGCAGCAGCCATGGCCCAGACCGAGCCGCTGGACGAAGATGGCAGCCGCGGTGCCATCGTCAACATGGCGTCCGCGGCAGCCTTTGACGGCCAGATTGGCCAGGCCTCCTACTCCGCTTCCAAGGGCGGCGTGGTCGGGATGACATTGCCGATTGCCAGGGACCTCAGTGCCGTGGGGGTGCGGGTAAATACCATCGCCCCCGGCCTTATCGACACGCCGATTTACGGTGAAGGCGAGCACGCAGAGGCCTTCAAGGCGCACCTGGGTCAGTCGGTACTGTTTCCCAAGCGTTTGGGAAGCGGGGAAGAGCTGGCATTCGCGGTGATGGAGTGCATCACCAACCCCTACATGAACGCAGAAGTTATCAGGCTCGACGGCGGCATTCGCATGCCACCCAAGTAGGCCCCGGGGACTGGCCAACGCGCTGCCTCACCGCGGCCCGGCAAGCTTGGCGTTTACGGCTGATACGCCTATCTTGTAGTAATACACTCCATCCCGGGTCGCCATGTCTCTGTTCATCCCCATGTGCCTGTTCGCATTTTCCATGTCGGTATCACCCGGCCCGGTGAACATGGTGACCTTTGCATCGGGATTAAACTACGGTTTCCTCTCCTCCCTGCCCTTTGTGGCGGGTGCCGCCTCAGGGTTTACCCTGCTTCTGGTTATCGTAGGTCTGGGCCTGGGCGAAATTGTCGCACTGAGTCCGGTGCTGATAGAGGTACTGACCTACGCCGGCACCGCTTTCATATGCTACCTGGGCTACAAGATCGCGACGGCGCACCCGGAACTGCCCGAGGCCTACGAGGACCGGCCACACTTCTTCCAGGGTGCTGTGCTGCAGTGGCTCAATCCCAAGGCATGGGTAGCAAGCCTCTCGGGAATCTCAGCCTTCGAGGCGACCCTGGACAATGGTCTCGTCGTTTTCGCGAGCCTTTACCTGGTGATCTGTTTCCTGTCGATTGCCGTTTGGGCTTTTGCCGGCGCCAGGGTCAGTGAGTTAGTGCGCGATGGGGGCTACCTGCTGTGGTGTAATCGCATCATGGGTGGGCTGCTGGTGGTCGTCGCCTTCTATCTGTTTTATCTGCACCTGGAAGGTTGGTAAGTGGAAATCACCACAATGCTGTTCGCAGAACTGGCCATGCGCACGGTAGTCGCCACTGAGCTGGCACTGTTGTGTGCCGTGCTGCTGCGCGCCGACAAACGAAATCCGGTATATCTTTCCAGTGCGGCGCTACTGCTGTGCATCCTGGGCTACCAGATGGCTCCTGTGCTACTCCACCACACGCCCTGGAAGCAGTCCGCTTATCCGTTCATTGCACTGGCGGTGTTGGTGCCGGCAGCCTTCTGGCACCTGTCCTGTACCATTTTTCGGGATGACTTTCGGGCGCCGGGATACGTATATATCCTGGCAATTCTCACCGCCGCTCTGGGCCTGCTGGGATTTTCTACTGGGCCCAGGGATCAAATGGACTGGATAGACTGGATGTCACAGACAGTGAAACTCGTGTGGGTGCTGGCGGCCTTCCTGGTTACACTCAGGGACTGGCGCGTCGACCTGGTTGAACACCGACGACGCTTTCGAAGCCTGGTTGTTTTGGGGGGCGGAATATATATCTCGGTTATCATGGTTGTGGAGCTGTTTATTACCGGCCAGGCACCGGCCGCAATGGAGCTCCTGAATGTCAGCCTGATATTTCTGCTGGTGACAGGACTCACGCTGAACTTCCTGACGATCGACAGAGACAATGTCTTTGCGCGCATGGCAGCCCCCGATGCTGAGCCTCAGGCCACATGTTCTCCCCTGGCCGGCAAAGTAATCGAATCCATGGAACGGGACCGGACCTATGCAACCGAGGGTCTCACTCTGCAACAGCTGGCGCGGCAACTGCAGTCGCAGCCACACCAGTTGCGTCGCGTTATCAACGGGGAACTCGGCTATCGAAATTTCAACACGTTTATCAATCTGTACAGAGTAAAGGAGGTTGCAGAACGTCTCGCAATGGTGGAGTACCAGGACACACCGTTCCTCACCCTCGCCCTGGATGCGGGGTTTCGCTCCCTGGCACCTTTTAATCGCACGTTCAGGGATCACTTCGAGATGACCCCAAGTGAATACCGTGCCAGTCTCACTGAACACAACCCGCTTAAGATGAATGGAGAGTCAAGATGAAGTTACCCGGACGCCAGATCTGCCTCACCGTATCGACCTGCTTTTTGCTAGCCAATGGCATGACGGCAATGGGCCAGGGGGACGCGTCTCCACAGAACTTCCAGCAGTTCTGCAGCGGCCCGCTACCTCCCTCCCGGGCAGCCGAATTTCGCGACAACCTGG
>JAACFI010000173.1 GCA_009937575.1 Haliea sp.
GGTTTTTCCGCAGCGGGCCAGCACAGCCAGGCCATGTACCAGGTCATGACCTCGTTTCCCGGCCTGAAGGTGGTAATACCCTCCAATGCCTACGATGCCAAGGGCCTGATGCTGCAGGCAATCCAGGACGACGATCCGGTACTGTTCTTCGAACCGAAGGCGCTCTACCAGGAAGCCTGCGAAGTGCCCGACGAGATGTACACAGTGTCTTTCGGTGAGGCGGCATTCCTGCGCGAGGGCGATGATGTGACCGTGGTGGCCTTTGGCCAGTCGGTTCCCAAGGCTGCGGCTGCCATCGATGCGCTGGAGGCGGACGGCATCAGTTGCGACCTGATCGACCCCCGCACCAGTTCACCGCTGGACGAGGGGGCTATCCTGGAGAGCATCGAGGCCACCGGCCGGCTGGTGGTGGTCGACGAGGCGCCGCCGCGCTGCGGCCTGACCGCTGATATCGCCGGTCTCGCCGCGAGCAAGGCCTTCCATTCCCTGAAAGCGCCAGTGCAGCAGGTATGCGCGCCGCACAGTCCGACGCCATTTTCACCGGAGCTGGAAGCCGCCTATCTGCCCAGCGCGGAGGGGATACAGGCGGCGATCAAGGCTGTAAGCAGCTAGCAATCGGTTGAACAACGAACAGTACCGGATTGCCGGGGAGCAAATATGAGCGACATATACCCGATCGCGGTGCCCAAGTGGGGTATCGAGATGGTCGAGGGCACCATCAACCAGTGGAACAAACAGGAAGGCGATCCGGTTGCCAGGGGCGATGAAGTCTTCGAAATGGAGTCCGACAAGATCGTCAACGTGTGGGATTCGCCCGTGGATGGCGTGTTGCGCCGTATCATCGCCCGGGAGGGTGACGCCCGACCAGTGGGGGCCCTGCTGGGGGTGATAGCCCCCGCCGACATCGACGACGCGGCGATCGACGCCTTTATTGCCGATTTCAAGGGTGACGACAGCGCCGAGGCGGCGCCGACCGGAGAACCCGCGCCGGCGACACCCGCCGCCGGTGGCCCCAACGATGCCTACACCCGCTCCTCACCGGCTGTTCGCAAACTGGCGGACGAACTCAGTGTCGACCTGAATGCGGTGACCGGTACCGGTCGGCGTGGACGCATCACCGAAGACGACGTGCGTGCTGCTACCAGTGGCGACGGCGATACCACCGCCGCGGATGACGTGGAGGTCATTCCCCTGTCAGCCACCCGCAGGACAATCGCCAGCAGGCTGACGAAAGCCAAGCAGGACATCCCGCACTTTTACCTCACCGTCGAGTACCAACTGGACGGCCTGCTCGCCCACCGCGGGCGGCTGAACGAGCCTGGGGATACAAAAATTTCCGTCAACGACCTCATTATCTGGTGCGTATCGCGCGCGCTGATGCAGGAATCCCGAGTTAACGTAAACCTCCTGGGCGACGAGATCCACCAGTTCCGCAGCGCCAATATATCCGTTGCCATCGCCACCGATGAGGGGCTGTACCCGGCCACCCTGCGCCAGGTAGAGAACATGTCTCCGGCGGAGGTCGCCGCGGCCACCGCGGAACTGACAGAAAAGACCCGGGCCGGCAAACTGGCCAAGGAGGATATCTCCGGTGGATCCTTCACGGTGTCCAACCTCGGCATGCTGGGGGTCGACGCGTTTACCGCCATCATCAATCCCCCCATGGGGGCGATACTGGCCCTGGGCAGGGGCCAGCAGAAAGTGGTGGTGAAGGACGGTGAACCGGCGGTGGCGACGATGATCAGCGCTACCCTGTCCTGCGACCACCGGGTGATCGACGGCGCCGTGGGCGCGAGCTTCCTCGCTGCCCTGGGCGAGCAGATACAGCAACTCCAGTAGAGCAATCGCCATGTCCGATATCCTGGCACAACCCCTGGCCCTGCCCTGCGGGGCGATCATCCCCAACCGGCTTGCCAAGGCAGCCATGACCGAGGGCCTGGCGACGCCACAGGGTATTCCCACGCCGGAGTTGGAAAGACTCTACGGCCTGTGGAGCGACGGCGGCGCCGGCCTGTTACTCACCGGCAATATCCAGGTGGATGCAGACCACCTGGAGCGGCCGGGCAACGTGATCGTCGATCGCGAACCCGATGAAGCCATGCGCAAGGCCCTGGCCAGCTGGGCGCAGGTCGCCACCCGCGGCGGCAACCATTTATGGGCACAGATCGCCCACGCCGGGCGGCAGACCCAGAAAAATGTCAATCCACATCCGAAAGCCCCCTCACCAGTAAAGCTGGGATTGCCGGGCGGCCAGTTTGGCGAACCGGTGGCGCTCACTGTCCCGGAGATCGAGGATATCGTGCGCCGCTTCGGCATCTGCGCCGCCGCAGTCAAGGAGGCCGGCTTTACCGGCGTGCAGGTTCACTCGGCGCACGGTTACCTGCTGTCCCAGTTTCTCAGCCCGCGGAGCAACCAGCGCAGTGACCACTACGGGGGCGCACTGGAGAACCGCGCCCGCGCGCTGCTGGATGTCGTCGCCACGGTCAGGGAAGCCGTAGGTCCGGAATTCCCGGTGGCGGTGAAGCTCAACAGCGCCGACTTCCAGAAAGGCGGCTTCGCCTTCGAGGACAGCCTGCAGGTGGCCCAGTGGCTGGAAGCCGCCAGTGTCGACCTGATAGAAATTTCGGGCGGCACCTACGAACAGCCCAAGCTGCTGGGTGCGGAGGGCATCGAAGAGGAGGAACCGCAACAGGTCAAGCAATCCACCCTGATGAGAGAGGCCTACTTCGTGGATTTCGCCCTGGCCATGCAGGAAAAAGTCTCCATTCCCCTGATGGTCACCGGCGGTTTTCGCCGGCGCGACGCCATGGAACAGGCCATCAGCGGCGGCGGCGCCGACCTGGTGGGGATCGGCCGTCCCATGTGCGTGGTTACGGATGCAGCGCGGCAAATCCTGGAGGGTCGGGAAGAGCTGCCACGTTTTGAAAACCAGTTGTCCCTGCTTCCTCCCTGGCTATCCTTCCTCAACCGCTTCAAGGCCATCCGCACCATGGCCACCTTCGGCGTGCAATACTGGTTCTACGCCCAGCTTGACAAACTCGGACACAATGGTAAACCGGAACCGGAGATGTCCGTGTTCGCCGCCACCAAACTGATCATGTCCCTGCAGAAGAAGATTCTTGGCGCACGCTGATCAAAACAGAGAGGACTGAGTCGATGCTCGATAACAAGCGAATCGTTGTCACCGGTGCGGCGGGCACCCTGGGGCGTGCTGCCACTGCCTGCGCATCCGCCCATGGCGCAGAGGTCATAGGCCTGGATATCGTCCCTGACTTTGACGCCGACGATCTCAGCCGGTACTGCCAGGTGGACCTGACTGACCGCGACGCCACTGCCGGGTGTATCGGCTCCCTGGGGGAATTCGATGCCCTGGTCAATATCGCCGGCGGTTTCGCCATGGGCGCCGGCGCCGCCGAACCCGACGACGAGCAGTGGGACTGGATGTTCCGCATCAACGTCGACACCATGCGCAATGCCACCATGGCAGCAGTACCGCAACTGCGCGCCCGGGGCGGAGGCAGTATTGTCAACATCGGTGCGCTGGGCGCCCTCTCCGGGCAGGCGGCCATGAGCGCCTACTGCTGCGCCAAGTCATCGGTTATGAAGCTGACCGAGAGCCTGTCGGAGGAACTCAAACGCGAGGGCATCAACGTTAACGCGGTGCTCCCCAGTATCATCGACACGCCCCCCAACCGCGAGGGCATGCCCGACGCCGACTTCGACGAGTGGGTGAAGCCGGCGCAACTGGCGGAGGTCATCTGCTTCCTGGCCTCAGACCGCGCCAGTGCCATTCACGGCGCCCTGCTCCCGGTTAAGGGACTGGTCTAACCGGGTTTCTCATCTCCGCAATGCCCCTGCTACCTGTGTGAATCTCCCCACTCAGGACTCTTTAAAATCCGGCTGACACCAGGTTTCCCGATTGGTAATCCTGCAGAGCCTGCTCGATCTCCTCAGGAGTGTTCATCACGAAGGGACCGTAATGGGCGACCGGCTCGCGCAGCGGCTCTCCCCTGAGCAGTAACAGGCTGGCACCGGATTCTCCCGCGCCCAGGGTCCAGCGCTCACCGCCCGCTGTCACCGCCAGGTGCTGTGGCCCGACGCCGGATTCTCCATGCACCAGAGAACCCGCGTAGACGTAGCCCAGCACCGACTCCGTTGCCGGCAGTTCCAGGCACAGCTCCCCGTTCGGTTCAAGCGACAGGTCGGCCACCGCGGCACGCGCCTCCAGTTCCCGCAGCGGCCCCTGCACACTCTCCTCACCCGCTCGCCAGGTCCCGGCGATGACGGTAAGCTGGAAGCCGTTGCCCGACAGTGTTGCCAGGCTGTCCGCCGGGATATCCCGGTAACGGGGGGCGCTCATCTTCTCGGCCCGGGGCAGGTTGATCCACAGCTGGAAGCCGTGCAGCCCGGTACTGTCCTGGGTGGGCATCTCGGAGTGAATCACCCCGCGGCCTGCGGACATCCACTGCGCCCCGCCACCACGGATCTCGCCCTGGTTGCCCTCGCTGTCGTGGTGCTGGATGCCCCCGGCCTTCATATAGGTCAGGGTCTGCATCCCCCTGTGGGGGTGCGGTGGAAAGCCGCCGGCAAAATCCTCACGGTGCTCGGAACGCAGTTCATCGATCATCAGCACCGGGTCCATCCCGGCATGCTGCATGCCGGCGATACGCTGGATAGCGACCCCATCCCCGTCTCTACTCGGATGGGCCGCGCGGATTTCAATAATCTGTCTTTCGGTCATGGTGACCTCCTATAAACGAAAGGCACATAATATAATCGTATTTTTCGAATTTTAATCGCATAATATAGCCCATAGCTTTCTATATTTTCGAATATTGGTGACTGCAATGTATAAAACCACCCTCGATCAATGGCGCATGCTACAGGCGGTCGTGCACCACGGTGGCTTTGCCCAGGCGGCGGAGGCCATCCACAAGAGCCAGTCCACCATCAACTACGCGGTCCACAAGCTGCAGGACCAGTTGGGCCTGCCGCTGCTGGAGGTGGTGGGGCGCAAGGCGCGCCTCACCGAGGCCGGTGTGCTGATGCTGCGCAGGGCGGAGCAATTACTGGGCCAGGCACAACAGCTGGAGGAGATCGCCGATGGCCTGGCCCAGGGTATCGAGGCGGAAATCAGTATTGCTGTGGACGAGGTATTCCCCCCGGAGTACCTGTCTAACGCCCTGCAGGACCTGTCCCTCGCCTACCCCAACACCCGGGTACAACTGGTGGAGACGATTCTCTCCGGCGGCCCGGAAAAACTGCTGGCCGGTGAGGTGGAACTGCTTATTGCAGGACAGGTTCCCCAGGGCTTTCTCGGTGAACCGATCATGCAGGCACAGTTCATCGCGGTGGCCCACCCCGACCACCCGCTGCACCGGTTGCGCCGCCCCCTGAACCTGCCGGACCTCGCAGGCCATCGACAGATCGTGATTCGCGATTCCGCGCTGGGACAGCGGGTCGACTCCGGGTGGCTGGGCGCCGAGCAGCGCTGGACCGTAAGCCACGTGGCCACCTCGGTGGACATGATCCGCCGCGGCATGGGCTTTGCCTGGCTGCCGGCCTCCCGTGTGATGCCACACGTCAGGCAGGGGGATCTGGCAGAGTTGACCCTGGAGACAGGCTCCCGACGGGTATCCACCCTGTACCTGACCCACGCGGGAGAAGATCGGGCAGGACCCGCCACCAGGCACCTGGCGCAGTTACTGTCCACCGAATGCCAGACCTACGCGGATCTTTTTTAATTCGATATTTTCGAATGATTAAAGCGATTTATTGCGATTTTAATCCGCTATATTCGAAGATAATATTTCTCCTGTCAGCGGGCACATCCCGCAATCACATCAAGCGAAGGAGAAACAGGCATGGGTATGTTGGTTGAAGGCAAATGGCAGGACGTGTGGTATGACACCGGCTCATCCGGCGGGCGCTTTGTCCGGGAGGACGCCAGGTTTCGCAACTGGGTAACCGCGGATGGCGGCCCCGGCCCAACCGGCAGGGGTGGTTTCGCCGCCGAATCCGGCCGCTATCACCTCTACGTCTCCCTGGCATGTCCCTGGGCGCATCGCACGCTGATCATGCTCGCCCTCAAGGACCTGGCAGACCACATCGACGTCTCCATCGTCAGCCCGATCATGCTCGACCAGGGCTGGACCTACGACACCGACCAGGGCAGCACCGGCGACACCCATGCCGGCAGGACCCTGCACTACCAGTTGTACACCGCGGCCCAGGCCGACTACACCGGGCGCAGCACGGTACCGGTACTGTGGGACAAAAAGTTGGAGACCATCGTCAGCAACGAATCCGCAGATATCATCCGCATGTTCAACAGCGCCTTCGACGGCCTCACCGGCAACCACAGCGACTTCTATCCCGGGGAGTTACAAACCGATATCGATGCCTGGAACGAGCGCATCTACCCCGCCATCAACAACGGGGTTTACCGCGCGGGCTTTGCCACCACCCAGGCGGCCTACGAGGAAGCCTACCGGGAAGTATTCGCGGAACTGGATTACCTCGATCAGCATCTGGCCCACAACCGCTACCTGCTGGGCGATCAACTGACCGAGGCGGACATCCGCCTGTTCACCACGCTGATCCGCTTCGACGCCGTCTACCACGGACATTTCAAGTTGAACCGCCAGCGACTGGAAGACTTCCAACACCTGCCGGGCTACATACGCGATATCTACCAGTTGCCGGGCGTCGCCAACACGGTAAACTTCGGGCATATCAAGACGCACTACTACGCCTCGCACCTGACCATCAATCCCACCGGGGTAGTGCCTCTGGGTCCGGATATCGACTACGGCTCCGCGCATCATCGCGAGATCGCGAGGCACTGATCCGCGGTGCGATGCGCAGGCTGCTCTCTATGCCTCGACGGCGGCGGGGTAGTAAGATTGTAACTCTAACGGAATACGACAAAATAAGAATCACCACAGGAGACACAGCAGATGACGGGAATCAGCCTGACAACCTGGGCAGCCATCGCCGAGATCGTCGGCGCCGGGAGTATCATCACCGGTCTGATCGTCGGTTGGGTCCAGATCCGGCACCTGCGTGCCCAGCAGCGCAACGCGGTAGCCATCAACCTGGCACAGACGTTCTACGACAGCGCTTTTTCCGAGGCCCTGAGCCTGATGCAACAGGTCCCCGATGGCGTTACCCGGGCGCAACTGCGCGAGATGGGCCACAAGTATGAAGAAGCCGCGATCACGGTGACCACCTCGTTTGAGACCATGGGTCTGCTGGCCTTCAAGCGCATTGCCCCCATGGACCTGGTGCTGGACCTGGCGGGGGGCATCGTCTCAGTGATGTGCAACAAGTTGCGGGTGTGGCAGCAGGAGGTGCGCGACGAACAGCAGCAGCCCTCCTTCGCCGAGTGGTTCGAGTGGCTGGGCGACCAGGCCAACAAGCGCAAGACCCTCAGCGAACCAGCGCATATCCAGCACCGGGACTGGGAGCCCTGAGAAATCTCGTCTATGAGAGAGATAACGGAATCCAGAATTGATATCGGCGAGGTCGAACTTTCCGTCGTGGAATGGCAGGGCGATGGCGACCCGGTGCTGTTGCTGCACGCTACCGGTTTTCACAGCCGTTGCTGGAATGAGGTGGTAAAACGGTTACCGGCGCAGCATATCTACGCCGTCGATCTGCGCTTCCACGGCGGCAGTGGCGCGGCCGGTGAGGTCGACTGGAAACTGATGGTGGAAGATATCCGCATCCTGGTCGAAAGACTGGACCTGCGACAGCTCGTGGGTGTGGGCCACTCCATCGGCGGACACCTGGTGGCCAGGGTAGCAGCGGCACTGCCTGGGCGTTTCAAGCAATTGCTGCTGATCGACCCGGTGATCATGTCACCCGAGCGCTATGCCGGCCTGCATGAATTCGCCGCCAATCTCAGGGCCGAGGATCACCCGGTCACCCGGCGCAAGAATCGCTGGCAGGACGCCGATGAAATGTACCAGCGTTTCCGCGACAAGCCTCCTTTCGACAGCTGGGATCCCAGGGTCCTGCGCGACTACTGCGATTATGCCCTGCGGCCCTCGGACGAGAGCGGCGTGATGCAATTGCAGTGCGACCCGATCAACGAGGCGTCAATCTACCTGAGGCAGGCCGGCAACGAGATCATTCACGGCGAACTGCCGCTGATCAACACGCCTGTCACCCTGCTGCGGGCGCCCCCGGCGGACGACCTGGTGAGGGACCTCAGCGCCTCCCCGACCTGGCCAGACCTGGCATCCGCGTTGCCCTGTTGCCGGGAAATCTACCTGCCTGACAACAATCATTTTATCCCCATGCAGGATCCCGCGCTGGTGGCTCAGTACATTCAGGAAGCCAAGGCGGATCAGTGGCAGCGGGTCGAAAAGGAGGCGCAAGGCACCCGGACATGAAATTCGTGAAATGGCTCATACTGTATCCCATCCTGGCTCTCCTGTTGCTGGTACTGGCCCTCGACATCTGGGGATACCTCACCCTGGGTACCATCGAGCCGCAGAAAAACCCCACCCGGGACGAGCAGGCCAACCGGGTAGTCATGGTGTTCGGGGCCACCGGATCGGTGGGCGACGGCCTGCTCAAGGCGGCCATCGAAGATCCCAAAGTGGAGAAGGTTTATGTGATTACCCGGCGCAGCTCCCCGCGCATCGACGCCGGTGTTGCCGCCGGCCGGGTCGAAATGCACCTGCACAAGGACTTCACCGATTACAGCTCACTGGCCGACGTGCTGGGGGAAGTGAATACCGTGCTGTGGGGGCTGGGCACATCGTCCCTCAACGTCGACGATGCCACCTACACCTGGATTCACGTAGACTTTCCCGTGGCTTTCGTCAGCGAATGGCTGAATGCCAGGACCGAGGCACCTATGGCCTTCCACTATGTCACCGGCATGGGCACCGACCCGCAGGGCAGTGCCCACTGGGCCAGGGAGAAGGGCCGGGCGGTGCGCGAGCTCGCCGAAATGGCTGAGGGTACAGGACTGCG
>JAACFI010000174.1 GCA_009937575.1 Haliea sp.
TGCAGTTCCAGCCCCTGGGGGTAGTGGGCAATATCTCTCCTTGGAATTTCCCGGTTGAACTGGCTTTTTCTCCTGCTATCGGTGCCCTCGCGGCGGGTAACCGGGTCATGCTGAAACCCTCGGAATTAACGCCCCAAACATCGGCACTAATCGAGGAAATGGTTTCCAGCGCATTCGACCCGGCTGAAATGGCGGTGGTGAGGGGCGGCGTGGACGTCGCCCAGGAATTCAGCCAGTTGCCTTTCGATCACCTGGTTTTCACCGGGGGACCTGAAATCGCTAAACACGTCATGCGCGCTGCGGCGGACAATCTGGTGCCACTGACGCTGGAACTGGGTGGCAAGTGCCCCGTGGTGGTCGGTAGGTCCGCTGATATCAAAACTGTCGCGGACCGGGTGATGGGTACCAAGACCATCAACAGCGGCCAGTTGTGCCTGACTCCCGATTACGTCTTTCTCCCTGAAGGCAAAGTGGAAGCCTTTATCGAGGAGGCACATACCGTGTTGGCTAAGTGTTATGAGTCACTTGCCGACAACCCAGACCACACGGCGGTGATCAACGAGCGCCATTGGCAACGGCTCAGGGGCTACATCGATGACCTGGAGTCTCGCAAGGTACACATTGAAGTATTTAATCCTGCACAGGAGTCCTTCGATGATCCACAGAAACACAAGCTGCCCTTTGTGATGCCCATCGAACCAGATGATGACTCGCTGATCATGCAGGATGAGATCTTCGGCCCGATGCTGTCGGTCAAGACCTACCAATCCCTCGACAAGGTTATCGAATTCATCAACAACAAGCCGCGCCCTCTGGCGCTCTATTACTTCGGCAAGGACAAGCGTGAGATAGAGGCACTGTGCCAGCGTACCACTTCTGGCGGTGTCACTATCAATGATTGTGCCCAGCACGCGGCGTGTTATGACCTACCCCTGGCCGGTGTTGGTAATAGTGGCATGGGCGGCTATCACGGCCACCATGGGTTCCTGCAATTCAGTCACAGAAAGGCAGTGTATCGGCAGGGATTGTTGAGCCTGGGGAAGTTTATACGGCCGCCCTACAGTGGGCGCAAGATGAAATTGATTGACTCCATGATTTGAGACTGAATTGACATGTAGGTGACTCACGGCACCCTCGTTGAGAAGAAGCAACTGAAAAAATGATAACAAAAGGATATGCCCCGAAATTTCAATAACTACGAGTTCCTTCAGGAGGACCGAATGAAAAAATCGAAGAAGTATATGCTCAGCACGGCCGTAGCTGCCGCCCTTGTACCCACCGCGTCTTATGCGCAACTCGAGGAGGTCGTGGTCACTGCGCAGAAGCGGGAACAAAGCCTCCAGGATGTGCCGATTACCATTTCGGCTGTCAGCCAGGAGTTGATCGAGCAAACCGGCATCAATACCATCACCGAAGTAATTCCCATGGTACCGGGGCTCACCGGTTCGGACTACGGTCTGGCGACCAACACCTGGGCTATCCGCGGTATCAGCAGTAATGACTGGACTATCGGCTCTGAGCCCTCGGTCGGTGTGTTCTTCGACGACGCCTACGTGGGCCGGAATATTTTCGCCACGACCACCTTCTTCGATATCAACCGCATCGAGGTCGTCAAGGGGCCGCAGGGAACCTTGTTCGGTCGCAATGCCGCCGCCGGCGCCATCAGCTTGATCTCCAACAGGCCCGGTGACGAGAACGAATTGAGACTCGGTGTCTCCCTGGGCGACGAGGGGCAGGAACGCTACGAGGTTGTCGGCAACTGGGCCGTCAGCGATTCTTTTGCACTGCGCCTGTCCTACCAGCACCAGGAGTGGGAGGGCATGTGGGAAGAAATTAACAGCGGTGACGACGCCTACGTTGAAAGCGATTACGTGCGCCTGATGGCGCGCTGGGACGTGACGGATAATATCGAAGCATTGTTCCGCTTCAATTACGGCGATGTCGAAACCAACTACACCAGCGTGGTCAATATCCCGACCAATCTCGCCGACCCGGGTGAGGAATATCCCGACAAGTACGCGATTAATCGGCCCAATTCAGAGGAAAACGAGGATGAGGGGTTTGGGCTGCGCCTGAACTGGCAGATCAATGACTCCCTTTCGCTGGTCTCGATTACCGATGTACGGAGCGGCGAGAACGACTATTTCGAGGACGTCGACGGTACAGCGGACGACGTGGCTATCGACGAGGCACTGTTTGGTGTACCTGGCGGCGCCGTGGGTGGGCTGGACGTGCCGGTGGGGCTCGGGGGCGATGCCGATACGGTGTACCAGGAGTTCCGATTGAATGGCGGTTCGGATTCCCTCACCTGGTTTACAGGCGTCAGCTACTACTACGAAGATCTCGAGAACACCCGGTGGAGCGTGGACTACGTGGCTACCGCCCTGGGATTTCCGCTCGGCAGCCAGCGGATCGAGAGTGATGCGGAAAACGAGTCCTACGGTATCTATGGAGACGTCACCTGGATGGTGACGGAAAAACTGGCGCTGATCGGCGGTATGCGCTGGAGCTACGACGACAAGGATTGGTGCACCAATACCCTGCAGGATGATTTCGGCGACATGGGCGGTCCCACCGATGGCGAACTGTGCGACAACGAAGACTGGGATGAGGTCACCTCGCGCCTGGTAGCACAGTACGATATCGCTGACGACACCATGGTCTTCGCCAGCGTGGCGGAGGGCTACAAGGGCGGTGGCTTCAATACCGCCGTCGCAGACCTGGACGGCGACGGTATTGCCGAGACCCTGGTGCCCTTTGATACGGAGACCAGTATCGCCTTCGAGGTCGGCGTGAAATCATCACTCCTGGATGGCCGTATGCAATTTAATGGCTCGGCCTACTTTACCGACTATGAAGACATCCAGCTCGCCACCTTCAATTTTGATACCGGCCAGCAGGTTCGTAATGCTGGGGATGCCGAAACCAAGGGCGTGGAAATGGAGCTCACCTATGCCCCGATCGATGGCCTTGTGCTGATGGCAAACTATGCCTACCTGGATGCCGAGCTCACTTCGGGCCAGTTGGATGGCAACACGCTGCCCTATGCGCCGGAGAATACCTTCTCTATCGGTGCAAATATCGATCACGGGTTCCTGGGAGGGAATCTCAACTGGTTTGCCGTCTATAACTATCAGGATGATTTCGACCACGACCAGGACAACCTGTATGAAGAGGACGCCTATGGCCTTCTCAATGCCAAGGTAACTTACACCGCCGGTAGCGAACGCTGGGACCTGGCGGTTGCGGGAGACAATATCACCGACGAGGAATATGCCACCATCCGTACCGACTTTGGCTGGGGGCCGATGCTGCACTGGGGATACCAGCGCATGGTGCGGGCGGAATTCAACCTGTACTTCTGATAGCGAACGTAAATGATGAGAGGACATCTCTGTGAAAAAACTACTACCTATTTTCTGTGCGTTCGTCAGCGTAATCGCCATGTCCGCTAAGGCTGAGATCAGTGTGTTGGGGCTCGACGCTGGTCAGCTGCGGGTCATGGAACTGGAATCGATACCACCCTGGCCCGACGAATTTGTGCTGAGTGGAACCAATAAGCACTGGCAGAAAATCCTGCATCAGGGTGAGTTTGTCGTGGTGGTGTACGAGTCGGAAGCAGCGGTCATTGATGTCAGTTACCCGTTTCCCTATGACGAGTATGTGCTGGTGCTGGAGGGAGAGGTGATCCTGACCTCGACCTCGGGAGAGCGGCAGCGTTATGGTGTGGGGGAGAGCTTTGTGGTACCCAAAGGCTGGACCGGCACCTGGGATATGCCGGTCAAGTACCGCGAGAAAATCGTGGTGGAAAGGAAAGCCTGGGACGAATCTGAGGGCTGAGTCACAGTGAAATCCAATATTACCCGCCGCGACTTTCTCAACGGTGTGGCACTGGGAGCGGCGGCAACAGCCGCCGCGCCTTTTTCTGCACTGGCGTTGAACACAACCCAGGCAGTCTCCGGGAGCTACTACCCGCCATTGCTTAACGGCATGCGCGGCAGTCACAAGGGCTCATTTGAAGTTGCCCATGCACTGGCCTGGCGTGGGGAGAAGCCCACTCAATTCAAGACGCTGGATGAGCACTACGACCTGGTCGTGGTTGGGGCAGGGATCAGCGGCCTGGCGGCAGCGTACCTGTACAGAAAGCAGAAAGGTCCCGACGCCAGAATCCTGATCCTGGATAACCATGACGACTTTGGTGGCCATGCCAAGCGCAATGAATTCCAGGTGGATGGCCGTATGCTGCTGGGCTTTGGTGGCAGTATCAATCTTGAGCAGGCCGCCATGAGCCCCGCAGCCTACCAGCTGCTGGAAGAAATCGGCGTTGAATTCAAAACATTGCAGGATGCCGGTGCACCTGACTACATGCTATCCAATGCCGTTGCGGATTACGGCTATTACCTGGGTGAGAATGTCTACGGTGACAATCGTATTGTGGTGGGGCCGTGGGGACTTGCCCTGACGGGTGAAGGCGACTATCGGTCGTTGATCGCCGCACTGGAATTACCCGCCAGTGACGAGGAATTACTCTTAAGCCTGGTGGAGGGGGATAAAGATTATCTATCCGACATACCGCTTGAGGAGAAGGGGGCCTACCTGCGAAGCCACAGCTACGCCGAATTTATGTATAAGAAGGTGGGTATCTCACCGCAGGGAGGCAGGCTGCTTGAACCCTGGGCCCAGGCAATGTTTGGCGTGGGTATTGAAAGTGTGTCAGCGATGGAGGGCTTCTACCTGGGTGGTCCCGGCATCCGGGCGGTTGGCTTGCCCGACGAGTACACACAATCGGATGCCGAGGTGGATCCGGATGCTTACCGGAATCCCCTTTTCCCGGACGGCAATGCCTCGGTGGCACGACTCTTCGTGAGAAAGCTGGTGCCCGAGGTTGCACCCGGTAATACGATGCAGGATCTGGTAACTGCGCGCTTTGACTACTCTCAGCTGGATCGCAAGGATTCGAATGTTCGTGTGCGGTTGAACAGTACGGTCGTCAATGTTGCCAACCGGGGTAGCGAGGCCGTAGATATCAGCTATGTTAGCGGTGGCAAGGCCTTACAAGTACGTGGCAAGCACTGCATATTGGCCGGTTACAACGGGATGATTCCCCACCTCTGTCCGGAACTGCCCGAAGCGCAGAAGCAGCATCTGGCCTACGGTGTCAAAGTGCCGTTTATCTGGGCCAACGTGGTGTTGAAGTCTGGCGCTTCGGTGAAGAAGGGAGGGGCATCTGTTTACCTGTGCCCTGGGAGCTTCTTCCCATTGGTGGCCCATGCGCCCCCGGTAAGCCTGGGTGATTACCAATCCTCAGAGAGGCCGGATGACCCGATGGTGATATTCATGGGGCATATGCCTGCGCCGGAAGGGGACGGCACGCAGTCGGGGCGGGATCTTTGTCGACTGGGCAGGCACAGGCTGTACACCACGCCCTTTGAAGACTACGAAAATGAGATTCGCAAGCAACTGACAGGTATGTTCGGTCAGTACGGATTTTATCCGGACCGGGACATCGGCGCTATTACCATCAACCGCTGGTCACATGGCTATGCCTACGAGTATATGGAGCTATTTGACCCACTCTGGAAAGAGGGTGAGGCGCCGCACGAACTGGGGCGCAAGCCTCTCGGTCGAATCAGTATTGCCAATTCCGACTCCGAGGCCCATGCCTATGTGCAGTCGGCCATCGATGCAGCGGTGCGGGCAGTGGGAGAGGTAGTGGGGTGAGCCTGCTTCGGCACCAATGCCTGAATGGTTGGCCGCTTTTTTATCTTGTTACCGGGCTGACCTTTGCGGTCATCTGTGTGGGCCTGGTGGTTATTGGTGTCTCTACCCCCGAAGCAACGGTAAGCATGATCCGCTTGTCGGTGCAGTTAGCCTCGCCGTGGATATTCCTTGCCTTCGTTGCAACGGCACTGGCGCAGCTATTTCCAGGCAGTTTCTCCCGTTGGCTGTTGCGCAACCGCCGTTATGTGGGGCTGTCGTTTGCCGCTGGGTTCGGCTGGCAGGCGGTGTTTATCGCGGTACTGTTCGCTCTCCATTCCGACTACTACTGGCAGGAGCTGCACAATACCGCTGATCTCATTCTGCGTATGCTCAGTTATCTGCTGTTGCTCGCCCTGACTGTGACCTCATTTTTTCCGGTGCGTCGGGCCATGCGTCCGAAGGATTGGCGGGGCCTGCATTTGGTTGGGATCTGGTATTTCTGGGCGGCGATATGGGTGTCCTATGCAGATACTGTACTGGCTGGCGATACTAGAGTGGTTGCCATTGTCTTTGTGGTCGCCGGCTTGCTCGTGCTCACGGTGCGTCTTGCGGCCTACCTGAAGAAGCGGTCGATTCCAGAGGTGAAGGGCGCTTAAGTGGGTCGGGGCGATTTTGTCTCATATAACTTTACACGTCTGATAAAATATATAAACTTGCATTAATCGGAGAGTAAGGAGTTCAGAGATGTTGGATTCAATAGGGTCTGTACCTGTTGGTGCGGCGCAGAAGTATGGCGACAAGACAGCGCTGGTATGCCCTGAACGCACCCTGAGCTTTGCCGAACTGGATATGCTGACTAATCGCTTTGCCAACGCCCTGGTTGGTCTTGGCGTCAGGCCTGGCGATCGAGTAACGCTGTATTCCGGCAACTGCTGGGAGTGGGTGGTCAGTTACTACGGCGCGCTCAAAACCGGTGCCGTGATCAATCCAATCAATGTCATGCTGACACCCGGCGAGGTGGAGTTCGTCGCCAACGACTGTGGTGCGACCATTGTCATCGCATCACATGAAAAGGCGCTTTCCATCCAGGGAGTGAAGGAGAAATCTGACGTCAGGGAGCTGATTTCGTTCGGTGACGAGGCACTGCCTGAAGGGGTTCTGTCCTTTAACGATCTGCTTGCAGCTGGCGACGACAAATTCGAGATCGTCGATGTCGACGTCGATTCCCTGTCAACAATCGGCTATACCTCAGGTACCACTGGCCACCCCAAGGGCGCTTGCCTGTCCCACCGCAATATACTGCTCAATGTGGCCATGACGGCCCTGATGCACCAGCGCAGTGATCGGGATACGGTGGTCACGGCGCTGCCTTGCCCGCACGTATACGGCAATGTGGTGATGAGTGGCGCTATCCAGAACGGCATGACGCTCGTACTGCACCCCGCATTCGAGGAGGCGACGATTCTGCAGAGTATTCAGGATCACAAGGCAACCATGTTCGAGGGTGTGCCCACCATGTATATGTTCATGCTCAATCACCCGGAGTTGGACAGCTACGACCTGTCCTCATTGCGCTGCTGTACCGTTGGCGGACAGACCATGCCGAAACCCAAGATGGAAGAGGTGGAGCAGCGTTTTGGCTGCCCCCTGATCGAACTCTGGGGTATGACCGAACTGGGCGGCCTGGGAACTACCTTTGCCTCAAATGGCCTTGTTAAACACGGCTCCATTGGCGTCGCACTTCCCTATATCGAAGCGCGAATAGCCGACACCGAAGATGCCGCCAGGACACTCCCCTCAGGAGAGGTCGGGGAGCTGATGATAAAAGGCGGCATCGTCATGCAGGGTTACTACGGTAATGAACGGGCCACGCGTGACACTATTGAGCCCGATGGCTGGTTACATACAGGCGACGTTGCCTCCATGGACGAAGACGGCTGTGTTTTCATCGTCGATCGCAAGAAGGACATGATTCTCACCGCCGGTTTCAACGTCTATCCCGCTGAGATTGAGCGTGTGGTAGCCGGTCACCCCGAAGTCGCCCTGGTGGCTGTGGGCAGTATCCCGGATGAGGATAAAGGCGAGCTTGCCAAGGCCTATATTGTGCCCAAGACCGGTACTACCCCCGATGCCGATGACATTATCAGTTACTGCCGCGAGCATCTGGCCGCCTACAAGGTGCCCCGAGCAGTGCAGTTTGTTGACGACTTACCCAAAACGAGCACCGGCAAAGTGATGCGCCGGGAGTTGAAAACACTGGATCTATAAGCACGATAAGAGAGACTGACATGAAAGTAGATACCGATTTTGTAATGAGCATCAACGGCGAGTCCGTGACCACCGAACACACCCTGCCTGTCTATAACCCGGCAACACGTTCCGTCTTCGCCCAGGTGCCGGATGCATCGAAGGCGCAGCTGGACGCCACAGTGGTCGCCGCACGTGAGGCGTTTGCAGGTTGGAGCAAGACGCCGGTCGATGAGCGACAGGCAGCGCTGGAGCACTTCGCCGACCTGCTCGAGGAGCATGCGGAAGAATTCAGGGCATTGCTCACCGCAGAGCAGGGTAAGCCCGCGGCTGGTACCGAATGGGAAGTCTTTGGTTCCGTGGCCTGGCTGCGGGCCATCGCCACCCAGCGCCTGCCCGATGAAAAGGTGGAGGAGACCGACGAGCGGCGCGTGGTGACGCGCTATACGCCCGTGGGCGTGGTCGGAGCCATCGTGCCCTGGAATTTCCCCATTTTGCTGGCCATCTGGAAGATTGCGCCAGCGATGATGGCGGGCTGCACCGTGGTGCTTAAACCTTCTCCCTACACGCCCCTGTGTGATCTCAAGCTGGCAGAACTGGCACAACAGGCTTTCCCGCCCGGTGTGCTGAATGCGGTTAGCGGCGGCGACGATCTTGGCAAATGGATTACCAGTCACCCTGATATCAACAAGGTGGCATTCACCGGATCTACCGAAACCGGCCGCCATGTAATGCGCTCAGCGGCGGATACCATCAAGCGGGTGACCCTGGAACTGGGTGGCAACGACCCGGCGATCGTGCTGCCCGATGTGGATGCCAAGGCCATTGCTCCCGAACTGTTCTGGGCCGCCTTCCAGAACAACGCCCAGTTCTGCAATGCCACCAAGCGGTTGTACATCCACGAGGACGTGTATGACGAGGTGCGTGACGCATTGGTGGAATTTATTGCATCAAACATCAAGGTGGGCGATGGCGCTGAGGCGGATACTGACCTTGGTCCGATCCAGAATTCGATGCAGTACGGCAAGGTTCA
>JAACFI010000175.1 GCA_009937575.1 Haliea sp.
TTGCGGGAAACCGAGCCTCTGAAGATCGAGCAGGAGCGTCTCCCGGTTCAGGATGCGCATCACCAGGCTTTCTCCAAACAAGGTCGGTACGGTGGAAACCCGGAAGTCCACTTCTTTGTCCCGGACTCTCAGCTTTATGCGCCCGTCCTGCGGCAGACGGCGTTCCGAAATATTGAGTTTTGCCATCAGTTTTACCCGGGAAATGATGGCGGCTTGAAACTGTTTGGGGGGTGAGTCGACATCGCTCAAGACGCCGTCGATGCGGTAGCGAACCTTGAATTCGTCCTCATAGGGCTCGAAGTGGATGTCACTGGCATCTATTTCCACCGCGTCCACAATCAAACGGTTCACCAGCCTGATTATCGGTGCCTCGGAAGCCAGGTCGCGCAGGTGACTCTCATCTTCTTGCCCTCCGTTGGCTCCATTGGCCATGTCTTTTCCGGCTTCCTCGATGATGGTTTCCATCGATTGTCTCCCGGTGCCATACAGCCGCTCGATGGCATCCAGGATGTCGTCTGTATTTCCTTTTTTCACCTTGACTTCCAGACCATAGGCAAATTTCAAGGCAGCGATGGTGTTGAAGTCTCCAGGGTCGGCAATGGCAATTTCAAATGTCCCGTCTGTGATGGCTATGGGCACAAAACAGGATTTTTTCATAAATTCCAGCGAAATATTTTCAATTTCAACCGGTTCTTTGGGATAGTCCTGATAGGACAAAACATCCGAATGTGATGTTGAACTCGTCATACAAATCACCTGAAGGGTTCCCCGTTCGGGGATGTCTTAACCTTGAACCTCTGAACCTTTCAACCTCACTTCCCCGCAATCCGGTCCGAATACACCTGCATCCCAACGTTGTCGGTTGCCTCCCGGATGAACTCTTTTACCTTGAACGTTACCATCTGCTGCTGCAGCTCGTCCCGGATGTAATACCTCATCTCCTCAAAGGATCTTTCCCGGGCGTCGACGTGGTCTTCCACCTTGATGATGTGATAGCCGTATCGGGTTTCGACGATATCGCTGATCTCGCCGGGTTTGGTGTAAAAAACCACCTTTTCAAAACCCTGTACCGTCCGGCCCCGGGTAAAATAGCCCAAGTCCCCACCGTTTGCTTTCGAGCTCTCGTCGTCGGAATAGGCTCGGGCAAGTTTTTCAAAGTCCTCACCGCCTTTCGCCCGCTTCAACACCACTTCCGCCCGTTTTCTGGCCTTGTTCTTTTCTTGCTCGGAGGCAGCCGGGTCCACTTTAAACAAAATGTGTCTGGCCCACACCTGCTCGGGCACCCCCAGCTGTTTCTTGTTCTGGTCATAATATTTCTTCAAATCCGCTTCTGAAACCGTGACATTTTTCGAGACCACTCTCGCCAGGTACTCCTTGGAGAGAAAGTCATCCGCCACGTAATCAAGCTGCTTTTTTATCTGCGGTATCTGGTCAAAATTCTCTTTTCTGGCCACATCGGCAATAATTTTCACCTCCAGCATCCGCTTGACCAGGGTTTGCATTTCAGCCGGATTTTCCTGCAAGCGACTTTGTGTTTCCTGCGGATAGTAGGCGAGCATGCGATCGACATCGGATTTCTTGACCACGTAATCGCCCGCTTTTCCCAGTATGGAGTCCTCTTGGGAGGTAGACTCCACAACGTGGCGAAATTCTTCACTGATGGGGTACTCCTTGAACTTTAATCCCATGTGGCCTTTCTCCCCCGTGTGGCCCTCTTCTCCTATGTGGCTCTTCCCCCCCGTGTGGCCCTTCTCCTCGGCAAGCGCCACAACCGCAACCAGCAAAAACACCACACAAACCAAAACCTGAATTCGTGATATCATTCTTTCTCCTTCAACCCCTGTCCGAGATGTCGATCCAGTCACCGAAAGGGGTAAATTTCTTGTTTTCCAGATCAACGGTGACAATGTGTGAGCCCAGGGCGCCGATGCGCCGGTTCGGCCCGTAGGTGACCCGGGGGGTCAGGCCGGTCTGAAACTGGTAGAATTTTTCCAGCGAGTGGATAAATTTCTCCCGGCTGAGCTCGCTCCCTGTGCGCTTCAGCCCCTCCACAAATATCTTGGCGGCAACGTAGGCGGAGATCTGAGATGTCAGGTGTTTTACTGAAAGCTCGTGCTTCTCGAGCAGCGCCTGAAATTCAGAAACCCCGGCCGGGGTCTGATCCGACGGCAGGGTCGGGTAGGAGAGGTAGATCCTCTTCTGGAAACCCACCGGAAGCTCCAGTATCTCTTTTTCGATGAGCGCCCCGGGCAGGAAAACGTGCGGCCGCCAGTCTGCCCTGTCCGCCGCTTCCAGCAGGGTCTTGAGCCCCCCGAAACTCAGGTAGAACAGGCAGTCCACTCCCTGCTCCTTGAACGCCCGGGCCGCCCCATCCGCGTCGAAACGGTTTGGCACAATGCTGAAACCGGCCACCGCTGACCAGCCGTGCACTTTGCCCTGCTCCGTAATGGCCGTCTGCAGGTCTTTCTGATGGTCGTCGCCCTGGCCGAGCACCGCGACCCGGGGGTTGTCCAGTTTCAAGTCCCGGGCGGCAAAGTCCACCAGCGCTCTGACCTGCTCGCTTAGCCCCGAGTAAAGGTAGAAAGTGAACTCATTGAGGGCATCGGGGTCGGCCGAAAAGAAGCTGAAGGGGCCGATCAGAGGGACTTTTTTGTCCTCGGCCAGTTCGGCCATCTGCCGGTCCGCGCCGGCGATCACCGCCCCCACCACGGCAAAAATGTCTTCGTTGTCCATCAGGCGGGTGGCACCCGCAAGCGCGGATTGTCCGGTGGTTTCGTAGGGCGCTGCGATCAGCTTCAGTTTGCGGCTGTAGATCCCGCCCCGGGAGTTGATCTCCTCAAAGTAAGCGGCCATCACCTCCACCATTCCCTGCCCGATTGCTGCCGTTCGTCCGCCGGCAGGCAGCAGTGTTCCGATCCGGATGCTTTTCTCCTCGAGGCCGGGGTCGAAATCGGTCTGCAGCCGCTTCATGTAGGCGATCAGGTCATTGATGTCCTCGAGCGACATGGCGTAGGTCGGCATGGTGACGTCCAGCGTGTTTCCCGCCGGATCATGGCCGTTGAGGATGGATCGTTTCAACGAGGCCTCGGTGAAGGCCGGGTGTT
This sequence comes from Haliea sp., assembly GCA_009937575.1. GTDB lineage: Bacteria > Pseudomonadota > Gammaproteobacteria > Pseudomonadales > Halieaceae > JAACFI01. The sequence continues at coordinate 3,105 of JAACFI010000175.1, forward strand.
TTCGGTCCAGCGGGTGGCTGTGGCCGTATGGTTTCATCAAATGGTCCCAGGTGATGTCGGAGGGGATGCGGCCCGCCTCCGGCCGGCCCCGACCGTCGGACCCGTGGCAGCTGTCGCAGGTGGCCGCCGAGCCAGGCAAGGCGATCCTGTCGTTTCCGATGTAGGCCTTGATCCTGCCTCCCGACGGGCTGGTGCCTGCAAAGTAGATCTGTCGGCCCCTCAGCTCCTGCGGGGTCAGGGGCGGCGCCAGCAGCGGTCGCAAAAACAGCCAGCTCAAAAACACGGTCGGCAGCAAAACAATGATAAAGGTCCAGGGCGACCACAGGTTAAACGCACCCCTGCTGTTGCCCAGGACACCCCTGCGGGTGTCGAGCGCGTCCCGGCCGCGGTCGCAATCGCCACAACCGGCACAGGGATCACCTCCCCCTCTCTGTTCGCTGTCGGTATGTCTGGACATTTCTTTTGTCTTGGTCATTTGAACATTCGCATTTCGAATTTGTTTCGAGTTTCGGAATTCGATATTCGGATTTAAACAGAGTCGCTATGCAGTACAACCCCCTCAAGGGGCGAATCAAAGCCGGTGCCTCTGAACCGATGATGAACCGCCCCAGCGGTTCATTGCGCTTTAGCCAGCCGTGCGGCCCGCAGCTCCTCGAGCCGGCCGAGAACCAGGTCCGGCTTGGGAAACTCGTAATAGCGCGTCCAGCCGCCGTGCTTGCCGTCGCCCACCAGGATCGCCGGGGCGTGCTGGGTGTAGTCGCGCACATAGGCCCCTATTCCCCGCAGCACCCGGTCGACACTGCGCTTGCCGCCGGTCAGAAAGATCCAGCCCGGCCGGGCGCCGTGGCGTTTGGCGTATTTTTTGAGGCGCGCCGGAATGTCAATCCCCGGATCCACACTGATCGAGACCAGCACGACGTCCCGGCCTAGACGGCTGCCGAGTTTGTGCTGCAGGTTGACGAACAGGGCCGAGAGAATCGGGCAGATCGTGTCGCAGGTAGTGTAAAAGGTGTCGATGATCACCAGGCGGTCACCGATCACGTCGCTCTTGAACCGCACCTTGCGGCCGTCCTGGTCCACCAGCGCCAGGTCCAGAAGCTCGACCTCGACCGCCTTGCCCTGCGTCGCTGCGCCCGGGGTCGGCATCGCGTGGCCAGAATGGCCGCCCCCGTGGCCGGAGCCCGCCACTGCGGCGGGCGGGTTGAGTCCTGAAAAAATCAGCATCACTGCAATCGTTAACATGGTTGCCGCGCGTATCATGGCGTTACTCCTTGCCGGCCGCCCCGGTGGTTTGGGAGGCCGCGCCGCGCACCCCGATCAGGCTGATGTACGGCAGCTTCCCGTAGGGCATCTTCTTCGAGCGCGAGGCCACGTACACATAGTAGGCCTGGGGCAGCCGGAGCTCCAGGTCGGCCTCGTAGATGCCGTCGCCCACATGGCGCGCCGGGGTCTCATTTCGATGGCCCCCGGACGACGGGTAGTACAGCACGGTCACGTCCTGAAGGTCGCCCAGCGGCTGCCCGGTGGCCGGGTCGGTCAGGCGGAAGCGCAGCGGCACCTTTTCTCCGGCCTTGATCCGCCGCTCCTTGACCAGGTATTCGACCGCCAGCGGCGCGGCCCTCTTCTTGGCAAGGGCCGGGTTGGCCTTGGCCGAAACCGAGAAGCACTCCAGCATCACCGGGCTGTCCAGCAAAAAGGCCACGTCATAGTCGCCGGCCATGGGGATGCGCACCTTGGCCGAGTAGACCCCGGGCTGGCGCTCCTTCAGCGTCCGGTCGACCACCTGGACCGCCCGCGGCAGGTGGCCGTAGTTGCGGAAGTTGCCCATGGGCGCGTTCATGCCTTCCATGTAATAATAGACCGTGGTGTCGGCCGGGCTGACCACCAGCATGGCCGCCTCACCCGGCGCCTGCACCATGGTCGCGGCCACGCTCAGATTCGGCACCTTGCCGGGCGCCAGCTTGCCGGCCTGAAAACGCGTCACCGGCGGCGGCCCGACCCTGTCCAGCTGGGACAGGTTGATCATGTGGACGTATTCGGTTTCCAGGGTCCGCACGTAGGCAAAGGCGCCGCTGAAGGCCAGCCGAAACGGCCGCCCCTCGATGGGCACGGTGTGTACGCGCTGGTTGGTCGAAGTGTCGATGACGTAGACCGCGTTTGCGGCGGGATTGATCGCCACCGCCCAGCGGCCGTCCTGGGAAACCCCCAGGGGCCCGAGGCCCGGCGCGGTCCGGATGCGGGTGGCCACCTTCAAGTCGTTGTCCACCACGGCGATCTCGCCGGTCTCCCCGTCGGCCACGTACAGCGATTTGCTCAGGGCCGAATACGACAGCGCGATCGGCCTGGGGCCGAGTTTGAGGTCCCTGACCTTCTTCAGGGTCTGCACGTCGATGACCGAGACGGTGCCCCCGTCGCGGTTGGTCACAAAAGCATAGCGGTCATCGGCCGAGAGCGCGATCTCGTGGTGGCCCGGACCGGTGGGGATGCTGGCGACACTCTGGCGTTTTTCGACGTCGATGACCGTCACACCGCTTTTAGACGCGTTTTTGTGATCGTTGCCCACCCAGAGGTACTTTTCGTCTGCCTGCAGGACCACTCGGGTCGGCATTTCTCCGGCTGGGATGTTGTAGGTCACCACAAACTGCTCAAGGTCCACCAGCGCCACCATGTCGGCCACCGGCATGCTGACGAATAGGCGTTTCTGGTCCTCGGTCTTGGCCCAGTCGGCCCCGGCGCGCTTGAGGATCACCTGGGCGTAGAGGTTGGTGCGGCCCTGGATTCCAAGGATCGGGTCGATCACCGCGATGGTGGGGTCCTGGTTCATGACCATCACAAAATAGCTGTTGAGGTCTATCAACGGGCGGATGCCGACCAGCCCCTGCAGGTAGAGTCCCACCCGGTCCTTGCACTGGGATTCCGCCCCGCCGGCCGCCATGTCCATGTAGGCCACCGGGTAGAGGCCGCGCACCGGCTTGCCGGTCTTCTCCTCGGTGATCCGGAAGGCCACCTCGGCCGTGGTCCCCTCCATGAGTTCGCCGACGCCGTCTGCACGGGAGCCAGCCGGCCCGGCGAGAAACTCGATGTTCAACCCCTCGCGGCTGATGCGGTTGCTGGCCGTGGGAGTGTCTTTCTCACTGTTGGCCTCTGTTAGGCCTGTCTTGGCAGCATCCTCGACCGCACCTGCCGGGGGGACCGCTGAGCACAGGAAAAACGCCAGCAAAACGAAAAAGAGGCGAAGGAGTGGTTTCTTGAGGGTTTTTGTCTTCATCAACATATCCTTTTTTGAATGGGTTTCTGGCTCTCCAGTGAATTCACTTTCAGGTAGTGTCTATCTGAAAAAATTTTACATATCAACTAGATATCGTAATCACGATTTCGTACAAAGTCAAAGTTTTGAGTAAAGAATCTGGGCCAAAAGGACCCTGTTTTTATCCACCTCCGCAGGGGACTTCAGCGGTCTTTCCCCATTGCATGAATCAGCCGGGGTAGTGGAGCCCAGCGATTGTTGATTTTAGAATGCAGATTGCAGATTTAAGAGCTCAAAACCTCGCAATAGGAAATGCATTTGCTTCTCAATCTGCAATCTGCAATCTGAAATCCTTTGACCTCTGACCCGCCCTACACTCAAGAAAAAAAGGCAGGTGCAGCCCCTTATTCGGGGCCGCACCTGCCGTCGGTTCATACGAATAAGAACCGGTTAAGGGTTATGGCTATGGCGTTGGTGGGTCTTCTACCCGCAGCAGTCCCCAGATGCCGTCGGTGTTGCCGAACGACGCCTGGTCGCGCCACAGGTAGTCACCCGTCACACCGTTGGGGCCGCCCGTGTTCTCGAGACGGATCTCGAAGTGCTCGTAGGGCTGCACGCTCTCCTGGCCGCCCAGGTAAAAGCCGATCGGGTTCTTGCCGATGGACAGCGATCCCACCTGCCTGAACGTCGACATGTCGACATTCGCGCACTTGCCAGGCAGGCCGTCGGTCTTGACGGGGTTCCCATCTTCGTCGAGGCAGACGTAGGGGTCGCGCTGCCAGATGTGGCCGTGCACGGTGAAGGTGCTGCCACGGCCCACACCCGTGGGCTCGAGCAGGCGCAGGCGCGCCTCGGCGTCGGCCGGCACGTCGTAGACCGGTGTGGCCGGGTCCTCTCCGGCTCCCTTTTCGTTGCTGTACATCTTCCAGGCGTCCGCCGGGCTGCCGAGCCCGCCGGGGCCGCGACCGAAGGATGCGTCGGGCGCCAGGCCGAAGCGGAACCAGGCCGGCTCGGAGCCGTAGTTGACGCCCTTCTGTCCCGCGTCGTGCGAGTCTTCCGGGATACCTATGCCCTCGGAGGCGATGTTGGGCACCGCCGTGCCGTCGCCCAGGCGGTGGTTGTTGCCCTTCTGGACCACGACCACCAGGTCCTCGAAGGACCCGTCCGGACAGGTGAGCACATTTATGCCGTCACATTCCACCGTCACGTCGGCCCGCGTGTAGCGGGTATCGGTCGCCGTTGCACTCTGGCGGTCGCGCTCGGTGTCGGTGAGGTCGGCCAGCGCGTCCGGCCAGGTCGAGCCCTGGGGCTCGATGACCAGGGCGCCGATCAGCCCTTTCTGACCCTGCTTGACCGTGTCGGCCGGGATCAGGTTGGTGCCGCCGAACTCCACCGGCGTGGCCAACAGGTTGGCCCGGCGGTTGTTGCGGCCGCCGGATACATTGGCATAATCCGGCCGCAGGTCGCCCGCGTACCACTGGTAGGTTGTTCGGCCGCCCGGCGGGACGGTTTGTTGCCCGTTGATACCCACGTTCGTGCCGTCGCCGCGTGTGACGTCGTACTCCACCAGTTGCGGGTGCAGGCCCACATGGGCCGAGGGCCGGATCAGGTTGTTGTTGAAGGTGGTCACGCTATTGGCTAAGACGCCGTTGACCAGATCAGTCGGTTGCGGCTGGGCCTGGCGGTTGCGGATCACCATCTGCAGCAGGGTGTTGTAGCCTGCCAGATCCGGCACTTGGTCGAATACGATGTTGGCGAGTAGCACTTGTGTTGTGCCGTTAGCCTGCACCAGCAGCAGACCCTGGTCCTGGGCATCCTGCGCGCCTTCGAGATCAAAGAGTGGCTCGAGCGTATCCGCAACGCAGTTCCCCGGATTCAGCAGATCCTCTTCGCAGGTGAACACGGGGTTGCCGTCAATGTCTGCGGCCTGGTCGATCAGCTTGTTGTGCAGCGTGACCTCGACGCAGTCGCCCGCGTTGGCGCGCAGCACCAGCGGTTCGACCGGCGCATCGGCTATGAGCTCCACGGGACAGCCGGCAAGGGCGATGTTCAAATCAAGGCCGCCTGCACCGTCCGGCTCCTGACAACGGTCGTCGATGCCATCTGTCGGTAACGGTGCTCCCGCCGGGATCGTTCCGTCGGGCGAAACGCCGTCGATGAAGCGGGGCTGCAGGTCTTCCAGCCGCACGTACATCATGGCGGTCGGGTCGTGCAGCGGGCCGTTGGGGGCCGTCGCCCGTGGGTTGAGCACCAGGGTGCCGCCGTTGGGATCGAGCAGGCCGCCCTCGTTGTTGTTCAAACCAGGATCAATCAACACATCGTCCGGATTTGGTGCGTTGTCTGGAATGAACAAGTCGCCCGCGGCGAATCCAGTCTGCGACAGCACGTCATTGGCCAGCACCGCCGCCACATCGTACTGCACCGGAACGAGCGGGATATTCCGATCTCTGCCGGGCGGGTCGACGGGGTTACCGAACTCGTCCAACACGACGTCCGGGCAGACGCCGTCGAAGTTCTGCAGGTTCGCGATCCGGATGCCGGCGGCACCACCTGACAGGTCATAGAGGTCGCTCTGCGGGGCCCTGTAGCTGCGCAGGACGCCCCACATCCCGCTCCACCAGC
>JAACFI010000176.1 GCA_009937575.1 Haliea sp.
TATGGGCATTCCCCCCCCCACCCCGTATAATCCCCGCTCCCAATTACCACACACCGGATCACCATGACCGTTCGCACCCGCGTCGCCCCGTCACCCACCGGCGACCCCCACGTAGGCACCGCCTATATCGCCCTGTTCAACCTGTGCTTTGCCCGCGTACACGGCGGACAATTCCTGTTGCGCATCGAGGACACCGACCAGGCCCGCAGCACCGCGGAATCTGAGCAGGCCATCCTCGATTCACTGCGCTGGCTGGGCCTGGAATGGGACGAGGGCCCGGACGTGGGCGGCGATTACGGCCCCTATCGCCAGAGCGAGCGCATGGATCTGTACGGCCAGTACGCGCAACAACTGGTGGACGAGGGCAAGGCCTTTATTTGCTACCGCACTGCCGGGGAATTGAACGAACTGCGTGAGGCGCGCCGCGCCGCCGGCAACAGTGCCGCCCTGAAACCCTCAGACCTGCAACTGCCTGAAGAAGAAGTGGCCAAACGCCGCGATGCCGGTGAGCTCTACGTGATCCGCATGATGGTGCCGGAAGAGGAGGGCGCCTGCGCCGTGGAGGACATGCTGCGCGGCACCATCGAACTGGACTGGGGCATGGTGGATGCGCAGATCCTGCTCAAGTCCGACGGCATGCCCACCTACCACCTGGCCAACGTGGTGGATGATCACCTGATGGGTATTACCCACGTGCTGCGCGGCGAGGAGTGGATCAACTCCGCCCCCAAGCACAAACTGCTGTACGAGTACTTCGGCTGGGACATGCCCCAGCTGTGCCACCTGCCGCTGCTGCGCAACCCGGACAAGTCCAAACTCAGCAAGCGCAAGAACCCCACCAGTATCCTCTACTACCAGCGCATGGGTTTCCTGCCGGAAGCACTGCTCAACTACCTGGGCCGCATGGGTTGGTCGATGCCCGATGAGAGCGAGAAATTCTCCCTGCAGGAAATGTTGAGCCAGTTCGACATCCAGCGCGTATCACTGGGCGGACCGATCTTCGACGTGGAGAAACTAAGCTGGCTGAACGGCATGTGGATTCGCGAGGACCTGGACGAACAGCAATTGGCGCGGCGGCTGGTAGAATGGGGCTACAACGAGGAAAGTCTGCGGAAGGTATTGCCCCACGCCCAGAAGCGCATGGAAATCCTCAGCGACTTCGCACCGCTTGCTGGCTTCCTGGTCTCTGGCAAATTGCCTATAACGGAAGCGAGCTTCGACAGCGTGAAGGGTGAGCGAGAAGAACTCGTCAGGGGTATGCAGTTTGCCCTGTGGCGGCTGGAAGCCCAGAGGCACTGGACCCGGGATAATATCTGGAACGACCTGAAGGGCCTGGCTGACGCCCTGGAAATCAAGGTAAAGGACTACCTGGTGCCCCTGTTCGTGGCGATAGCAGGTACCAGCGCCTCTTTCTCCGTGGTGGACTCCATGGAAATGCTCGGCCCCGACATGAGCCGCGCACGCATACGCCACGCCATTGAGGTGCTGGGCGGTGTATCGAAAAAGGCGCTGAAACGCCTGGAAAAAGAGTACCAGGGCCTGTAGGAGGGCCGAGACTATGGCAGGTAATATAGCGACATCGATGATCTCCACCTTCGTGCGTGCCAGCAATGGCATTCAGAGCACCCCGGCTGCAGTAAAGCCGGAAATCATGCTGCAACTCTACGATATCGAAAACTGTCCCTACTGCCGCCTGGTGCGGGAGGCGATCACTGAGTTGGATCTCGACGTGGAAATCTACCCCTGCCCGAAGAAGGGCGAGCGTTTTCGCCCGCAGGTGGTGGAGCGCGGCGGCAAGGCCCAGTTCCCCTACCTGGTGGATCCCAATACCGGGGAGGAGATGTACGAGTCCCTGGATATCGTGGCCTACCTGTTCGAGACCTATGGCCAGCGTGAGTTGCCCCTGAAGTGGCGGGCCGGCAGACTGCAGACCCTCGGCTCCATGCTCGCCAGTGCGCCACGGGTGCAGAATGGTATGCAGGCCAGGCCCGGGGCAGAGCCTGAATATATGCTGGAGCTTTACAGCTTCGAGTCCAGCCCCTACGCGCGCCCGGTGCGTGAATTGCTGTGCGAAATGGAAATCCCCTACATCCTGCGCAGCTGTGGCCGCACCCAACTACAGGAGTGGATCCTGCCGCCGGTGCGCAAGCGCTTTAATATCAGGCCGGACAGCCAGCTGGAAAACCGCCGGGTGCTGCAGAATACCGAGGGCAAGGTTTCCATCCCTTACCTCTATGATCCGAATACTGAACAGGGCCTGTTCGAATCGGGGGATATTCTCGAGTACCTGCGGGATAACTACGGGGACTGAAGTCCCTGATCAGTGGTGATGCCCACCGGGTCCGTGGGCATGGCCGTGGGACAGTTCTTCCGCGGTCGCGGCTCGCACGTCGACAATCTCGATATCGAATGTCAGCGACTGTCCCGCCAGGGGGTGGTTGGTATCGATATCTGCGCTGTGTCTCCCTGCCTTGGTGACGGTGACGGGAATCCTGCCGTCACTGGTATTGAGTTGCACCACCATCCCGGGCCGCAGTTTACCCTTGAACAACAGGTGTTTCACCGGCACCCGCTGCACTTTCTCGGGATTGTGTAACCCGTAAGCCTGCTCCGCAGCCACCGTTGCGCTGAAGATGTCTCCAGCGGATTTGCCCGTCATGGCCGTTTCAAGCCCGGGGATAATGTTATTGGCACCGTGAAGGTAGGCCGTGGGATCCGCCCCTCGCGAGGACTCCAGTTCCTCCCCTTCCTCGTTGCGCAGGCTGTAGTGAAAAACGACGACGGTTTCGGGTGCGATGTTCAAGGTATATGTTCTCTCAAGTCGATTTCAAAACCGGATAGTAATGCCTGTCAGGTGCGGTGCCTAGAGAAGTAAGGTCGGAACAACGGGATTAACTCACAGGAGAATGCGAAAATTTATACTAATCGTAAGTCCGGTGGTTTGCGCTATTGCTCGCGTGGTGACGTTTCTCCACCATGGGTAGACAAGTAAAGTGTATACAGGTGAGATCTTGCCCAAAGAAATGACAACTACCAGCCAACTGGAGGCGATCACCGAAGACGCCGCCCAACTGATCCATCATTTGCGTTGCAGCAATGCCCCAGATGACGTTCTGGCCGAGGCCACGGGGCATATCCGCCAGGCCATGGAAACCCTGGCGCCCTATCTTCAGCAGGGAGAGGGCTGGTCGACTATATCCATTGCCAGCGACACCCCCGGTTTTGCCTGGAATGAGGAGGACCTCACAGCGGTTATGCCCTACAGCCCCGTTACCGGCAAGCGCAATCCCATTGCGCCGCCCATCCGCATGTGGAAAGAGGGCAACGAGGTGCACGGCGAAGCCACGTTTTCACCCACCTATGCCGGTCCCCCGGACAGCGTGCACGGTGGCATCATTGCCGCGGTTTTCGACGAGGTCCTGTCCATGGCGAATGTCATCACCGGGAAGGCCGGATTTACCGGCACCCTCACCATTCGCTATCACCGCAAGACCCCTTTAAATACATCGATTGAATTGTGGGGCGTCAACGAACGCCAGGACGAGCGCAAGCAATTCAGCCGCGGCGAAATGCGAGTAAACGGCGAAGTCACCGCCAGCGCCGAGGGCCTCTTCATCTGCTCCCCCGAACTCCCCAAACGCAAGTAACCACCACGTCGGTCCGTATCGGGAATAAGGGTGCGCGGAGCGCACCCTACGTCACTTCGCATTGGGATCTGATGGTGCGTGGTACACACCCTACGCTACTCCGATCAAAGGTAGGGTGCGCAATGCGCACCATCAAAACGCGGCTTTAAGTAATCACGCTTTACGCAACGCAATCCCCGCCAAAATCGCCGTAGCAAACTCATACCCCATGGCCCCCCAGGTATAAGTGCCAACCTCCCCAGTCCCGGTCACCGTGGAATACAGCCGACCCACTGCCAGCAAACCAATACAAATCACCAGCAGCAACAAGCCCGAGCGATAGTGCTCCGGCTTTAGCGCAGCAATCAGGCAGAACAGCCCGAACCCGGTCTGCAGTCCGCCATACATAGCTCCGATCTCAGAAAAGGCATCACCATTACTCATCACCAACCCTGCGTACCCAGCAGGCAGCCCCGGCGAAAAAAAGCAGGCGATTCCGTAAGCGATAAACACTACCGCGGAAACCCAAAGAATGATTTTACCTAACACGGGTGCACCTCTCTTGTTATGCCGGTTCTGGCTGTGAGCTTAATACAGTAAAAATCTCCGCGGAGATTGCCAACCTCAGCCCCTGGAAGAGACGTGCGCATAGCAAAAGCCGCCCACGACCCCCGCCAGTCCCTGGCTTAACAGCCCGGCCAGTGTGCGGGTAGGCGCTATGCCTGAAACACCAAGGACGGCTTGCATAATCAGGTGAAGGGAAACGATGGCGACAAATCCTGCCAGCGTGAACAGCAGCGTGCGTTGTGCAGGCAGGAATCGCGCCAGCCGCGCCGCCACAGGAATCGCCAGGGCGAAGCTCACCAGGATGAGAATAAGGTAGCTGGATGCCATGCCCAGTATATCCTTCAGAGTGGTATCCAGTCGCACGCCGGCGCCGACTTCGAGTCCCATAGACTGCACAGCCGCCAGATTTGCCTGGGTAACCAGTACGCTGGCAACCAGGTAGGCGAGGATCACAGCTGGTATGAACGCTTTTAAAGAGTGGAGCATTGCCATTCATCCCTTTTCAAAACAGTACGTATAATGACTGACGAATACGCAAAGGAAAAGAAAATGGCTCTCTTATCGCTGCGCGCAGTAGTTCTGTCTTTGTGCGGTTGGATTTTGGTGGCGGTGGCGGCACATGCGCAGTCTGTCGAATTCGTCCTGACAACCGTGGCCAAGAACCTCGATCGCCCCTGGTCGGTTGTCGAGTTGCCCGACAACAGCTTTCTCGTCACGCAACTGGGAGGCGAGCTGCTGAGGGTAGTCCAAGACGGGACGACAACCGAGATTGGCGGAGTACCACCCACATATGTCGCGGGCCAGGGGGGCTTTTTCGATGTGGTGTTGCACCCTGAGTTCGCTTCAAATCAGCTCATCTATCTGTCCTATGCCCACGGGACGCCAGAGGCAAATGGCACGGCCATTACGCGTGCCAGGCTGGAGGGTGAAAGGCTGGCGGATGCCAGACAGATTCTTCTGGTCGAACCGCTCAAGGACACACCCCAGCACTACGGCGGCAGAATGCTCTTCCTGGATGATGGCACCCTGCTGCTGACCACCGGCGACGGCTTCGATTACCGTGAGCAGGCGCAGGACCTCGATAGCGAGCTCGGCAAAGTACTGCGCATCAATGACGATGGCACCGTGCCGGGTGACAACCCTTTTGGTGATGGTCCCGCGCAGCGGGTATGGACGTATGGTCACCGCAACCCCCAGGGGCTCGTTTTGAGCCCCGGGGGCGCCGTCCTCCTGCATGAACATGGCCCCCGCGGCGGCGACGAAATCAATGTCCTGGAGGCCGGCAAGAACTACGGATGGCCGGCGATTACCCACGGTGTGAACTACAGCGGTGCACGGGTTTCGCCTTACACGGAAGCGGAGGGTATGGAACAGCCCCTGGTCCACTGGGTGCCCAGCATCGCGCCCTCCGGCATGGCGTGGTACGAGGGTGATGCCTTTCCACAATGGCGCGGCGACTTATTCATTGGCGCCCTGGTTGACCGGGAGGTGCGGCGAATCGACCTGGAGCAAGGGGAGGTAGTGAAACAGGAAGCACTGTTCAGCGACCTCGGCGAGCGTATCAGGGATGTGCGAACGGGCCGCGATGGCTACCTGTACCTGCTGACCGATGGTAACGGCGGCAAGCTCATTCAAGTGAGCCCCAAGTTGCCCTGATGGGAGTCGAGCCTATCTGCGGAATACCGCAATCCAGCGGCCGAGGTTGACCAGGCTGGCCAGTGAGCCCGCTACATAGGTGAGCGCCGCCGCCTTCAGTATCTTCTCTGCGTGGTGCAGGTCTTCTTCATGCACGTAATTACCTTCCCGCAAGATCGGCAGGGCTTTGCCGTAGCTGGCATCGAGTTCCACCGGCAGTGTTGTGAGATGGACCAGGGTCCCCAGTCCCATTGACGCAACACCGATCAGTATCGTCAACGCACTCGCCTGTGGGAGCCGGGTGAGCACGAATACAACCGGGGCAGCCACCAGCAGTATCCCGGCGATCCGCTCCCCGATTACTGCGGCTTTTGCCAGCTTTTGCCGGGTACGGAACAACGACTCGCCGCGCGCATCCTGGATGGCGTGGCCCACCTCGTGGGCGGCCACTGTGACCGCTGTCAGTGAATAACCGGCATAGTTATCGGGTGTGAGTCGCACCGCCTTGTCGACGGGATCATAATGGTCGCCAACTGGAGTTTCTTCTACTTTTACCTCAGCCAGGTCGAAAATGTCGAGTAAATGCCGGGCCAGCTCGCCACCGCTGCCCTTTTCGCGGTAGCGTTCAGCGGGATTCCGGTATTTACTCATCACGTGCTTTACCCATAAGCTGGGCAGAATGACGAGGGCTAGAAGAACCAGAAAAAGAATGATCCAGAGCATGGTGTAAAGTATCGCATATGCGTCGGATGAGTTCGCTAGCTGAGGAGGTACAGGGATGAATGCGTTTTCTCGATGGATAATCGCAGTTGTCTTCACGCTGCCGCTTGCGGTGCTGGCCCAGCCCATATCAATGGAGAAATTGGTTGAGGAGTTGGGTCTTCGTGAATCGGCAACGGCCGTACGCGATATGCCAGGCTGGCAGCCCCCCAAAAAAATCGTGATGCTGCTCTGGGGAGATCTCCCGGAGAGCGGGCCGGGCTCCAGGGACTGGTTGCGAATAGCCGCTGGTGACGCGGAACTGGTCTTCACCGACGGTCGCAGCGTTGACGCAATGGCAGGCGCCGACGCGTATTTTGGCATTTGTAGCGCAGCTGCGATCAAGGCCGCGGACGCGTTGCGCTATATCCATATCTACAGGGCCGGCCTCGATTCCTGTATGCAAATCGAGGGCCTGGCCGATCGTGGCCTGATTGCGACCAACAGCCAGAAGGTGGCCAGCCAAACGATCGCCGAGTCCGCGATAGCGCTGATGCTGGCATTGACCCGGAACATTCATCATTATCGCGACAGCCAGTTGGATCGAAGATGGGCGCGAGGCGACAGTAAGCTACCTCCGCCCGTATCCGTCAACGGTAAGACCATGCTGGTGCTGGGATTGGGCGGTATTGGCACCCAGACCGCCCGGCAGGCCCATGGTCTGGGTATGACCGTCATTGGTACTCGCAACTCGAGCCGTACCGGGCCCAGGTTCGTCCAGTATGTGGGGCTCGCGGAGGAGACCAATGAATTGGCGAAACGCGCAGACGTGGTCGTCAATGCGCTGCCGCTCACGGGGTTAACTCGCGGAGCAATAGATGAACAATTTTTCGGGAATTTGCGCAAGGGTTCCTATTACGTTTCCGTGGGTCGGGGCAGCACGACCGACACCGAAGCCCTGATTTCCGCGCTGCGCGATGGAACTCTCGCCGGGGCGGGCCTCGACGTGACGGACCCCGAACCTCTACCGCCCAACCATCCACTGTGGGGTATTGATAATGTCATCATCACGCCACATGTTGCCGCGCACTCTGATCTCAGCCGGCGCAATACCCTGCTTGTCGCGGGCGAGAACCTGCGCCGTTATGTAGCTGGAGAAAAACTACTTAATATAGTTGACCTGAGTCGCGGTTATTGACGCTGATCGCCCCGAGGACATGATGACCTACAACGCCTATTTTTCCTTTATAGAGCAGACCCTGCACTACTTCGACCGTCCCCACGAGCAGGCGCTGGACAGCCCGGTTAACTGCCCTGCTGCCTGGCGGGGCGAAGATATGCCCGCGCTTGACCAGACGGCCTATCGGCTTTCAAGCGAGCAGGTGGAGGAGATGCGCAGTGCGGTCCAGTCCGCAATGGCGCTAGGCAGGCAGGTAAAGGAGCTGACGGCGGCGGATTTTCCCCTGGCGCTGCTTGCTTCCGCAATTGAAGACTGGCGGCGTGAACTGCAGACGGGGATTGGCTTGCAGGTAATCCGCGGAGTGCCGGTGGACAGTTGGACCCAGGAGGAGGCAGAACTGTTCTTCTGGTGTTTCGGCTTGCACCTGGGTCGGCCAGGTGAGCAGAATCCCGAGGGCCACCTGTTGGGGCATGTAATCGACACCGGTGCCGACCGCGACGGGGAGGTGGTGCGCCTCTACAAGACTTCGGCAAATATTGATTACCACTGTGATGCCGCCGACGTGGTGGGTCTGCTGTGTCTCAACAAGGCAAAGACCGGCGGCCAGAGCCGCATCGTGAGTTCCGTGTCCGTGTTCAACGAGCTGCTGGAGCGACGGCCCGAGTTGGCGGCGCGCCTGTTTCAGTCGATGCGGCTGGATATCCGTGACAAGGAAGTGAATGCGGCGGGCAGCAGCCTGCCGATACAGCCCTGTTGTTATGCCGGTGGTGAGTTGCGCACCTTTTACCACGCAGATTATTTCCGCTCGGTGGTGCGTCATGACGACGTGCCGCCTCTCACCGAACTGGAGCAGGACCTGCTGGATTCATATGAGGCCATCGCCATGGAGCCTGGCATGTATTTGGACATGGATCTGCAGCCCGGCGATATACAGCTGCTATCCAACCACAGCATCCTGCACGCGCGCACCGATTACGAGGACTACGACGACCCGGCAAAGCGCCGTCACCTGCTGCGCCTGTGGCTGTCGTTATAGGGTCGGGGAGGGCGCCTTGACAGCGGCACCGCCTGTCTCTAAAATGCCCACCTCGTTGTTGATCTTGTAGGGATAAAAACCTATATTGATCAAAGAGTTAGATCAAGTTTTGGGGCTATAGCTCAGCTGGGAGAGCGCAACACTGGCAG
>JAACFI010000177.1 GCA_009937575.1 Haliea sp.
GCTGACGGGGCGTTCCTCTTTCGGATACTGCAGGGCCCGGTTGCGGGTGTCGGCAATACGATTTTCAGACAGGGGGTGGGTGCGCAGGAACTCGGGAATGCGGTTGCCGCTGGAGTAGCGCGAAGCCTGCAGCATGCGCTCGAACATCTCCGGCGCGGCGTGGGGGTCCATGCCGGCATCCACCAGGGTCTGCATGCCAACCCGGTCCGCCTCCTGTTCATTACTGCGGCTATAGCGCAGCGCTGAGTCCTGTGCTGCCGCCTGGGTGGCCGACAGGGCCGCCATGCCGGCATCACTGCCTGCGGTGGCCATCAGGATCAGGCTGGCCAGCATGGCAGCGGTGGTGATTGGCGCCTGGTTCTTCTGGAATTCCACCCCGCGTGAGAAGTGTCGCTGGCTGAGGTGAGCGATTTCGTGGGCCAGTACGGTGGCCAGTTCATCCTCGGTCTGTGCCCACAGCAGCAGGCCGTTGTGAATCCCGATCACGCCGCCGGGTACCGCAAAGGCGTTGATGGTCGGGTTGTTCACCAGCACCAGCTCTATCCGCCGGTCTTCAAGCTTGCTGTGGGTCACCAGTTTGTAGATCAGGTTTTCCAGGTAATCGAACAGCAGGGGATCGTCGATGGTGGGCGCCTGGGCGCGGAAAAATCGCAGCCAGGCGCGTCCCAGCTGGTGTTCGAATTCGGCCGAGAACATGCTGGTGCTGGATTCGCCCAGTTTCGGTAACTTGAGCTCTTCCGCCCGACCTGCGCAGGTGAACAATAGTAGTGAAGACAGCAGCACGATACCGGCAATCCGGTGTCGGAGAACTGCTGTCCCCCAAAAATCAAGCAAAGGAAGGAACCACTAATCTACAAATTGAATTGTCCTGCATTGTACTGCATGCAGGTACTATCGGCACATGCCCCGTCAGTGTTTGGAGTCGCCAAAAGGGGGAAAGTTCATTCCCCGGGGGGGAATAGCTTATACTGGCGCGCCCGTAACAGAGAAAGGCTGGTAAATGGAGAGCGCGGAGATTATCGAGTTGGATGCCACGGGCCTGCAGTGCCCGATGCCGCTGCTGAAAGCCAAGCGCGCGCTTAATGGTATGGAGCCCGGCCAGCGTCTGCGCGTGTTGGCGACAGACCAGGGTTCGATACGCGATTTTCGCGTGTTCGCGGAACAATCCGGCCACCTGCTGCTTGAAAGTGAAGAGCGCGGGGGCGTGTACACACACCTGCTGCAGAAGAGCTGATCACCGGAGCCCGAAACGAGATGCTGGAGATTTTCAACAAGTGGTATCGGCGTTACCTGTTCGAGGAAGAGTCGGTCCTGCTGCTGGTTATCCTGACCATTGCGGTGGTCCTGCTGATGACCATCGGCGATATCCTGACACCGTTGCTCGCGGCCATCGTGCTCGCCTACCTGATGCAGGGGGTGGCCTCGCAGTTGCAGCGCCATGGCCTGCCCCAGAGTGTCGGGGTTGCCATTGCCTATATCGTATTTGTCGGTGTTTTCTTTGGCGTCTCCCTGGGGCTGTTACCCCTGGTGTGGCGGCAGCTGATGAGCCTGGTGAGCGAAACCCCGCGCATGCTGGAACAGGCCCAGCAGTTCCTCGGGGTCTTGCCCGAGAAGTACCCGGAACTGGTGACCGAGGCTCAGCTCAGTGGGGTCATGAACATGGCCCAGGCAGAGCTGGCCGGGTTGGGGCAGACCATTGTCACCCGTACCCTGGCGTCGATACCCGGTATCCTGACCGTAATGGTCTATATGATCCTGATTCCCCTGCTGGTGTTTTTTTTCCTCAAGGACAGGGAACAGATCCTCGGCTGGCTGAGTGGCTTCCTGCCGGCCGAGCGTCCGCTGCTGCGCCGGATCTGGAGCGAGATGAATATGCAGTTTGCCCGCTACGCCCGGGGTAAAGTAGTGGAGGTCATTATCGTCGGCCTGGTGACCTACTTCGCCTTTGCCTGGATGGGCTTGAACTACGCCGCACTGCTGGGCCTGTTGGTGGGCCTGTCGGTCATTATCCCCTATATAGGCGCCGCGCTGGTCACGATCCCGGTGGTGATGGTGGCTTTTTTCCAGTGGGGAGTGGGCAGTGAATTTTATGCGGTTTTTGCTGTCTATGTGCTCATCCAGGTCCTGGATGGTAACGTGTTGGTGCCCCTGCTGTTTTCCGAGGCGGTAAACCTGCACCCCGTCGCCATTATCATGGCGGTACTTTTTTTCGGTGGTATCTGGGGGCTGTGGGGGGTGTTCTTCGCGATACCCCTGGCCACATTGATCAAGGCCGTTATCAATGCCTGGCCTACCGCCGAGGTCGCGACCGAGAAGGTCGAACAAGAAACGCTAAGCTGATGGAGTAATCAATGTCTGCGTTGTTTTCCCGGTGGGGGGTTCAGCCCCTGCCCGCCGTACTTGTGCTGTTTACCGCCGCGATCCTGGCGGCCTGTGAGCGTACTGCCGAGCCAGAGACCGCCCTGGAGGCGCCTGCCAACGCTGTGGCGGCGCCGGCGACCCCGGTGCAGCCGATACAGAGTCCCAATGACGATCTCGACTACCGTCTGTTGACCCTGGAAAACCAGCTACAGGTACTGCTGATATCTGACCCGGATACCCCCAAGGCGGCCGCCTCCCTGGATGTCAGGGTGGGCAGTGGGGATAATCCGCCGGGAAGGGGCGGGCTGGCCCATTTCCTGGAGCACATGTTGTTCCTCGGAACAGACAAGTATCCCGATGCTGCAGAATATGAGCGTTACATCACCGAGCATGGGGGCAGCCGCAACGCTTATACGAGCTTCGAACACACCAATTATTTCTTTGACGTGAACGCCCCCCACCTGCCCGAGGCGCTGGATCGATTCGCACAGTTTTTCATCGCCCCGCGCTTTGATGCCCAATATGTGGACCGGGAAAAGAACGCGGTGGAAGCTGAATACCAGATGGGCCTGAAAAGTGATGCCCGGCGGAGCCTGGATGTTCTGCAGGAAGTGATGAACCAGGAGCATCCCTTCAGCCAGTTTGCGGTGGGCAGCCTGGACAGCCTCGCGGACAGGCCGGGCTCCAGCATTCGCGATGAGCTGATCAGTTTCTACGATAAGCACTACTCGGCTAACGCCATGCGCCTGGTAGTCATGGGGGCCGAATCCCTGGACGAGCTGGAAGCACTTGTCACCCCGATGTTCAGTGCGATTCCCAACAAATCCTATGAGCCGGCAGAGATAGAGGCGCCCCTGTTTGCTACCGGCAGCCTGCCGATGCTGGTGCAGATCCAGCCCCAGGCAACGCTCAGGCAATTGCAGGTTTCCTTTCCCATCCCCGATTACCGGGCTCTTTACCGGGTCAAGCCCGTGGCCTTCCTGGGTAACCTGGTCGGTCACGAAGGGGGCGGCAGCCTGCTTTCCCGGTTGAAGGCGGAGGGGCTGGCCGAGAGTGTTGCTGCCGGTGCGGGACTCGGGTGGCGAGGGGGCTCGCTGTTCAGCGTCAGCATCAACCTGACGGAAAAAGGTGTCGCTGAATACCAGCGAGTCCTTCAATTACTGTTTGCCTACACCGATATGCTTCGTGGCAAGGGACCGCAGGCCTGGTTGTACGAAGAGCAGGCCCGCCTCGCCGAGCTCAACTTCCGCTTCAAGGAAAAGGTGGAGCCCATACGTTACGTCAGCGGCCTGGCCAGCCAGATGCACTACTACGATCCCGAGGATGTGTTGCGTGGGGCCTTTACCATGACCCAGTATGATGCGGAAGTTATCGGCCAGCTGTTCCAGCTCCTGACCCCGGAAAATGCGATCGTGGTATTCAACGATACAGACGTTGCCACGGACAAGGTATCAGATCGCTACCAGGTGCCTTATTCAAGTGAGCTGGTGGCCAGCGTGCAGCTCGGGACCTGGCGGAGTGAGCAAAGTGCCGACGCCCTGCATCTGCCGGAGCGCAACCAGTTCATTGCCGATGATGTCTCGCTGGTAGACCTGGATCCCAACAACCCGTCGGTGCCGGCTGTCGTACTGGAAGGCAAACGTCAGAAAATCTGGTTCAAACAGGACGAGGAGTTCCGCGTGCCGCGCGGCGCGACATACATCAACTTCCGCTCGCCCGAGGTGGGGCAAACCGCAGGCCAGAGTGCGGCGGCGGTACTTTACACCTCGCTGTTGAAGGACCAGGTCAATGAATTCGCCTACCCCGCCTTGCTGGCGGGCCTGAGTTTCAATTTTTACAAGCACGCCCAGGGCATCAGCCTGCGGATCAGCGGCTACGACGACAAGCAGGCGGTTCTTTTACAGCAACTGCTGGAAGTGCTGGTGGAGCCGGTCTTCGATCCGCAGCGCTTCGAGGATATCCGCAGCGATATGATCCGCGGCCTGCGCAACACGGTTGCCAAGCGTCCCAGCAGCCAGGTTATCGATGACCTGCGCGAGGCGCTGTTGTACGGGGAGTGGGGAGAGCAGGCGCTCATCGACGAACTGGAGCAGCTGGACGTGAAGGCACTGGAAGCCTATGTGGCGGCATTCTGGCGCGGGGCTACCGCCGAGATACTGCTATACGGCAATTACTCGCCCGAGGTAGTGCAACAGGTGTCCGGGATGGTGGGCGAGGTGGTTCCTGTGGCGCCGGCTCCCCAGTTACCCGAGGTCAGGGTATTGCGGTTGGCCGGGGGTGAATCGCTGCGGTACCAGGTCGATGTACCCCATGACGATTCGGTGGTTGCCTGGTACCTGCAGGGCGGGGACAACAGCTGGGCAGACCGGGCAGCGACCCTCCTGACGGGGCAGATCATGAAATCAGGGTTCTTCCAGCAGTTGAGAACCGAACAACAACTGGGCTACGTGGTGAGCGCTTTCTCCTGGCCCCAGCGGGATGTTCCGGGCCTGGTGATGCTGGTTCAGTCCCCGGTCGCCGATGCACCGGCGGTGGTGGAAGCCATGGAAACGTTCATGCAGCAGGTAGTGCCCGAACTGGATGAGGGCCAATTCGCGCGCCACCGGGCTGCCCTGCTCGCAGAAATCCGGCGGCCGGACAAGAACATGTGGGAGCGTGCCGAGTTCTACTGGCAGTCCATCGCCAAGAAACAGTGGGACTTTGATGCTCGCGAGGCGCTCGCCGAGGCGGTCGAGGCGCTCACGCTCGAGTCGTGGGCCGCCTATTACCAGCGCGTGTTCCTGTCACAGCGGCATTCACTGCAGGTGGTGACCCCGGGGAAATGGAAGAAATTCCCCGAAGCGGACTCGCAGGTATACGACAGCGCGGAGGCCATCAAGGATGGTCATACCACCTATGTTATCGACTGAATCCCGTTGAGGTAGTTATTTTACAAAAAGGTGCCTGTTGGCGGCGCCTTTCTACTGCGCAAACCCCCCCCATAATTAAGGGGAAAATCTGAAATTTAAAGTTCTAAAATAGAACCAATATTCCAATTTACCCCCTGTTGCTGTAGTATTTTTACAAATCCGGATTCAAATCCATGTATTTCTCGGCGAGATCGTCAGAAATACCTATACTTATCATCAGAGCCCTGCATTATTAGTTCTAATTTAGAACTATAAAGCCGGGGTTCTGTCTGTTGCGAGCACAGGCGGAGGCGTTGGCTGACATGGCAGAAGACAAGGACCCTATTGAAACCCGGGAGTGGCTGGACGCCCTGGACGAAGTGGTCAGGCACACCGGCCCGGAAAGAGCTTCTTTCCTGTTACTGGAACTTACCAAACACGCGGTCGATGCGGGCTTGCGCCTGCCACCGGCGATTACCTCCCCGTTCCGCAACACGATTGCCCCCGCCGACCAGAAGATGATGCCCGGCGACCTGTTCATGGAGCGTCGAATCCGGTCCCTGGTGCGCTGGAATGCCGTGGCCATGGTAATGCGGGCCAACGACAACGACGAGGGACTGGGAGGCCACATATCAAGTTTTTCCTCCAGTGCCACCCTGTACGACGTGGGTTTCAATTATTTCTTCCGCGGGACCGACGGCGGCCATCCGGGTGACCTGGTGTTCTACCAGGGCCACAGCGCCCCGGGTATGTATGCCCGCTCTTACCTGGAGGGGCGTATTGAAGAGCCGCAGCTGGATAATTTTCGCAGGGAGGTGGATGGTAACGGGCTGTCCTCCTACCCCCACCCCTGGTTGATGCCAGACTACTGGCAGTTCCCCACCGTCTCCATGGGACTTGGTCCGATCCAGGCTATTTACCAGGCCCGGGTGTTGAAATACCAGCAGAGCCGCGGGCTGGTGGACCACGGCGACCGCAATGTCTGGTGTTTCATGGGGGATGGCGAGTGCGATGAACCGGAATCCCTGGGGGCCATCTCCCTGGCAGGACGGGAGAAAATGGGCAACCTGATTTTCGTGATCAACTGCAACCTGCAGAGACTGGACGGGCCGGTGCGGGGTAACGGCAAGATCATCCAGGAACTGGAGGGCGTATTCAGGGGCGCCGGCTGGAATACCTTAAAGGTGATCTGGGGGCGAAAGTGGGATCCCCTGCTGGAAAAAGACAAGACCGGCCTGTTGCAGAAGCGTATGGACGAGGTCTGCGACGGCGAGTTGCAGAACTATAAGTACAATGGCGGCGCCTACACCCGCGAACACTTCTTCGGCAAATACCCCGAGTTGCTGGATCTGGTGTCGGATCTGTCCGACGACGACATCATGTACCTCAACCGGGGTGGGCATGATCCCTACAAGGTGTATGCCGCCTACGCCGAGGCCGTGGAGGAGAAGGAGCGACCGACAGTCATCCTGGCGATGACGGTGAAAGGCTATGGCACCGGTGAAGCAGGAGAGGCCAATAACGAAACTCACTCCCTGAAGAAACTGGACATGGACAGCCTCAAGGCCTTCCGCGATCGTTTCGGCATTCCCATCAACGACGAGGAGCTGGCGGACGTGCCCTATTACCGCCCGGACCCAGACAGCCCGGAGATGCGCTACATGCGCGAGCGCAGGAAAGAACTGGGTGGGCAACTGCCCGCCCGCCGTCACCAGATGGATCTGCTGGATACGCCGCCCCTGTCTGACTTTGGCAGCCAGCTGAAAAGCAGCGGCAAGCGGAAAATTTCCACTACCATGGCATTCGTGCGCCTGTTATCCAGCCTGGTCAAGGACAAGAAAATCGGCGAGCGGATAGTACCCATCGTACCCGACGAGGCGCGTACCTTCGGCATGGAGGGCATGTTCCGGCAGCTGGGCATCTACTCTTCTGTGGGGCAGCGTTACACGCCCCACGATGCCGGCCAGATCATGTTCTACAAGGAAGACGAGAAAGGCCAGATCCTGGAGGAGGGCATTAATGAGGCGGGTGCTTTCTCGGCCTGGCTGGCGGCGGCGACCTCCTACAGCACCAGTGGCTACTCCATGGTGCCCTTTTATATCTATTACTCCATGTTCGGTTTCCAGCGTATCGGCGACCTCGCCTGGGCAGCCGGGGATAGCCAGGCCCGGGGATTCCTGATCGGTGCCACCGCCGGGCGCACCACCCTGAACGGGGAGGGATTGCAGCACCAGGACGGCCACAGCCACCTGCAGGCCAGCACCATCCCCAATTGCGTCAGCTACGACCCCGCCTACGCCTATGAGCTGGCGGTGATCATCCAGGACGGCCTCCGCCGCATGTTCCAGGAAGATGAAAACCGCTTCTATTACATCACCACCATGAACGAAAACTACGTGCAACCGGAAATGCCCGAAGGCGTCGAAGAGGGCATTATCCAAGGCATGTACCGCCTGCGGCGTTCCGAGGCGGAAACCGAACTGCGGGTACAGTTACTCGGCGCGGGAACCATCCTGCGGGAAGTGGAGGCTGCCGCCGACACGCTGGAAAGCGATTACGGGATTGCCGCAGATGTCTGGAGCCTCACCAGCGTCAACGAGTTGCAGCGAGAGGGCAAGGCGACCCTGCGTTGGAATATGCTGCACCCGGAACAGGAAGCGCGAATCCCTTACGTGACCGCCCAGTTGCAGGATCAGCCGGGGCCGTTTGTCGCGGCCACCGATTACATGAAGTGCTACACCGACCAGATCCGGGAGTTCGTGCCGGGTCATTTCACGGTACTGGGCACCGATGGCTATGGCCGCTCGGATACGCGCAGCAAACTGCGCGAATTTTTTGAGGTCAGCAGGGAGTACGTGGTACTGGCGGCACTCAAGGCCCTCGCGGACGAGGGCAGGCTGGAGCCGGCCAGGGTGAGCGCGGCAATGGCTGCGCTGGGTATCTCCGCAGATAAAACAGACCCGCTGACGGTCTGAACAAGAAGGAATTCGATGTGGCGAAACAACAGGTAACCGTACCGGATATTGGTGGCGCCGAGGGTGCCGAAGTGATCGAACTACTGGTGGCGGTGGGAGATGAGATCGCCCTGGACCAGGGACTGATTGTTCTGGAATCGGACAAGGCCTCCATGGAAATACCTTCTACCGTGGCGGGCACACTGGTGGAGCTGCTGGTGTCCGAGGGAGAGCAATTGGCCGAAGGGGCGCCGGTGGCGGTGATCGAGGTGGAGGGCGAGGAGATTGCCGCGCCCGATTCAGCGCAGGAGAACAGGGGCGAAGCCGGGCTGCCTGCGGCCGAGCAGCCCGAGGTTGAGCCAGAGCCGGAACCCGCTGGCAGCCAAGTGGCGGAGCTGACGGTTCCCGTGCCTGATATCGGCACCGACGAAGCGGTGGAGCTTATCGAAATCTGCGTACAGCGCGGCGATTCAGTGGAAGAGGGTGACTCCCTGGTAGTGCTGGAATCGGACAAGGCCTCGATGGAAGTACCGGCGCCGGCGGCCGGAGAGATTCTGCAGCTATTGGTGTCGGAAGGGGATACCGTAAAACAGGGCGATCCGCTGTTGTCGATGCGTGGCTCAGTGGCGGACACTGCGGCCCCAGTCCCAGTCCCAGTCCCAGTCCCAGTCCCAG
>JAACFI010000178.1 GCA_009937575.1 Haliea sp.
TGCTGGTCTTGAGGTAAGACCCGTGAGTAAAGCACTCCAGGGTGCGGGAAAAGCACGCACCCTTGCGCACTTTCCTCACAGGTCACCATGGCAACGTGCTTGCGGCTGGATGACGCGCGGTTCCTTACTCTGCACACGGCCTGGAAGCGGGGCCTTTCTTCGCTCCATGCCCGGCGGCCCTCCGGGCTCCCCTCGGTTGGTCGGGAGCCAGAAAAGCGCTGTCTCCCGACACGCCCTCGGCACCGGGCTTTAGTTCCGCGAAGAAACCCCCCGCTTCCAGGCCTCCGATCGAGCCGTTCAATGTAATGCAGTATTGCGATACGCGATGCAAGGTGGGAGAGCGGAAACAACTCGCGGATATTACGTTTGCACCGAGGGAGAGGCGCAAGACAGCGAAGCGCTTTAAGGCTTGCGACCGACCGAGGGCATCCCGGAGGGATGCAAACGTGCAGCGAGTTGTTTGCACTCTCCCGCCGAATTCGGTGCGAGATTCAACGCGTTAAAAATGCACGGCCAAGGAGAGATAGAGGCGTGTTTGAAAACAGGACAGGCGCAACAGCGAATGCTTTTTGTGTCTGAGCAGTTGCGCCTGTCCTGTTTTCAAGTACGCGGCTCATCGGAGTTTGTTAGAATGCCCCCTGGTTCAAATACCGACCCGACCAATGGCCCCAACCACCACCAGCTCGCCCAAGATTGCCCCAGAGAAGGCGGCCCAACTGATGCGGCGGGCAACGCATGCCTCGATAACCGTGGCCCTGATACTGATTCTCGCTAAAGCTTTGGCCTGGGGCATGTCCGGCTCCGTCAGCATGCTCGCCACCCTGATCGACTCCACCCTGGACGCCCTGGCCTCCCTGGTCAACCTGCTGGCAGTCCGCCACGCCCTGTCCCCCGCCGACAAAGAACACCGCTTCGGCCACGGCAAGGCAGAGGCCCTGGCAGGCCTGGCACAGGCCACCTTTATTACCGGTTCCGCCGCCTTCCTGCTGCTCGAGTCCGGCCGCCGGGTAATCAACCCCGTGCCCGTCGAGGCCTACACCCTGGGAATCAGCGTAATGCTGTTTTCCATAGCCGCCACCGTCCTGCTGCTGGCCTACCAGCGCCACGTGATCCGCCAGACCGGCTCCACCGCGATCAGCGCCGATGCCCTGCACTACCGCACCGACCTGCTGGTCAACGCCAGCGTGATCCTGGCCCTGTGGTTGTCCGTGCGCGGCTGGCCCGGGTTCGACGCGCTGTTTGCCATCGCCATAGCGCTGTACATCCTGTACAGCGCCTGGGAGATCGTAAAGCAGGCCTTCGACCACCTGATGGACAGGGAACTGCCGGACGCCGATCGACAGCGCATTTCGGAGATCGCCAGGACCCATCCGGAGGTGCGCGGCATGCACGACCTGCGCTCGCGGCGCGCCGGCACCGCCACCTTCATCCAGTTGCACCTGGAACTGGACGACGAGTTGCCCCTGCTGCAGGCCCACCGGATTTCAGATGAGGTAGAGGACAGCCTGCTGGAAAGCTATCCCGGGGCCGAGATCATCATCCACATCGACCCGGTCTCGGTGGTGCCCCACGAGCCGGTGCCCGCATTCCTGCGGGAGGAAAATGCCTAGGCTTTAAGCGGCGGGTTTCTCGTCTGCCGCAATCGCGTCCGGCGTCAGTTCCACCAGCTGCGCGAGCTCCTTGAGGAAATACTGGTAGGGCACCCAGCCGTCGGGAACGATTTTCTCGTCCGCCAGGATGCACAGGTTGGCGCGGCCACAGTAACTCCACATGGTCATGTTGATGCAGGAGCCGTCGAACACCTGGCCGGTGGAAAACCAGCTGTCCAGTTTGTAGCGGTTGAGGTAGATCGGCTCCCGGGGGCCGGGTACGTTGGACAGCACAGCGTTGCCGAAAAACCCGATGGCGCCGCGCTTGCGATTGATATACCAGCGGACGAAGGCAATCACCCAGGGCGGGCAGACCTGCATAATCGCGTTCAGGTCAGCGCCGGCCGCCACCGTCGCCTTCAGGTGTTCTTTCATTTCCTTTGCCGCCTCGTGGCTGGCGTGTAGCCGTTGCTCCGGGTCCTCGATGTCGCTGTTGAGCCAGCAGTAGTCTACCGTGGCGAAATTGCCCAGGCCCTGCCAACCCTCCGGGCGCACGCCGGCGAAGGGCGTGCCACCGATCAGCGGGTGCTGGTCCGGGTTGTAATTCATGTCGCTCAGCAGGCGGCGCAGAGTGCCAGCCACACAGCACATGAACACGTCGTTGATGGTGACCCCGAAGGCCTTGCTCACCGACTTCAGGTCATCCAGCGGCATGCTGTCGCAGACGAAGCTGCGGCCATAGGACAGGTCCCGGTTGATCGGTGTCTGGTGCATCATCCCCGCATTGGGGTGGGCCGGCCGGCCCTCGGCGGCGTAGCGTTTTACCAGCGCCCGCTTTTCACGGATACCGGAAACCACCCCGGGAAGGTTCTTCATCAGTACCTTCGGCAGGTCCCTTGCCCCCCACCACAGGCGCTTGCCCCAGGAGGGCCAGGGCCTGGGCTGCCATTCGGGCACGTGCTCCGGTTTCCAGCCGGGTTCCGGCCGGTAGAGCTGCTGCAGGTTCCAGGCGGCGCCCACCCCGTCGACGTAGGCGTGGTGCACCAGGGTGACGATGGCGACTTTGCCGCTTTCCAGTCCCTCCACCACCCAACTCATCCACAGGGGCCGGCTGCGATCCAGCTGGTAGGCGTAGATGTCCGACATGAATTCGCACAGGGCACTGTGAGTGCCGGGGGACGGGCAGTTGACCCGTCGCATGTGGTAGCGCAGGTTGAAATCCGGGTCGTCTACCCACATCGGGTGGTTGATGCCCAGGGGCGAACGGGCGTACTTCCAGCGGAACATGGGTACCAGGTGCAGCCGGTCCTCGAAGTCCTTGTAGAACTTCTCGTAGGACCAGCCCTCCGGGTCGGTGGACGGGTCCAGTATCGCCACCTTGAAGGTGTGCATGTAGGAGCGCGGTGTCTCGTAGGCCAGCATAAAGGCGTCAGCGCCACCCATTCTTATCATCGGTCTCTCTCTCGGGCAGGGGACATAGACCTGATTATAGTAGGGATATTGTATTTCGCCGAGAGGTTAGCGGATTGATCCTTCAGGCCAGCTGGTGGGTGGACAGTGCGATCAGCGCCTGGCCGCCGTAGTAGAAGGCCAGGCTCAGCCGGTTGTATTTCCAGGGTCGCCAGAAGCGGTTGGCCGCCAGCATCACGTCGGAGATATAAAACAGCCCGGCACCGGCCAGCACCAGCCAGGCGGCTTCCCTCGCTATAGCCGGGTTGCCCGCCACGCTTGCTGCCGTGACCACCATCAGCGAGATGACCAGGAAGTACAGGATCACCGGCAGGCGCATCTGTCCCAGTCCCGCTGCGATCAGCCGGTAGAACGCCAGGCCGGCCACCAGCAGCAGGAGCAATGCCCACAGGGTCCAGCCGGTGATCCCGGCGTGCAGCGAAAAGGCGACGCTATAGGCTATGTGGCCGAGCAGGAACAGCACGAGGCCCAACAGGAAGGGCCGGCGCCGGTCCTGGAACATCAGGGCGATATCACCACCCAGGCACAGTGCCAGCCCCAGCAGGATCCAGCTGCGATAAGGGCTGGGTTCGGGCAGTGCTGGTGCCGTCAACGCCAGCGCGATCACCAGCAGGGTGGCAAGGGGTTTGAGGACGTAGATCTGCCGCTTGTCGAAGCGCAGCTCCGCGCGGATCAACAGGGCCACGCAGACGGTGATGAGCGGCAACAGCCAGCCGGTACTCAGGGTTCGGTTCTCCCCGGTAAGCCGCCTGGTATCACCCGGGTGTCGCGCCGGTCTGCTGCGCCACGAACATGCCGATGCGCGCGGAGTACTCCTGCACTTTCTCCGGCGGCAGGTTCCACAGGGGAGGGGCCGGGCACAGGTGATCGGCCACGCCCCACAGGGGTTCCAGGATTTCCGCCACCTCTTCCATGGAACCGGTGGCGACAAAGGTCTCCACCATGCGGTCGTGCACGTTGTGCTGGAAGGTGGTGATGTCGCGGTCCTTCTCTATGCCCGCCTGGCAGGCCTTCGCCTCCTCCAGGAAACCGTGGTCGGCGAAGAACGACTCGTACTGCCTGGCGCTGGCATAGTAGGCGATACTGCCCCGGGCATCCTCGATCGCCTGTGCCTTATCGTCGTTGATGGCGACCCAGGGCCAGATGCTGACCATGACGTCCTCGCGCTTGCGGCCGTGGTTTTCCAGTTCCTCCAGGAAGATGGGAACCATCTGGTTGATGGTCCAGTCCACCGACCACATAGCGTGGCCGATAATGCCGTCGGCGATTTCGGCGCCCATGCGCACGATCTTTTCCCGCATGGCGGCCACCAGGATGGGGATCTTCTCCCGGTAGGGGGGTGCGGTCTGCAGCATGGCCTCGAAGTTGGCCTTGAAGTAGGTGCCCTCGTAGGGATCCAGGCCCCTGTGGGCCCCCGCCTCAATATGGCGGATGGCGGCGATGGTATCGCGCAGGTGGGTCAGGGGCTTGATATCGGGGGTGCCGAAGATACCGGAGGTCCAGCTGGCGATACTGCTGCCCAGTCCCAGCAGCAGTCGACCCTCACTGATGCGGTCCAGGTCGAGGGCCGCCATGGCGGTTTCCATGGGGCTGCGGGCGGCGGCGATGGCGATGCCGGTACCCAGTTTCAGGTTCTCGGTGACGGTGCTGGCTGCCGCCAGGGGGATGAAGGGCGGGCCGTAGACCTGGGTGGCGAATACGCCCTCGAAGCCCAGGCTTTCATACTGCTGCGCCAGGCCCGCCAGCTCTCCCGCCGGCAGTACCGGCAGCACTGCCCAGAATTGACGGTCCTTGCCCACCGCGTTGGTTTTGGTCATTTTATTCTCCGCCAGTGACTGGACTCAGTTGAGTACCAGTCTCGACCATGGCGGGGGGCGCGTCAAATTGGGGATTAAAACTCGTAGACCACCCTGGCGAAGGCATTGACGCCGTAGCCCGGCAGGCGTTCGCCCCTGTCGATGTCTTCATTGGCTGCCCGGTTGTAACCACCCAGGTGGTCCCGGTACTTGCGATCGAACAGGTTGTCGACCCCCGCCGCCAGTTGCAGGCTGGGGGTGGCCTGCCAGCTGGCGCTCATGTTGACCACGCCGTAGCCGGAGGTCTCCTGCTCGCGGTTGGTGTCGCTGACATTGTCCTGCTTCGCGTACATCACGCTCTCGATCCCGGCGCTCCAGCTTGCGGTGCTGTAATCCAATCGCACGGTGGCGTTGGGGGGCGCGATGCGGTAGAGGTCGTCACTGGTATCGTCACGCTTGCCACGCACGTAGTTGACCAGCCCGGACATGGACCAGTGCTCGCCCACCCGCCAGGCCCAATCCAGGTCAAAGCCGTAGAGCTCGGCGTCGACGTTGTTGAACTGCAGGGGATCCGGGTTACTGGTGCCGTTCATGTCATTCAGCATGCGCACCAGCATGACCGCCGGCGCCACCTCGCTGGGAGTGCCCTGGATATAGTCGTCGACCTTGTTATAGAAAATGCGCGGTGACAGGGTCAGGCTGTCGTTGCTGTAATCAAGCCCGAACTCGACCTGGTTGGAAACCTCCGGGTCCAGCTTGATATTGCCGGTATAGGTATTGCCGTCCGCCAGGCCGCCGGTGGCTTCCAGGGGCAGCCACAGGTAGCGCTCCTGGTAGCTGGGGGAGCGGTGCTTCCGGGCGAGGCCGGCGTACCAGCTGGTCGTCTCGCTGGCCTTGTACCAGGCCCGGGCGACCAGGTCGATGTTGTTGTCGTCCTGGTCCCGCTGGGCGCTGTTGAAGGCGTCCCGCAGCATCTGTCCCGGGGGCATGGTCGCCGGGGTGCCGTCCACCTTGCCGGCGTCCATTTCCACCCGGTTGTAGCGCAGGCCGAATTCCCCGCGCCAGGCACTGTTGAATTCCTGGTGCCGCTCGGCGAACACACCGTAGACATCCCGTTCCGCGTTGTTGAAGTTGGTGAGGAAGAACATCGGGTTGCTGGGATTGTCGATATCCGAGTCGTGCTCGGCGCTGAAGCCGTCGAAACCGATGACCCAGCGACCCGTTTCGTCCAGCAGGGTGGTCGCCACGTTGAAGCCCAGGTTGTCGCTGGCGGCAGTATTGCGGCGCCAGCGCGCCACCGGCGGCGCATCGCGCAGTTCGTAGTTGGTCATGCGGTGATCCAGGTCGCTGGCGTACAGGTCGATGGCGATCTGCAGCCCGCTGGGGTCCCGGTCCAGGGTATAGGACAGGTTGTACAGATCTCCCTCGATAGACTCGATGTCCATGGGCAGCGCCGGGGTGCCGCTGTCGCCGGTGTCGTTGTAACCGTAGTCCAGCTGCAGGGTGTGGTCGCCGCTACGGAAACCGTAACCCAGGTCGTAGCGCTGGCGTTCGTATTCGGTGGGAGTGATATCGCCGTCCTTGAATTCCGCGTCATCGCCACTCTCGGTCATCGCCGCTGCCTTGATCCGGTGGTTGCGGTTGCCGGCATAAACTGCAGTGTTCAGGTGGTAGCCGCTGTTCACCGTCTGGGCGCTGCCGATCATGCGGCCGCTGAGCTCGAAGTCCTCCCCCGTGGTGAAATTGCCGCGATTGGCACGGGCGTCAATGGCGCCGCCGATGGCCTCCTGGGCCACGCTGACCGGCACGATGCCCCGGTAGATTTCCAGCGACTCCAGCTGGCCGCCCACCGCGTAGGAGATCGGTGGGTCCATCCAGTTGGGGCCCGAGGGCGCCAGCTGGGCGCCGTTCATGGAAGTGGCTACCCGCGGCCCGTACATCCCGCGGTACTGGGGGATTCCGGTGAGCGGACCGTTACCGTTGACGCTGGCGCCGGGGGCTTTCTTCAGCAGCTGCGCCACGTCGGGGGATATGCTCAGCTCGTCGGTGACGTTGATCGTGCGGGTATCGTGACGGGCCGTGACGATCAGCTCCTCCAGGTCATCACCGTAAGAAGGCAGGGCGATAAGAGCGGCCGCCAGGCCGAGGTAAATCGGGTTGCGCATGGGGTCTCCGGTAAAGCGAGGATACAAACCGGCGCAGTATATCGCTCAGCGGGGTCGATGGGATGTGGCATGTTGTCGCACCCGGGGTTGCGGTATCCCGGGGGGCGTGGGAGTGGGAGATGGCGTTCGAGTGTGATGGTGCGCAGTGCGCACCCTACCCTTGATCGCACTCCGATCTAACGTAGGGTGCGCACTGCGCACCATAGATGCGGGGATCAGAAGCTGTAAGTCAACTCCACCCCATAAGTCCGCGGTTCACCGAAGTAACTGGTAGTCCAGCCCACCCCACTGCCGCCGTTGGGGTCCACCCGCTGATCGACGCCGCCGAAGGGGATGGTGTTGATTCGGTAGTCCTCATCGGTCAGGTTCTGTCCCCACAGGGCGAACTGCAACATGCCGCCGCCCAGCTCTATCTCGCTCAGGGCGAGCCTGGCATTGACCAGGGAGCGGTCATCGATCTGCGAGGCCCGGTTCTGGTCCGGGTCGATGTAGGGTACGTAGTCGTCCAGGTAGCTGTAATCCACATGGAGATCCCAGTTTCCGTATCCAGTGCGGGCAATGGTCCAGTCCATACCCAGGGTCAGGCTGTTCTCCGGGGAGTAGGGCGTGCCCGCCTCGTTCTTGCTGAAGAAGTCAAAGTCCTTGGGAAAGTCCTTGTACTCTGTGTCCAGGTAACCGTAGGCCAGGTTGAACTGCAGGTTCTCGGTGACCAGCGCCACGGCCTCCAGCTCGAAACCACTGGTTTCGTATTCCGGTATATTGACCACCAGGGAAGCAGCGGCCGCACCCTCAAACACCGAGATCTGATAATCGTCGAACTCGTTATAGAAGGCCGCAGCGTTCAATTTCAGGCGGCCATCGAGCAGCAGGGACTTGAGGCCAACCTCGTAGGAGGCCACCTCCTCGTCCTTGTAGCCATTCAGGAACTCCTCTGCCGTCTGGCCCTCAGAATTAAAGCCCCCAGACTTCCAGCCCTCTGCGTAGCGCACATAGCCGTTGATATCGTCGGTAAAGGCCCAGCTCAGGGCCACGGCGGGTGAGGTATTGTCGAAGGTATCATCTGCCTGTTCGTCGTAGATGCCCGGGTGGACCACGTACTGGTCTTTCTCTTCTTCTGTCCAGCGTACGCCCAGGGTGACGGTCATGCGATTGTCGAACATGCCTGGGCGCCAGTCGACCTGGCCGTAGGCGGCAATCGAGTCGTTATCCAGGCCGTAGCTGTTTTCCCCGGTTGGAACACCGGCAAAACTGAAAAAACTGATTGGATTGAAGACGTCCGCTTCCTCCTCGAAGTAGTAGAGTCCCACCACGTAATCCAGCTTGTCGTAGCTGCCCGTCAACTGCAGTTCCTGGGAAAAGGAGTCGTAGTCGATGTGGCGTTCGGAGTGAAAAATGTCGATCGCCGTGCCGTCGATATCGATGACGTCGTCCCAATCCAGGTCGCGGTAGGAAGTCAGGGAGCGCAGGGCGATATTGTCCCCCCGCCAAGTGATATCCAGGGTATGGCTCTCGGTTTCAGAGGCCTCCTCGAAGGCCCAGTCATTGCTGCCGTTTTCCTCGCGCTCGTCGTCCTTGGTGATGTACGGATCCTGCAGGCCGCCGCTGTACAGCCAGGAGTTGGAACTGGTCTGGGTCAACTGGCCGAGGCGCGGCGTGGCATCCACGTCGCTGTAGTCGAAGGTGTAACCCACTGCCAGTGAATCGGTTATGTCCCACAGCAGGGCCACCCGGGCCGCATCTGTCTCGGTGTCCTGGAACTCATCGCTGGAGGGTTCTCCGGCCAGGAAATTGCCAAAGGGATCGGGGTTGTTGTCGGCAAAACCGTCCCGCTCCTCGGTATAGAAGGACAGGGTGCCC
>JAACFI010000179.1 GCA_009937575.1 Haliea sp.
TGACGTGCGCGAAGAGTTCGATGCGGTTGTGGGTAGACTCCTTTTCCGATCTCTTCGTCGATGAAAAAGTGAGTGAGGCTTTTTCGAAGTTTGTTGCCGACCGCATTCGGGACAGGCTGGACGACCCGGCTGTGGCGGAAAAACTTAGCGACCAGGAGAAAGACAGTGGTTATGCGCACTGTTACCGAGAACTGTTTTCACCTTAATCTAGGGAGTTGGACATGATGGGATTATTAACCAGAACCGGGTTGTTGTTTTTTTACTGCCTTGTGTCCGCGGGCTCCTGGGCCGCCGGCGCGAGCATCGATGCTAAAACCTTTGGTTGTATCAGGGATATGACGCCGGTGCGCGGCTTTTTCGTCAGTAACTTGCAGGGCGACCTCGAGGGAACACTTGCCGCGGCAAATGCAGGCACCGGGAGGTACCCGGAGGGTTCAGTCATCCAGCTGGTACCCACGGAAGTCATGGTCAAACACAAGGAGGGTTTCAGTCCTGCCACCAAGGACTGGGAGCAGCGAAATCAGTGCCCGTGGTTTTGTTGATGTTGTCAACCGCTTCGGTGGTAATTGCTTTGCCTGTCACGTGAAGGCCAATCCGGGCCGTGACATGGTCTGCGAACAGGGTAATGGGTGCGATCCTATTCCCCTGACGCCCACCATGATCAAGGCAATACAGAATACGGACCCGCGCTGCGAGCCGGTCGCGCTGCCACCCGAACAGATTGAAGCCTTAAAGCAGTTGCAGGCGGCGATGGAAAATCCGTAGGTGCCGGAATGAGCGCTGGCTGGGTTATCCTCAGCCAGCCATACTCAGGCCAGCATTTTTCCCGCGTAGGCAGTAACGAAGTCGTAGTCGGGCTTGCCGTTGGGCGCGCGCTTCAGGGACTCTATGACCAGG
This sequence comes from Haliea sp., assembly GCA_009937575.1. Classification (GTDB taxonomy): domain Bacteria; phylum Pseudomonadota; class Gammaproteobacteria; order Pseudomonadales; family Halieaceae; genus JAACFI01. The sequence goes on from JAACFI010000179.1 coordinate 898, forward strand.
AAATGGCGGGGGATCTTGTAATCTGCAAGCTGTTCCGCCAGGTGCTCGCGAAGAGAGAGTTCGTCCAGGTTCTCCGGGGTCAATTCGGCACCCTCCACCACCGCAACCACCTGCTTGCCGAAGCGCGGATGCGGCAGGCCCACCACCAGCGCATCGTTGATGTCTGGGAAGCTTGTGATCGCCACCTCGACCTCAACCGTGTATACCTTTTCTCCACCAGTGTTGATTACGGTGCTGTCGCGGCCGAGGAGCACCAGCATGCCGTCCGCACGTACGCGACAGCGATCACCGGTGCGTATTAAACGTTCGCCCCTGACGGTTACGAAGGTCTCCGCCGACTTCTCCGGCTCCTTGTAGTACCCGATAGGCTGGTATCCGGCGGAATAGGCCATGCCTATGGTGTCGCTGCCGGGAACAACCGCGTTGAATTCCTCGTCCAATACCCGGGTGGTGGGCATCGGCTGGAAGACACCGGGTTCGGGTGTGGACAGGCCGTAGCCCGAGGCCTCGCTGGAGCCCAGGGTATCCATGATAAGCAGCCCCGGCTTCGCAGCCAGCAGTGCTTTGCGGCTTTCCTCCCCCAGGCTGGCACCGGAAGAGACAACCGCGTCAAGACTTGCCAGCAGGTCTTCATCAGCCCGGCGAGCCAGTGATTCTGCCAACGGCAGTCCGAAGGCATCACCAACCAGTACCATTGAGCCGACCTCCCTGGCTTTGATCGCGTCCAGGGCAGCGTCGGCGCTGAAACGTTTGCCAGGCAGGGTCATGACCGCGCCCCCCTGGCCAATGACGTAAAGTGCCATCATCAGCCCGGCGCCATGCATCAGTGGGCTCAATGACAGGAAGGGCTTGCCCTGGGGCACGGAGGCGACATTTTCCAGGTGCTCATCGAGATTGTGCGGGTGTTCTGCCAGTTCCAGTGGCTCCAGTGACCCGTGCGTGGATACCTGCAACTTTTTCCACAGGTCCTCCTGCCGCCACTGGGTGCCCTTTGGCAGGCCGGTAGTGCCGCCGGTGGCAATAAGAACCAGGCCGTCACTGGAGGTGGATCTTTTAAAGTCAGCGGTATCCCGATCGTAGAGACCGGTGAGGCACTGGGCGAAGTCGTTCACAGGCGTCTCCCCGGCATCCGCATCGCCGCGCCCCTCTGCCACGTGGGCCGGAACCTCGACAAAAGCAACAGTCTCTGTGAGTCGTGACCTGATGGCCGCTACCCGCCCGGCAAATTCCTCGTCGTAGACCAATACACGGATATCCAGGCCGTTGCACAGGTCGACCAGCTCCTGTTCCCGATAGCGGTAGTTCACGTTCACGTGGCCGAAGTCGATCAGTCCACTGGCGGTGGTGAACTCCAGATAGGCATTGGAGTTGTGCAGGTAGTGCCCGACATGGGAGGCCTCAGGCAAGCCAAGGGTGCACAACCAACTGGCGATCCCCGTTGCACGGCGTCGCAGTTCGGCGAAGCTGACGACCGTATCCTCGTGAATAATCGCGGGACGATCAGCCAGGGGGGAATCGGCAAACCGCCAGATAGCTTCACTGAAATTCCAGCAACTCATCCTTCATTTCCGGCGTTTGGTAGAAACTGGAAGTGCAGTGTATGCGGTTGTTCAGGCAGTGGAGTGACTGCGACCCGGCGGCCGGCGGGCTCCTCACCGAGCATCTCGTTGACTGTGGCCAGGTCCCCGGGATCTGTACAACTGCAAAAACGCTTGCCGTCGTCAGTCTCGCAGAGCACGATGCCCTGGACCGGTTCGCCCCCGTGGTAGTTCACACTGTAGGAAATCACCGTGCCGCCTTCGGGGTCGGGGATCTGTTCTACCTGGGTCAATTCTTCGGAACTGATCACAGTGTCCTGCGCCGACCAGTCGGTGTCACTGGGTCGGCAACTGTAGATACCGGCAGCGTGCTTGGTCAGGACGCCGCCATTGGCATGTACCAGCGCGTATTGCGACGGGTCGCGGCGAATCCGGGACCACATCTCGGCCAGGCCGTGCATGCTGTAGTTGTTCCCCGGCCCACCGAAATAGGGTAATCCCCCGGTGAGGGTCAGCTTGCCGGTGGGTTCCAGGCCAAGGTGGTCACTGATGGCGGTAACCGCACAGGGAAAGCAGCTGTATATATCGATGAGCTGCATGTCCGGTGCGCTTTTACCGGCCATGTCCAGCGCGCGGTCCACCACCCGCGCCGCCATTTCCGACCGGCTGGGGTCGGCGCGCCTGGTGAGATCCAGATCCATTCCCTGCGCAGCACCGTGCAGATACACCCAGTTGCGCTCCGGTATCCCCAACTCGCGCGCCTTGCCGACAGTGGTCAGTACCAGGGCCGCCCCCTGGTTGACGCTGTCCTGCGCGATCATGCGCTTGGTGTACAGGTCGGTAATCGGCTCTGCACCGAGAATATCGACGGCGCACATGGCGCCCTCGAACTGCGCGTAAGGATTGAGCGATGCCACGGCACTGAAGGCTTCCAGCATCTGGCCCACGTCTGCCAGGTAATCCTGTTTGTCCTGCCCGCGTTTGAGGCGGCGAGCCTGCTCGATGATCTGGTAGTAGGAAACGGGCAATACCAGGCCGTTGTATCTCTCCTGGTTATTGGCCACGAACTTGCCGAAGCCGCGGTCCTCCAGGGGCTCCTCGAAGTTTTCCTCCCAGTCAAGTTGCAGTTCGTTGCGCTCGGCATTGCGCTGGTTGCGGATGGCTTCTGAGCCTGCAAGCAGTACTACTTCCCTGCGACCGGCGGCAAGATCGGCGAAGAACTCGATCAACAGCGCCTGGGGTTGGTTGCCGCCGACTTCACTGTAGATGCGGTCTGAGGGATTGGCACCGATATTGGCGGCAATGGACTGGGGGGGATTGTTGCTGCGTCCCAGTTCCGTTGCCCACATCGGTACAGAGTCGGAAAAGATCTTGACGACTGCGATGGTATCGATAGCGCCCGCCAGGGCCTCACCACCGCTTGCCTCGAGCGCCGCCCTGGCTGCGGCGCTGGCAATACCCATCGGGGATGTTGCGCCGGCAACGCGCTCAACGTGCTGGCCCGCACCCGCGATGATGGGAAGCTTGTCGTCTACTGTAGTCATTATACGATCTCGGAGACTGTTCGAAGCATGTCCTTGTCCGTGGTGGCCACCAGCAGGGTGGTCACTTTCGAATCGCGCCAGGCCTGCAGGCGGTCCCTGATACGATCTTTCGGCCCGGTGAGGGTCATGGCATCGGCCAGTTCCGTCGGAATGACCTGGGCCGCCTCATCCCGCTTGCCTTCCATGAACAGGGACTGAATCTTCTCCGCCTCCTCTTCGTAACCCATGCGCACAAAAAGGTCCTTGTGGAAGTTGGTGCTCTTGGCGCCCATGCCTCCCACATAAAAGGCCATGTGGTATTTGAATGGCAGTAAACCCGCCTCCACGTCATCGGTGACGGTGACCTGTACCATCTGTGCAATATCGAAATCCGGACGCATGTTCTTCAGCGATTCTGCGTACACGCTTTCGTCATAGGGGTTGTAGAACAGGGGAATCCAGCCGTCCGCGATCTCGGTAGCCAGGGCAATATTTTTCGGGCCCTCGGCGCCCATGTAGATGGGGATACGCTTACGCAGGGGGTGCACAATCGGTTTCAGCGGCTTGCCCAGACCCATGCCGTCGTCCCCGGGATAGGGCAGTGGATAGTGCGGTCCGTCATTGGTGACCGGCCCCTCGCGGGCGAAGACCTGCCGTATGATGTCGATGTACTCACGGGTACGGGCGAGGGGTTTAGGGAAGGGCCGGCCGTACCAGCCCTCGACCACCTGCGGGCCCGAAACGCCCAGCCCCAACATGAAGCGTCCATTGGACAGGTAATCCAGGCTCAGTGCGTGCATGGCACAGGAGGTGGGGGTGCGCCCCGAGAGCTGCACCACCGCCGTTCCCAGCTTGATCTTCTCGGTCTGCGCGCCTATCCAGCACAGGGGGGTGAAGGCGTCGTTGCCCCAGGCCTCGGCAGACCAGACCGAGTCAAAGCCGAGTTTTTCCGCCTCCTGTGCCATTTCCACGAAGTTGGGATTGGGCGCAGCGCTCCAGTAGCCCTGTGCCAGTCCTAGTTTGAGATCAGCCATGTTGCCTCCTTAACGACTCAACGCAAACTATTAGTCTGACACAGACCTGGCGTTAAATCCGGTTGACGGGCAATGCTAGTATATTTGAGATGCAAAATAAAACCGGATGAACGGTTTTTAATCGTCTGGTATCCTATCTGTATCCGTGTCCCCAGGTACGCAAAGGAAAGCGAGGAGAAATAGCCCATGCCGATGAGTTCACAGGAAGTCGAGTCCCTGCGCGCGTTGATGGAATTCGAAGCATCTCGTTCAGCGCCGCCGGAGGGCTTCCCGGTCCTGCCCGACATACCGGCGGGCCGCTATACCGACCAGCGCTTTTTCAACCTGGAGATCAAGCACGTGTGGCGCAAGAGCTGGCTGCTGGCGGCGCATATCGATGAGTTGCCCGAGCCCGGTTCATTCCTGTTATGGGACAACGCCGGGCAGCCGGTGCTGCTGGTGCATGCTGCCGATGGCAGCATCAACGCCTTCTACAATACCTGCAGCCATCGCGGTGCCCCGGTGGTGACCGAGCGCTCGGGCCACAGGAAGCGTTTCACCTGCCCCTACCACGGCTGGAGTTACAGCGACCGCGGTGAGCTGGTAGCGGTGCGGGACCCGCAGGATTTTCGCGATCTGGACCTGTCCACACGCGGTCTGGCGCCGGTGCGCTGCGAGCGGTTTGGTAACCTGGTGTTCGTCAACTTTGACCCCGAGGCACCCGCGCTTCTTGACTGGCTGGGCCCCATCGCCGGTGAATGGGAGGAATTCCAGTTCGATAACTGCCGCCTGGCCGCGCGCCATGTTTTCGACCTTGACTGCAACTGGAAGATCGCCATGGAGGCCAACACTGAGGTCTATCACGTGCGCAGCATCCACCAGCAGACGGTGGCACCGGTGCTCGACGACCGGCGTAATGTCAACACCCTGTATCCCAATGGTCACGGCCGTATGGTTGCGCCGACGCCGAAAGGAAAAGTCACGCTGGATATCATGCCGGTATCACCCGACATCGCCGAGATCGATACCGTGGGCGAAGTCGCCCGCACCTGCACCCTGTCCTATGGGCTGTTCCCCAACTGGGTATCGCCCCTGAGCCAGTGGTTGCTGCCACCGATCCTGTTCTGGCCGAACGGTATCGACAAGTGCCGGATGGAGACCTGGACCATGGCGCCACAATGGAAGGACGGGCTGAAGCCTGACCTGTGGACGGAGAACGACGGCGCGGAACTTTGCCAGGTGCTGCAGGAAGACACCCAGTTCGGCGAGAAAATCCAGAAATCCATGCAGTCCTACGGATTCCAGGGAGTGCCGCTGAGTTACCAGGAGTCACGCATTTACCACTGGAACCAGGCCGCCGACCGGATAATCGGCATCGATAACATACCCCCCGAACTGCGCGTTGCCCAGGTTATCGGCGACGAGTGGATCTATCCGAACGATCCGCGCATTGCGCAAATCAGCGACTGACCAGGCGACGGAGCACAGCCATGCCGGAAACCAAAAAGACCTTTTGCCGCTTTTGCCACGTGTTCTGTGGACTTGAGGTGGACGTCGAAGACAACCGCGTCATCGCCGTGCGCGGTGACCGCGATAACCCGGTGTCCGAGGGCTACACCTGCCCCAAGGGGCGCGCGGAGGATGAGCGCATCAATCACCCGGATCGCCTGCGCGTCTCGCAAAAACGGGTTGGCGACGAATTTCAGGATATCGACAGCTCGCAGGCCATCGGCGAGATTGGCGCGAAACTGAAGCAGATAATCGATGAACACGGCCCGGAATCCGTGGCGGTCTACGTCGGATGTGGCGGACATCGCAGCGCTGCCGGTGGGCCCTGGTATATCGCAAAATGGCTCGAGTCATTCGGGTCGCCGCGCCTTTATACCTCACTCACCATCGACTCACCGTCGCTGATCATCGCCTATGACCGCCTGTTTGGCGGGCCACTGCCGCTGGGTGTGTTCGATATCGATCACGCCGACTCTGCCCTGTTCGTCGGTACCAACCCGGTGATTTCACACCAATGGACCATGCCACAGTCCAACCCCATGACCCGCGTCAAGAATGCACTGAAGCGAGGGATGCAACTGGTGGTGATCGATCCCCGCAAGAGCGACCTGGCGGAACGCGCCGATGTACACCTGCAGGTCAAGCCCGGCGAGGATGCCAGCCTGCTGGCCTGTATCATCCGCGAAATCATCGACAATCAATGGTATGACGCCCAGTACGTGGCTGACTACGTCAGTGGTTTCAATGAGTTACACGAGGCGGTAAAGCCATTCACCCTGGAGTACGCTGAGCGGCGTACCACTTGCCCAGCAGCAGATATCGTCGAGGCAGCGCGGCTGTTTGCCACTGCCGGCAGCGGCGCCGCCGCTTCCGGTACCGGCCTGCACATGGCAAGGCACCAGAACCTGACCACGCAGCTGGTGCAGACACTCAATGCACTGTGCGGCCGCTTCGATCGTCGCGGTGGCATGACCCGCATCGCGGGTACCCTGGGTCCCACGCTGCCGGGTTCCGGCAACCAGCCCCTGCCGGTGGCACTGCGCACGGAGCACTGGTCTCGGATGCGCAACATCCAGGGTATTACCGGCCTGTTCGGCTACCAGGAAATGCCCACCAATACACTGACCGACGAGATACTCACGCCTGGCAAGGGCCAGATCAGGGCGCTGATCGTCAATGGCGGCAATCCCGCCCTGGTCTTCAGCGATACGGAACACACGCTGAAGGCGCTGGACCAGCTCGACCTGCTGGTGGTCAACGACCTGTTTATGTCGGCCACCGCGAAACACGCCGACTACGTGATGGCAGTGAAACATCCCTTTGAGCGGGTCGACATTCCCATGTTGTCAGACAATTACTATCCCTTCTCATTCAACCAGTACACCGAAAAGATGGTCGAGGCCCGGGACGATGTCATCGAGGAGTGGGAATTTTTCTGGCGGGTGGGTCAGAAGTTGGGGACCGGTTTCAGTCTGCCTGGCATCGCGGCTGACGCAAGTCCCAGCGCGGATGACGTGATTAGCGCCCTCACTCCGGACGCCAGGATCACCCTGGACGAGTTGAAAGCGGCCTCCCCAAGCGGCCGGGCCTACGACGACAGGATACCCGAGGTGGGTGGCGTTATACCGGATATGATCGGCCACCAGGACCGGCGCCTCGCCGCCGGCCATCCGGAGGTGATAGAGGAACTGGCGGAAGTGCTGGCGGAACCGGTGCCGGAAGGCGGCGGTTACCGGGAGGATGAGTCATTCGACTTTCGCCTGATTACCTACCGTATGCCGGAAGTTTACTGCACCACGGGCAATAACCTGCCCAGCCTGCGTCGGCGCCGCCAGTACAACCCGGCGCTGATGAACCGCGATGATATGGCGCGACTATCACTCAAGGACGAGGATCTGGTGACCATCGAGAGCGGTCACGGCAGGATCGAAGCCATCGTAGAAGGCAGTGACCGATTTGCTCCTGGCACTGTGGGTCTCGCCCATGGCTGGGGAGATCCGGCGGATGACCGTCCCACCCGCGAGAAGGGCAGCAATGTGCAGGTGTTGATCCCCAGGGACGTGAACTACGACAAGATCACGGGACTGGCGCAGCAGAGCGCGTTCCCGGTGAATATAATTCTTCATCGGGGGTAACCGCAGGAGATACCGCTACCGGCCGGAGAAGGCCGGTGACGGTGCCCCGGTGGTTACTGCTCAGAACCAGTTATAGCTGAAAGTGATCCAATAGGTCATGGGCATACCTGCGTAACCTACAACGGCGTCCGTGGTCTTCCTGCTGTTGACCCGATAGTCTTCGTCGGTCAGGTTGCGGCCCCATACAGTGGCGCTCCAGGTATCATCCGCAGGGCGCACTCCAAAGCGGGCCCCGACCAGAATATAATCGTCGAGCTGGAACGGCTCCTGTACATCGAAAGACTCGCCCGCCTCCAGGTCAAAATCAGGCCTGTCTACTGTCGCCGAGCGGATCGCCTAGTCGGAAGAGATCAAGGGGTCAGACTCCTTGATCGGTTCCTTGAGCCGGGCCAATTTCCAGCGATCCGATCAAGGAGTCTGACCCCTTGATCTACGGGTCGGGGTAGAATGGGCGCTTTTTTTTGTGTGATGGATTTTGATGACTGACACTGGATTGCCCGCGTACAAGCCTGCTGCCTGGGGTGGCAGCGGTTACTTTCTGTCGCTGACCATTCTTTTCGTCGTCTTGCTGTATGCGCGGCCTTCACTGGCAGGGCCGCCACTTGCCACCGAGGATCCTGGCATCCTCGAACA
>JAACFI010000547.1 GCA_009937575.1 Haliea sp.
GGCTCACTGGTGCCTGCGTAGCGGGAGGGGTCGCGGGCATCGATCAGCAGCGGGCGCTTATCCGGATCACACAGATCCTCATAATCTATCCGCATGGTCTGGTCAGGACGTGCGGTGAAATTGCCTTTTCCGGCCGCCGCTGGCTCAGGGTCCAGAGGATGGCCGGCGGCCTGCCAGGCTGACATGCCGCCGTTAAGCACTACGACATTGGCATGACCGAAATAGCGTGCCAACCACCAGAGGCGAGAGGCTGTGGCGAGTCCGCCGCCGTCATAGGCAACCAGCAGCGAGTCGTCATCGACACCGATACCGCGCATCAGCGCGGTAAAATCCTCGGGAGAGGGCACCGGGTGGCCTCCACCGGTTTCACCCGAGGGGCCTGCCAAATCATTATCCAGGTGCAGGTAGTGGGCGCCTCGAATATGACCCTGGACGTAGGCTGCCGGGCCCGCTTCGGGGGCGAAGGGGTCGAAGCGGCAGTCGGCCACGACGATCTTGTCTCCGTTGGCGATCATGGTAGCCAGCTCAGCTACAGTGATGACCGGTGTATTACTCATATCTTATTCTCCTGTTTGTTTGCAATCACAAGGGCGCTCATAGAGGGCCAGGCAGGGTTCAGATGGCAGTTGCGACGCCTGTTCTGCGGTTCAACAGCCGGTCGGTAACTACCACAATCACGGCGACCACCACGGACCCGGCGGCCATCAGGGTAGCCATCACCAACACCTGCGGCTGTTCAATGAACACCTGTCCGGCGATCAGCATCGAGATGCTGCCGTTGCGGGCGAAGGTCATGAATGCCAGCGCCTTGCGGTCTTCCACCGCCGGTCCGCCCGCGGCATAACCAATAACGTACGAAATTGCGAATAACAGCAGGCCCGCCAGCAGTGCCGTCCACTGCAGCGATACGATCGCGTCGATGTTTACGTAGATGACGAGGAAGAACAGGATCGCCAGGAAGATCATCGACAGGCGGTGAACTCCGGGGCTGATGCGAGCGGCCAGATCGGCAACCCTGGCATTGACCACCATGCCCACTGCAATCGGCAGCGCCACCAGCAGCAGTAACTTGACCACGACCTCGCCCACTGAGACCTCGGCGCCAGGTATTGCCAGGTTGATAGCCAGGGGCAGAAAGACGACTGTCACGGTGAGCAGCACACCGAGCAAACCGAAGGCGAAGGCCGTGCTCCCCTTAACCAACTGCACGAACTTTGGACCGCCCTCGGTTCCGGCCGCCAGCGCGTAGACTATGAGGCCGGTGGCCAACGCCTGTTCCATTGCAAGCGCCTGGGTCAGCGCTATGGCGACCAGGGGCACAGCCAGGCCACTTATCAGCACGGACTTGATCACCAGGCGCCGATTGCGCAGGGGCTCCATGATCTGCTTGAGGGTCAGGTCCAGGCCGAGGCTCAGCATGGCAGTGACCAGGAAGATGGCAATTGCCAGGGGTACCGACGGTCTCAGAAATTCATCCATTTCGCTTCTCCAGCATGCTCAAGCACATTTTCAATGACCTATCCGGACGACTGTTCGCTCAGGCGCCATAGGTCTCGTGCAGATAATTCTGTATATCCCGGGTCTGGTACATCTCGACGCCCGTGTTGGGATCGACGATGTAGGGCATCATGATCTTCCCGGTCCGCTCCAGGAACTTGCGCCGGTTTTCCGTACCGGGCATGTAGTTGTGCATGTTTTCATGACGGATTTCCGGCGGGTAATAATCGGCGTGTCCGCCTGGGGTTTTGCCACAGTTGTGCAGGAGGTACTTCACCTCCAGTTCACACAAGGTCTCCCGCGCCATACGAGAGTATGGGCTGGCCTCGAAGGAATACAGTTCCAGCGGCTTGCGCACCGCCTTGCTGGGCTTGGCAAACAGTCCGTTCTTGCCCCCGGAAAGGCTGGTAAGAGGCGCCGCCCGCGTCAGGCTCGCCAGCGTGGAAGTGAATATCCGTCGCTCTGGTACCTCCTCGTCTTCCAGCCCGTACTCCTTGTAGAGATACTCGACGATTGCTTCTGAATCGTACATCTTGGTGTCGGTGTTGGGATCGTGCAGGAAAGGGACCTTCTTCTCGCCACCCAGTTTTTTCAGGCGGGAAACATAGCGTTTGGCCTGCTTGGGTATCGGGTAGATCATGACGTCGAGATCGAGTTCGGTCAGTGCCTCCCGTACGTGCCGGCAGTAGGGGCAGTACTTTAACGATAACGCCCCGGTCAACTCGCAGCAGTGATGTGCCGAATCCAGCAAGGGCTCGTGCTAATGTTATGGGATCAGCTATGGACATGATGATAACTCCTCTGAATGTTGCTGTATTTTCAATTGTGGCCACTCAATTCCGTCTGGCCACTTACCGGTTGACCGCTTTTTTTCTGTACCAGCTCTGTCGCAGGTCTACTTGTGTAGTGACTTTTACCAATAGCGCGACAGCGAACTGATCTGTAGCGAACATCACCATCCTAGCTATACGTACGGCGGACTTCCCCCCCCAAGAGGTGGGGGGGAGGTGCACAACGAGGGGGGTCGATCTGGCCACTATGGGGGGGCTGCGTGCGCAGCAGTGACCTTCAGCACTACTTCATCGAAAGCCTGGTAGAGCGACTTCGGAAAGTGATTGTTGATAATCAATTCAA
>JAACFI010000548.1 GCA_009937575.1 Haliea sp.
ACCACCACCCGGTCGAACCAGTGGGTGATATCCACCTGGTCCATCTTGATGTCCAGGGTTTTGCGATGGGCGTTGGTGACCATGACCACGTCCCGGTGGCTGTCGTGCAGCCAGGTCAGGAACTCGATGGCGTAGGGGCGCAGGCTCACCATGTGCTGGATCTCGCGCTTGAGGGCCGGGATATCCATATCCAGCCGCGACGACCAGTGGTCCAGGCAGTACCACTCAAGGGTACCCTGGCCGCTGCTGAACTGGCCGTGCAGGTGGGCGCTGGACTCCTCTTCGCTGATCTGGTGCTTTTCGGCGTACAGGCGCGGCAGGAGTTGCTGCCAGAAATAATTGTCGAAGTGCAGGTCCAGCAGGGTGCCGTCCATGTCCAGGAGTACGGTGTCGATGGTATCCCAGTCTATCATTCGCCCTCCGTGTGCAGGTGGCGCGGGGGTTAGGTACGTAGAGGGCGAGATTATGCCCGTTTGGTGCGCGGAGCGCACCCTACCCTTGATCGTACTCCGATATGCATTCCATGGTGCGCAGGGCCTGCCCCGCTTTATCGGGTACCGCGCACCATTAAACTGGCCCCGGATGTTATAGTGATGGCAATTTACGCGACACCCACCTATGCCACCACTCGATTCCCTGGTTCCCTCCCTCCTGGAACTCTGCCACCAGGCCGGGGAACTGATCTGCGCCCATTACCACGCCCCCGGTGCCGACCAGTTCCAGGCCAAGGGCGACGACTCCCCGCTGACCCGCGCCGACCTGGATTCCCACGCCTGCCTGCAGGCGGGATTGGCCGCGTTGGCGCCGCAGCTGCCAGTACTGTCCGAAGAATCCTCCGACGGTGAGCTGGAACAGCGCCGGGAGTGGCGTCGTTACTGGTTGGTGGATCCGCTGGATGGGACCAAGGAGTTCCTCGCCCGTACCGGGGAGTTCACTATCAATATCGCCCTGATCGACGATCATCGCCCGGTTCTCGGCTTGCTTTACCTGCCCCTGGAAGAGCTGGCCTATGTAGGAATCCCGGGGCAGGGGGCGCGGCGCTACCACTACCGGGATGACCGCTGGGAACACCGGCCGCTCAGGGTGCGCAAACTGAACCAGGGCCGGCCGCTGATGGTGCTGGCGAGCCGGCGCCACCGCGGCCCCAGGTTGCGCGCCTGCCTGGAATGGCTGGAGGAACACTGGGCACAGGTGGCGCGGGCAGACAGTGGCAGTGCGCTCAAATTCTGCCAGCTGGTGGAGGGGCAGGGGGACTTCTACCCCCGGTTCACCCCCTGCTGCGAGTGGGACACTGCCGCCGGGCAGGCCCTGCTGGAGGCGGCGGGTGGGCGTCTGCTGGGCCTGGATGGCAACCCCCTGCGTTATAACCTCAGCGACAGCCTGTTGAGCCCCAATTTCTACGCTATTGCCGACCCGGACCACTCCCTGTGGCGGCAGCTGCTGGACCGCGAGCCTTTTTGATTTATGTCAGCCTGTGCAGAAGATTGCTTGTGCTGGTAATCCCTGTGGGTATAGAGTTGCACTCTGTTTGCAAAACCACGGCGGTACTCCCGGTTAAACCATGAGTGATATCCCGGAAAATGGCGACGGCCAGAACGGCGAGGAGGAGGCCAACGAGGAGGCGGCCAACGAGGTCCTCACGCCTGCCATGCGCCTGCTGGATTTGCAGACCAAGCACCGTGCCCTGGATATGAAGATCGCCGAGTTACACCGCTTTCCCTACCAGAACCAGATCCTCCTGCAGCGACTGAAGAAAGAAAAACTGCGCCTGAAAGACGCCATCGAGCGGCTCAAGGATGAAATGATCCCGGACCTGAATGCCTGATCCCGATTCAGATCAGGCTACCTTCCAGTTGTAACAGTCTCGTTTTTGCCTCCAGCCCACCGGCGAAACCGGTGAGTGAACCGTCGCTGCCGATCACCCGGTGGCAGGGGACCACGATGGGCAGCGGGTTGCGCCCGTTGGCCGCCCCCACAGCGCGCACCGCGGTAGGTTTTCCAATGGCCAGCGCGATATCCCGATAGCTGCGGGTCTGCCCGTAGGGGATCTGTGTCAGCGCCTCCCACACCCTGAGCTGGAATTCGGTACCGCGGGGTCCCAGGGGCAGGTCGAAGTGGCGACGGGTGCCGTCGAAGTATTCTTTCAACTGTCGGGCACAGGCCATCAGGATCGGGTCGTCCCGCCGCTCTGGCTGCCGTCGGAGTACAGGCTGAGCTCGCCGATTGGCGAGGGGATCGTCATGACGTGCAGGCCGGTCGGGTTACTCGTATTCATGGGCTGAGGCTCCTCCACAGCAGGTTGGCGGCGTAGGCGCGCCAGGGGCGCCAGTCTGCCGCGCAGGATTTCAACGACGCCCCGGTGTTTAGTGCAGACCAGGCTTTCACCACGCCAAGGTCCGTGTCGGGGAAGGCATCCGGGTTGCCCGCCCCGCGCATACTCACCATGGCCAGGGTCCAGGGGCCGACGCCCCGGAGTTGCCCCAGGCCATCCAGGTCCGCGTCCTCCTCGCGCTCACGCCATAGCGCGCCCAGCGCCTGCATTGTTTCCCGGCGGCGGCCGGGCATCGGGAAATGCTGGTCTCCCAGCGTCGCAAGCGCGGCGGCGGAGGGAAACAGCGGTTGATCCCCGGCGTCGACACTGGCGGCGGCAAGCCTGGCGCAGATTCCCCGCGCCGCGGCGGTGCTGACCTGCTGGCCGACGATGGCTCGCACACTCGCCTCGTACACGGACCAGTGCCCCGGGGCGCGAATCCCCGGCCAGCGTGCCAGCAGGGGTGCCAGT
>JAACFI010000180.1 GCA_009937575.1 Haliea sp.
CAAGGACAACCAGCCTTGACCTTCGCGGCGCGCCTTGCCAATGTGCGCCAGAGGCTCCGCTGAGGCATTACCGAATTAATCAGAGGTGCCTTAAAGTTATTGGCGGAAGAGGTAGGAGTCGAACCCACCAGGCACTTAGTCAGCGCCTCACTGGTTTTGAAGACCAGGCACCCCACCGGGGATGTCGCTCTTCCATGGTAAAAGCTTATCCCTTGAAAAGCCGCAGGGGAAGATCAGGATCCAGGATAACCCGCATATCGCCCAGTCGTCGGGTGAAGCGAACCTGGTCAAAGTATTCGAGAATCTCTATTGTCAATCTTCGGCCGGTTCCGAACCGGGTTTTCAGGGCAATGACGGTTATGGGCTCCCCGCTACTTTCGCAGGATAGCACCTCTCGGGCAAATCGCATCAGCTGCTCCGGAAGTGCGTAACGCATGTCAGTAATACCGCACAGTTCGCCGTTTTTCATGGCGTTCTTCGCTACCTTTTGCAGGTCTGGCGGAGTGATGCCGGTTTGAGCGGAGATTTCGGGTAGCAGTGGTATATTATCCCCGCTGCGCTGAAGATATTGTCGTAGCTTTTGCCAGTGGACGAGTTCGTCGGCCGACACGGCGGGCTGAAAGTTCGACTGATGTATACATCCGTTGTCCAGAACAAAACTGCCGTTCTGTAGGCGCGCTGTCAGTACGGCCATTGCCAGTGGCGATTCGCAGCTTTTCGACATCGCTGGCTTAAGTGCCGTGACCTTGATCCCGGGCAGCTTCGGATTCTCCCGGTGCCACTGCTCCAAATGCCCGGCAAGCAGTTTGTCCGCTCGAGCCCAGCACCGGGTATTCACCGCCCATTGGCTGCCTTCTGAAGTAAAAAGCCGCATGTCAGTCGGGGACGGTTCAATGGGTTCATCCTCGCGCAGATTACAGGTCTGTCGAAAATGATCCATGTTTACCAGTTGATCCTGCGCGATCAGGCTGGTCAGTTTCGCGGCGGGAGAATACTCCCTCAAGGCTTTGAGCCATGTTATGCGTTCAGGCCGTGATTTGCCTGAACGGGGTCCGTCAGGGTCCAGGATGGTACCGCCGCCGAGAATGACGTTCTCCGCATGGTCCCGTAACAGAAAGCGTTCCCCGTGTACGCAGGCGACGTCCCCATCGAGTATTAACTGCGCCAGGCAGCTGGCGCCCGGGTACAGGCGATTGGCGCCTTGACCGTCGCCGATAAGTGCCAGTCGCCCTGCGATGCGTTTCGCCCCGACATACATTTTTACCGGGGCCAGGTGTTTTATTGCGAAGGGAGCGCTTTCCAACAGGGAGAAGGAAACGTCCAGCCGATTCCCGGCACGCGCGGCCTTCGGGTCTGTCAGCCAGTCCCCCCTGTCTATTGTTGCTGCTTCCAGTTTCCCGGCTATGTTAAGTGCACAGCGCTGCCCGGCCATCGCTCTTTCCGCCGGTTCACCGTGGGCGCGAATGCCCCTGATACGCACCTCGATATTGCGGGGAAGCAGGGTGAGCGATTCCCCAATGCTGACCACGCCTGAACTGGCGGTGCCGGTGACGACCAGGCCGGCGCCTTTGGCGGTAAACGCCCGGTCGATGGAAAGTCTAAAATAGCCAGTGCTGGCGCGCGTAGCGGTTTGCTCTGCACACTCCAGCAGGTGGGACTTAAGATCGGCCACCCCGTCACCTACGGCGTTGGATACGGGGAAAATATCCACATTGGACCATGGGCGCGCTGCAAGTATCCCACGTAGCTTAGCCTTCACCTCCTGCAGTCGTTCTGCGCTTACCCGATCAATCTTGCTGATAACCAACACCAGTTGCTCGACGCCCAGCAACTGAAGAACATCCATGTGTTCGTGGGTTTGCGGCATCGGGCCGTCGTCGGCGGCGACAACCAGCATGCCCATGTCGATTCCGCTGATGCCGGAGATCATGGTGTTAATGAAACGCTGGTGGCCTGGTACGTCGATAAAACCCAGTGGCATTCCCTGTGGACGAGAGAGATAGGCATAACCCAGGTTAATGGAGAGCCCGCGACGTTGCTCCTCGGCCAGCCGATCGGTTTCGACGCCGGTGAGTTGCCGGACCAGTGAGGTTTTGCCGTGGTCGACGTGCCCGGCAGTGGCAATGATCACACTTGCAGTGAACCCAGCTGCGCTGAAAATGCCTGTTGCTGTTCCGGCTCCAGGCATCGCAGGTCCAGCCATACCGCGTTCTTATGCATGCGGCCGATCACGGGAAGTGGCAGCCGGCGCAGATGTTCTGCCAGTTCACGCAGTTCGCTGTCTTGCGCAGAGACTGGCGTTATCTTCAGGGCGGCGCTGGCAATGGTCTCAACTGGCAGTGAGCCGCTGCCAATCTGGCTGTGGCAGTCCGCCACGCTGACTGTGAAGCGGGGCGTGAGTGCACCCTGCAGTGCGGGTAGCATCGACTCGGCTTGTTCTCTGATTTCTGACTGTTTCCGGGTCAGCAGGCGCAGTGTCGGCAGGCGCCGGGTCAGTTGCTGTGGATCTCGATAGAGTTTCAATACCTCGGCGAGTGCCGCCAGTGTCATCTTGTCCAGGCGCAGGGCGCGCTTCAGTGGATTCTTCTTGATCGCTTCGACAAGATCCGCCCGTCCGGCAACCAGGCCGGCCTGGGGTCCGCCCAGTAACTTGTCACCGCTGAAGGTAACCAGGTCCGCGCCACTGGCCAGGGCCTCTGCCGCGGTGGGCTCATGCGGCAGCCCCAGCGTAGTGAAGTCCACCAGGTTGCCGCTGCCCAGATCAATGACAAAAGGTAGCCGGTGCTCGCTGGCCAGGGCGGCCAGTTCAGGCTCGCTCACGCTGGCAGTAAACCCTTCCACCCGGTAGTTACTGGTATGCACCTTCATCAAAAGGGCGGTGTGGGGGTTGATGGCGTTGCGGTAGTCCTTCAGGTGGGTGCGATTGGTGGCACCGATTTCAACCAGGGTACAACCCGAACGGGACATCACCTCGGGAATACGGAACGAGCCGCCAATTTCCACTAACTCACCCCTGGACACGGGCACCTCACGGTTCATTGCCAGGGTATTCAGCACCAGCAGCACTGCTGCCGCATTATTGTTGACCGCGGTGGCCGCTTCTGCGCCTGTCATCTCGCAGATCAATGCTTCCACGTGAGACTCCCTGTCTCCGCGTTTGCCGCTTGTCAGATCGAACTCCAGGTTGCTGGCGCTCCGGGCAACCGCAGAGATAGCGTCGAGGGCTTCAGCGGGCAGGTTGGCGCGCCCCAGATTGGTGTGTAATACCGTGCCCGTAAGGTTGATCACATTAACCAGGCTGGCCTCGTGCCTGGCGGCCAGTTTCTGTTCTGCGCGAAGCCTGATGGTTTCAATGGAGGTATCGGGTTTGTGTCCCAGGGAAATTTCGGCGCGTAATTCTGAGGTGATTTCCCGGAGGGTATCGGTCAACTGCGTGTGACCCCAGCGCTCCAGTTCACTCGACATTTGCTGCAACAGCGCGTCGATGGAGGAGAGATCTCGATAGCGTCTGACGATTGAGGTAGTCACACTGTCACTCATTTGGCTCTACCCTGCACTGAGTCTACTACAATCGCAAAAGCGAGAATGCTGAGGTATAAGCCGTACAACGATCGATCCTCAATTGGATAGGGATTTCGGATTAGATAACATACGACCCGAGAGTCTAATCGTCAATCGTGGGTAATGGTTCCCAAGAACGTTTCGTAGCGGCTTATTCCGGTGAGCGCTCGATCTCTACGAAGATCCCCGACAGGTGCGACATACCCGAGAGTTTCTCGATGTTGTCCGGCCCGTCGCCAGAGAGATAGTTGGAATTTACACCCGGGTGAAGCTGCGCGTGGCTCAAGCCATCGGCGTCCTTGTGGCCCCAGCACTGGGGAATGGCCACCGTGCGCGGCATCATTTCGTCACTGACCCTGACCGGTATGCGTATCCTGTCGAACGCAGAGCGCACGGTTACCATGTCACCAGTCGATACACCGAGTTCCCGGGCATCCTCGCTATTTATGTAAGCGTAGTTTGTCTGTTGCTTGACCAGCCGGGGCACGTTCGCCGAGGCGCTGTTCATGCGCTTGATTTCGCGCTTGCCGATCAGTTTGAACTCCTTCAGTCGCGCAGTTTCCTCAGCAAACAGCGGTTCGGCTTTCTCGGTAAAGGTTTGCACGTATGCACCGGGAGCGAGTTGTACCTTGCCGTTGCCTGTCAGTACCCGGTCGGTGCCGAGGAAGTTGCCACCCTTGTTAGGCTGGAGAAGTAAGCCGTGGGGGTGGTCGCGCAGGAATGCCCTTCTACCGGGCAGGCCGCCCTTTTTCAGCATGCCGTCGATCATTTTCTCCGGTGTCAGTGCGAGTCTTCTGAGCCAGCGACGTGAGGAGTAGGCCAGCCGCGTGTTCAGTTTCAGGAGGGCGGCGAGCCAGCGCTTGCCGAACATAGTCAGTCCTGCGGCCTCGCCAAGGCGGCTGTAAATCCACCATTCGTGACGTACCTCAGCGGGCGGATCGACAATCGCGTCACTGTAGCTCATGTACGGTGTCGGGGTGCAGGCGGTGAAGCTCTGCAAGGCATAGGGCAGCTCAGCGCGCTCCAGCCAGGTGGGTGCCGGCAGTATGTAATCAGCGAGGTTGCCCAGCTCGTTGCGGAACAGGTCGATACACACCAGCAGATCGAGGCCGGCGAAGGCCCTGTCGAGTCGTCCCTGCGGGTTCGAACAGGCCAGCAGGGGGTTGCTGGCCTCGACGATCATACCGCGCACGCGACCGCTTTCGATATCCTCTGAGAGCATGCCCGATGGCTGCAGGCCGACTATGCTGACCAGCTCATCCTCGCGGTCGACGCGCGTGGTTAGTTGCTGCTCCTCCTTGACCTGTCGCGCCATATCGAACAGGCCTTCGCCCATTAGCATGCCGCCGGGGCGGTCAAGGTTGCCTGAAATCGCGTTGATGGCTTCCAGCAGCCAGAAGCAAAGGGTGCCGCTGCGGCCCTGGTTGACGCCCGTTGCCATGTACAGGCTTGCGCCGCGGGCGGCGCGGTGGGCGGTGACGAGTTCCCGCAGGGTCCCTGCCGATATCCCGGTAACTTTACTCTGGCGCTCGGGTGTCCAGGATGCCACAGCCTGCTCGAGCTCGGCAAAACCGTCCATGTGCTTTTTCACCGCCGCTTCATCGACGCCCTGCTGGCGAATGAGTTCCCTGCAGAACGCGGCAAGGAAATACAGGTCTGTATCCGGGCGGATGAAGTGGTGTTCCCCGACCTGCGCTGTCTCAATCCGCCTGGGATTGATGAACACGACCCGGCCGCCACGCCTGGTAATGGCCTTGAATCTCTGAACCGGTGCGGGCAGGTGATACAGCGTGTTACCTGAGACCGCAGGGTTGGCGCCGATCACCATGATGAAACCGGTGTGTTCGACATCCGGGTAAGCGAGGCGGAAGGGCGAGCCATACATATCCTCGCACACGCGGAACTTGTTGGTTGTATCACAGGTACCCGTGCCGTACATTCGGTGTGAACCCAGCGCCTGGTAAAAGGCATTGCGGAACATAGGCGCCAGAAGATTGGCCCCGCCTGCGGAGCCGACCAGGTGGGCGAAACTCTGCGGGCCGTGCTGTTCTACGAGTTTGCCGATTCTGGCACCGATTTCGTCGATCGCCTCGTTCCAGGATATCGTCTGCCAACGGTCCCCGACACGCTTAAGCGGCGCGACCACACGGTCGGGGCTATTCTGGACCTTATCGAAGTGAATACCCTTGACACAGGAGTAACCTTTGCTGACGACGTGCGCGTTGTCCGGACGGATTTTGACAACGCGGTTGTCCTCCACGTCTACCTCCAGCCCGCAGGTGGCCTCGCAGGTCCGGCAAAAGGTGTATTTTACGGTCATATTAATTATGGATCGGATTGCATGGCCTCTCGACCCTCCAGTCGTAGGCGCGCGACGAGTCGCTCAAAAGCGGCTTCTTCCCTTATGGAATCCAGCGCCGGGTCGTGGTTCATAAAAAACCACCAGTAAGGCCGCCAGCCACTGTCGATGGCCTGTTCCAGTCGGATCAGTGCGGCCTGGTCCTTTCCCTGCAGCGCCAGAATTTTCACGTCAGTCAGACGGTAGGGCAGGCCGTGGCGAGGATAGTCTCTGGCGATTTCCCAGGACAGGGCGAGCAACTGTTCCGCGGCCTCCGGCTCACCGAGTTGCCTCAGTACCGGGACCAGGTCAACCGCGATCTGGAAATTCACCGCGTCGACTTGCGGCTTCTCCATCATCAGTTCCGGAAACTCCACGGCGTACCGTGCTCGCGCCCGTTCTGCCTGTCCCGCCGCCAGTTCGTGGTTGCGCGCCAGGGTCAGTGCCAGGTAGTTTGCCGGTGCATCCTCGAGCACCTCCAGGGCCAGGCCATAGGCCGCCTCTTCTTCTCCCTGGTATCGATGCAGGAGGGCCTGGTGGATAAGCGCGCTGAAGGCTTCCGTTTCCACCTGGAAAGCGGTATCGATCCAGTGCAGGGCTTTGTCGACATCTCCCGCATCGAGATAGATGCCGCCCAGGCGGGAGGCAAAATAGGAAGAGTCTGGATCGTAGCGGAAGGCCAGTTCATACCACCTGGCGGCCTCGTCCAGTTGCCCGCGCCCGGTCCAGTACAGTTCCCCCATACCCTCGTAGACCCAGGCGAACTCGGGATCCGTCGAGATAATCTCCCGGTAAATTGCCTCGGCCTCGTCAAAACGGCCCATGGCCACCAGGTTTGCGCTCATGCCGTATTGCACGGTCGTCGATAGGGGATCCTGTTCGATTGCCAGCTCAAACATGTCATCCGCCTCCTCCTGTCGCGCCAGCCGGTAGAGGAGAAAGCCGTACCAGTGGTAGGTGGTCGGGTAGCGGGGAGCGCGCGCCAGGGCTGTTTGAAAAGCCTGTTCTGCACCGGTGAAATCGCGCTTCTCGTCCAGCACGGAGCCCAGGGTGGCGTAGGCCTCTCCCAGGTCGGGATCAAGCCGCAGGGCCGTTCTGACTGCCTGTAGCGACTTCTCCAGGTAATCGGCCCCGGGTCGATTGTTATACAGGGGCAGCAGCAGGTTCGCATCTGCCAGGCCGAGGTAGGCCTGGGCGTACTCCGGGTCCAGGTTCAGCGCCTGCTCGAAACTCTTCATCGCGCTGGAGATACTCACGGTGGTGCGCCTGGCCAGAAGTTGACGCCCTCGCAGATAGAGTTGGTAGGCCTCCGGGTTGGTGGTGCCGACGTCGCCCAGGCGCTTCTGCTGCTGCAGGTCCAGCACGATTTCCAGTGCCTCCGACACACTGGCGGCAATTTTTCCCTGCAACTCGAAGACATTGGCAGCCGGCTGTTCAAAGATCTCTGACCAGATAGAGGTATCCGTCCGCAGGTCTATCAACTGGGCGCTGATTCTCAGGGTATCCCCTGATTGCCGAATACTGCCGTCCAGGAGATGACTGACTCCTAACCGCTGGGCTATCTCACTTGCGCCCAGATGTTCGTCCTTGAGCGCGAAAGAGGAGGTCCGGGAACGGACTCGTAGTCCATCGACCCGGGTGAGACTATTGAGAATCTCCTCTGCCAGGCCCTCTCCCAGGTAGTCCAGTTGTGCCTCGGGGCTCATGTTGATAAATGGCAGCACGGCGATGGTGGGCACGGTGCCTTCTGTCGGTGCCACCGCGCTCGCCGGTAGCTCGGATACTGGGGCCGGGGGGCGTGTCGAACTGCGCCATAAATATACGCCAATGACCAGCGCGGCTAGCAGCAAGGCGGCGAGGCACACCCGGTAAATGACACCGTAGCGGGAGGTCGTTCCCGGGGCCGCGGAGACTTCTTCCGGGGAGGCCCCCCCGGAATCGACGCTTGAAGAATCCGCCTCGGAGTCAACCTGGCTCACCTGGGCCACCAGGCAATAGCCCCGTTTCGGCACGGTTTTTATATAAAGAGGATTGGTGGCCTGGTCATCCAGGGTCCGGCGCAATTCAGCAATACAGGTCGTCAGTGGCTCATCGGTCACCAACTGGCGCCCCCAGACCTGTGTGATGATGTCATCGCGAGACACCACTTCACCGGGGGTCTCCGCCAGGCACATCAGTACCGACATAGCCTTTGGCCGAAGCCGGCGCAGTTCCTCCCCGCGGCGAATCTGGCCAGCGACGGGATCGAGATCCCAATCACCGATTGTCACTGCCGGTCTCATTGCCTGGGAAGCCCCCTACACCGGATTGGCCCGAACGGGCGAGCCTGAAAATCACCGAATTGGCTGAATTTTCTCGAAATTTTAGCCAATCACAGAAAAACACAGATTATCTTAGAGATATTTCACCAAAAAATCATGCAGTTAGATCACTACAGCGCGAAACTCGCCCTATCGTCAAGACGATTGGTAAGCGAGGGAAATGAGCATGATCAATAGCATCACACCCAGCACTTCCACCTCAGGGCACGAAAGCACGCACTCCCTGGGCCAGATAATGAAAAAGGGTTCAGAGGCCCTGCTGGATTTCTGCCAGGAAGTCCATGCCCGTGCCGCGTTTCGTCGGGAGCGTTGTGCCAGGATACAGAAAATCCAATTATGCGCTGATCGCATAAAAACAGTTTTCGATATACCGAAAAGAGTGCTTATGGGGGAGTTGGGGCTTCGGCTGGAGGATCGCCGTCCGCTTTCAGTGGAGGAGATCCTGCGACTTTATAACGACCCGAAGACCGCGGACTACTTCGACGAAGAACTCGTGGAGGCGATCGGCGCCTTCC
>JAACFI010000181.1 GCA_009937575.1 Haliea sp.
GCGAAGGAATGGAATACAACACATGAACAACACGCCACAGACCCCCTACCAGATACTGGGCGAAGACGGCATTCGCGAACTGACCAATGCCTTTTACGACATCATGGATAAACTGCCGGAAGCCGCGGGCTTACGCGCCATGCACGCAAAAGACCTGTCACCAATGAAGGAGAAACTGGCGGAATACCTCACCGGATGGATGGGCGGGCCGCCGCTCTATGCGGATAAGTACGGCTCTGTGTGCATGACCGAACCCCACGAGCCCTACCATATCGGTCCGGAAGAGCGGGACCAGTGGCTGATGTGCATGGACAAGGCACTGGAACAGATCGGTGCCAGTGAGGAACTGGTGGAGATGCTCAAGGTACCCATGTTCCGGATCGCCGATGCCATCCGCAACAAGGAGGGCCCCAGCGCCGCCGCCACCAACCCCAACGTCATCGCCGCGGGTTGACCCCGATATCTCAGTACGCGCCACCCAGTTCCGCCAGCAGCGAAACCAGCTCGAAATGATCCCCCTCCCCTAGGTGGCAGATCAACCCGGTAGCGCCTGAACCCTCCCATCGTCGGAACTGCTCCCTGATACGCGCGGGGGGGCCGATCAGGGTCTGCTGTTCAATATACGCGTCGGGCACCGCGGCAATCGCTTCCTGCCGTTTTCCCGCCCGGAACAGCTCCCCGATGCGCTCCGCCGCCTCGGGAAAGCCCCGCCTGGCCATCTGGTCCGCATGGAAGTTTTTGCCCGGCGCCCCCATACCGCCCACATACATGCCCGCCTCGACCTTGCGCCGACCGATGGCGCTGCGCACGTCATCGGTCAGGTCCACCTGCAGGGGGCAGAATATCTCGAAACCCACCAGGCCCTTACCGCCCCCGGCCCGTGCAAAACCCTCCTCAAGCCAGGGCCCGTAAAGGTCCATCATCCCCGGCGTGAAGCCCATGGGGATCCAGCCATCGGCAACTTCCGCCGCCAGGCTAACGTTCGCCCGGGAACCGGTACCCAGCCACAGGGGAATGTCCGGGTTCATGTGCAGGATGGATTTGAGGGGTTTGCCCAGTCCACAACTATCCTCACCTGCATAGGGAATCTGGATACCCTCGCCCCGGTGCTTCACCGGTTCGCTCCTTGCCAGGGTTTTACGCAGAATCGCCACCGTATCCCGCAGGCGGGTGCCGGGCCTGGCCCAGGCCGCCCCGTGCCAGCCCTCCACCACCTGGGGCCCGGACAGCCCGAGCCCACCGATCACCCGGTTGTCACCCGCCAGCTGGTCGATGGTCGCCAGCTGCATTGCGAGCATGGTGGGAGCCCGAGCCGATACCTGGACGAGCGCGGTGCCGAGCTTGATGCGGGCGGTGAGGCCCGCGAGATAGGCCAGTGGGGTAATAGCATCGGAGCCGTAGGCTTCTGCACTCCAGACCGAGTGGAAACCACGCTGTTCGGCATGCCGCACCAGGTCGACGGGGATTTCCAGCCGGGGAACAGCATAATCCAGTGCCAGTCCTAATTTCATAAACCGCCGCTCCCGCCCCGCTGTTGTGTTGGCGAAAATCATCCCGTATGTTCAACAGCGAGTCCAGCGGCACACAACAGGAATCGGGATCTTGAGCGAGCATCGACAGGCCTGGGAACAATTGTTGAACCAGCTTCAGGAGCGCACCGCCCTGGCGGAAGCCATGGGGGGAAGCGACAAGGTAACCAGGCAACACCAGCGCGGGCGGCTCACCGCCCGCGAGCGCATCGCCACCCTGTGTGATGCAGGCAGTTTCAACGAATACGGGGCCCTCGCCGGTGGCAACCATCCCGGTGGGGAGCCAGCGCTGGCGGCGGATGCCCTGGTGGGCGGAACAGGAGGCATCGACGGTCGCACCGTGGTGTTACTCGCCGAGGACTTCACCGTCAAGGGTGGCTCCATCGGCCACCCCAACGCTGCCAAGCGGGCTCGACTGGTTCGCCTGGCGCTGGAACAGGGCCTGCCCCTGGTGCTGATGCTGGACGGCGCCGGGGAACGGGCCAGCAACCAGCGGGAGCGCTACCCGAACAGCCCGGGTGACCTGCAGCTGGTGGCCGACCTGCAGGGCTCCGTGCCCGTGGTCACCCTGGTACTGGGGATTTCCGCCGGTCACGGCGCCCTCACCGGTATGTTTGCCGACCTCATCATCATGTCCGAAGGATCGGCCATGTTCACTGCCGGCCCACCACTGGTGGAGGCCTCCCTGGGCATCCGCGCCACACCGGAGGAACTGGGCGGCGCCGCCATGCATACCACCGAGAGCGGCGTGGCCCACAACCTGGGAAAAACCGAGCAGGAGTGCTTTGCCATGGCGCGCTACTTCCTGTCCCTGCTGCCCGGGCGCAGCGGCGAACCGCCACCGGAGAACCGCGACCTGCCCGCGGCTGCGCAGCGATCCACCGAGCGCCTGCTGGATATCATCCCGCCACAGGCCAACCGCAGTTATGACATGCGCGATGTGCTGGCGGAAATCGCTGATTCCCAGTCCCTGTTCGAACTACAGCCAGGCTATGGCTGCAGTATCATTACTGCCCTTGCCCGGGTGGGTGGCGTCCCCTGCCTGCTGGTCGCCAACCAGCCCACCGTGCAGGCCGGTGCCATTACCCGTGACGCGGCGGAGAAAGCCAGTCATTTCATCCAGGTGGCCCATAATTTCGGCCTGCCCCTGGTCACGTTGCTGGACAACCCGGGGGTCATGCCCGGCCCGGCGGCGGAAAAATCCGGTGTACTGAAGGCGGCGGGACAGATGTTCAGTGCCCAGCGGAGGTACCGCGGCAAGAAAATCGTGGTGACCCTGCGCAAGGCATTCGGTTTCGGCAGCTCGGTGATGGGGATGAACCCCTGGGATCACCAGGCGATCAGTATAGCCCTGCCCTCGGTGAACCTGGGCGGTGTGCCGGCAATCGGCGGTGCCGAGGCCGCCCGCGCCGACGAGGAGGAAGCCGCCCACCTGCGGGAGATACAGTCCGGGGCCTGGGTGCCCGCCGATGCCATGGCCTTTGACAAGATCGTCGACCCCCGGGACCTGCGCAACGAAATCATCACCGTGCTGTACCGCTGAACCGGGTCAGCTGCGTGTGAAGTCACCCGGGCGGCGTTCTGCCACCGCGCGAATACCCTCGAGATGATCAGCGGTCTGCGCCAGCCGCACCTGTTCCGCGAACTCCCGCCGCACCTGTTGTTCGACGGCATCCGCCAGGCCCGCGCGCAGGGTTTCACGGGTGGACTCCACTGCCAGGGGTGCCGCCTCGGCTATCTCGGCGGCCAGCCCGATAGCCTCATCCCGAATACTGGTACTGGTGGCCAACAGGTCGCCGAGCCCGATATCCATGGCCTCAGCGGGTCCCACTCGGCGCCCCGTGTAAAGCATCAGGGCCGCCTTCTGCTCCCCTACAACCCGCGGTAACACATGGGTGATCCCGAATCCCGCATGCACACCCAGTTTGACGAAATTGGCGGAGAACCGGGTGTTTTCACAAATCACCCGAAAATCTGCCACCAGTGATAGCCCCAGTCCACCACCCACGGCGGCACCCTGCACTGCCGCAATCACAGGTTTCCGGGTGCGGAACAGGCGTACGGCAATGGCGTAAAGGTTCTGGGCACCGTGCTCGGGGTCATCGGTGAACAAACCGCCCTTGTCGCCCTGCTGGAAATCCGCCCCGGCACAGAAGGCCTTGCCCTGGGCGGCCAGCACGATCGCGCGACACTGCGCCTGTGTGTCCAGGTATTCAAAGGCCTCAGCGAGCGCCGACAGCAGGTCGATACTGAAAAAATTATAGGGGGGGCGCGCCAGCTCCGCTACCGTGACATGGCCGCACTGTTCGAGGCACACGTCACCGAATCGCTCCACCACTGGACCTATTTCCGGGTGTTGAACAGGCGACGTCGCGAGTGTTCCATCAGCGCCCACAGGATGTTGCTTGAACTGACCTGCCCCACCAGCTTGCCGTTCTCGACCACCGGCCGCCGTCGCTGGCGTGACCTGAGCATGTCCTGGGCGACTTCCACTATGCTGTCCCCGGGTTGGCAGACGTTCAACTCCACGCACATGGCATCGCGCACCATAACGTGTTCGGGATCGCCGTCGTTGTAGATCGCGGTCAGGATCGATTCGATACAGTCCAGTTCGGACAGTATCCCCACCGCCTCACCGGCATCATTGGTCACCGTCAGCCCGGTGAGTTTGTACTCCACGATGATCTCGATGGCCTCCACCAGGTTGGCTCCGAGATTGATAGTGAGGGGTTTGTGGCGCATGCAATCATTGACAGTCGAGGGCTGGGGCATGGTGGCGATCTCCTCTCTGGGCCCGGGCGGGAGATACCATAGTAACAAATAACCCCTCACTAGCGTCATAGCGATTCACCGACTTGTGGCAAAGGCGAGTCTTGGTTAGTCTGGCTGCCCGGAATTCACAGCCACCAGAGGATTCTCATCGCATGCCCCGGCCCAGCGCCACAGTCCGGATTTTAACCGCCTGCCTGACGGTGAGTTGGGGCGTTCTTGTGTCTGCTGATCAGCAACAGAAAAAGTCTTCTCCCGCCGAATACTCGGCTGAAGTGGGCGTCGGCGCGGAATACGACAGCAATGTCTCGGTAGAGGAGGTTGATGCGACCAGTGGTGAAGGCGATTACGCCTTGACCGCGGACCTGGGCCTGGAGGCAAAGAAAGCTTTCACCGAAAAGGTCGAAGGGGCAGTGACCTATGATTTCAACCAGAGCCTGTATGACGATTTCTCCCAGGTCGATCGCCAGACCCACATCCTTGGCACCGATCTGTCGATCAATGGCACCAGCATCGACAGCGGTCTTTCTCTGTACTATATCCACTCCAGGCTCGATGGCGATAAATTCCTGGAGTTGTATCGGGCATCCCCGTCGATCTCGGGATTCCTGGCGAAGAAGTGGTTTGCCCGCGGCGCCTATGTCTACTCGGACAAATCCATCGAGGAGCGACCCGATCGGGACGCCGACACCAACGCGGGCGAATTTGACCTGTACTACTTCCGGCGCGGCCTGCGCAGTTATTTCAACATCGGTTATCGCTACCGGGACGAGGACGCCGAAGCGCATCGTTACGACTACACCTCCCACAGCGCCAAGCTCCGGTATATCCACCGTTGGGAGATGTTTTCGCGGTTGGCCAAGCTGGAGCTGTCATGGCGCTACGAAGACAGGGACTACGACGGGATTACCCCCAGCATCGAAGATGAGCGGGACGACCAGCGACACCGCTGGCGCGGGGACTTCGAAATCCCTCTTGTCGGACAGGCCGCCCTGCAACTTTATTACAGCTACTCTGACTACGACTCCAACTACCCGCAGGCGGACTATGACCAGGAACTGGTCGGGACGCGGATTTTCTATCGCTGGTAACACGGCACAGTTAACTTTGCAGAGACCACCGCCGTTATCAAGCGCAAGGCGCTAAATAAGTTTTTATTTTTCATTGTCTTACATTAACTTTCTGAGATTAAACATCAAGATTTTGGCGGCGGTGCCTGCAGCGCAATTGAATGGGAAGACCAGAGAATAATTTCGGTATATGGAATAGAATTGCCACCTGAATCGTCATTTACACTAACAGGAATCGTATGTCTTCGCTCAGCGAGTTTCAGCGCGAGGCACTGCTCGCTGAACTGGGTGGATTGCGCAAATTCTGTCTCTCGTTGACCGGTAATGCAACGGATGCGGATGACCTGCTACAAGCTACCGTAGAAAAGGTTCTTGAAAAGGGTATGCCCGAAGATGCGCACGCGGCCAAGTGGGCCTACCGCATCTGCAAAAACACCTGGATCGATGAATTGCGATCACGGGATGTACGGCAGAAATACCCCCGGCAGACAGGCCAGTTGGTACTGGATGAAGCCCCCTCCGCAGAGTCGGTCGCCAGCGGAGAGAGGCAGATAGCGGCAGTGAGCGCCGCGCTGGACAGTCTGCCGGAAGATCAGCGTCTGGCGCTGACACTGGTGGCGGTAGACGGCATGACCTACGCCGAAGCCGCAGAGATACTGGAAGTGCCCGTGGGGACGATAATGAGCCGAATCTCCCGGGCACGTAGAAACCTGATGGGCAGTTACGAGCCCTCGGATTAGAATAAATGACGTGGAAAATGCCATGAAAGACCAGGATTACGAGTTGTTGTCACAGTTCATAGACGGGGAACTGCCCGCTGAAGCCTCGCAGGAACTGCGTGGTCGCCTGTTGGCAGAGCCTGAACTGCGCGCCACCTACGAGCGCCTGCGTAAACTGGATGGCCGCATCCGCGAGACCTTCAACGCACCGGGCACCGACACGGTCCCGTCCCGCGTCACATCACTGCTGGAACGCCGGAAGAACTCTGCAGATCGCAAGCATGCCGGATGGGGTTTCGCCGTCGCCGCATCGTTGCTGGCGGCTGCCGGCCTGTTACTGAGCCCGGACTGGCGCCAGCAACAGACCGGTGCGCCCTCCCTGGCCTCAGTCCTGGACACCACCCCCTCAAGTGGCGCCGCCTGGGAAACCCTCGGCGACGGCCGCCAGGTCCAGCCGGTACTCAGTTTTGCCCACATCGATGGGACCTGGTGCCGCGAGTACCTGCTGTCCGATGACGGCGCTACTTATCGCGGTGTCGCCTGCCGAAACGAAGGTACCTGGGTGACCAGCGCCCTCGAAAACCAGGCACTGCCCGGCAGCGCAAATGCCTACCGCCCGGCGGGCGCCGGCGACAGCGACGCCGTCGCCACCTTCATTGCCGACAACGCATCGGGCATCGCCCTCAGCCGCGAGCAGGAAACAGCCCTGATCGCCCGGCGCTGGCAGTAAGCATCACCCCACCGGCCTTTCGGGCTCAGTATCTTGTCGGGCTCAGTATCTTGCAATAGGAAGCTTTTCGGAAAGAGATACAGGGCTTACCGCCCCATGTAGACGATAAGCCCTGAAGTTCAGCGCAGAGGGCTAGCGGTCCCTGCTCTGTGAGAAGGGGTTGGACAGTGCGGAATCCAATGATTTACCGACAATCCAACAGAATAAAATGAGGTCGGCGGGAAGGCCACGCATGACAGCCTCAAGCTGGTCAATCATACGTACCCAATGGCCAATCACCGCCGCCTCAAGCGGTTTCACTCCACTTTCATAGCGATGACGTTAAAGAGCATGGGTTTATTCCCAATTTTTTAAAATAATTTTTCATTATTTTCTTTCCGGAAGCCCAAAGTGTTGACGGTGTTTACATAGCCTGTTGTTTTTAATGGCTTTTCCCGGCTATCGCCTGCAGGAAAATTTCTAGTGATCAATCGCGATTGAGTGACATATCATCGCAAACATGCCAGCATAGATGCTGCTCAGGGGATAAGACGGAAATATCGTGACACTACTCAGAACAACACAACATGTAGCGGTGGCTCTATGCCTGCTGTTAGCCACCGGACTTGCATACCCAAAGGTAGAAAACTACGACTTCCCATTCACCAACCGTTACGTGGCCACGGTAGTCGGCACGCCGGAGGACCTGCAGGCTGAGCTTCCCGAGCGCATACCTTTCAGGAAGCGACGCATTGCCATCTTCCCGGACCGGGAGCCCCCCGAGGTACTCTGGTACGGCAAGGATATGATCTACTCCGAAGCCCTGCAGAAGGATAAGTCACCACTCATATTCCTGATCGCCGGTACCGGCGCAGCACACAACGGGGCCAAGAACCGCAATATGGCGCGGGCGTTCTACCAGGCGGGTTTTCACGTGGTGTCCATTTCCTCACCCACCTATCCCAATTTTGTAATCTCCGCCTCGGCGAGTGGTGTGCCGGGACACGCAGAACACGACGCCGAGGACCTGTACCGGGTGATGGAAATGATCTGGGCCAGGCTCAAGGACAGGATAGAGGTCAGCTCTTTCAACCTGACCGGTTACAGCCTGGGGGGATTCAACGCCGCGTTCGTGGCGAAACTGGACGAGGAGAGGCAGACCTTCAACTTCAACCGGGTGCTGATGATCAACCCGCCGGTGTCACTGTATAATTCGATCTCACTGCTGGACCGCATGATCGAAAACATCCCCGGCGGCGTGGACAACTTTGATAAATTTTTCGACAAGCTGGTGCGCGCCTTTACCGAGGTCTACAAGCGCTCCGACGATGACATCGGGGAGGACTTCCTGTACAAGGCCTACGAGGCCCTTGACCTGAAGAACGAGGAGCTCGCCGCCCTGGTTGGCGTATCCTTCCGCCTGTCATCCAGTTCCATGGTGTTCGTCTCTGACGTGATAAGTGACAGCGGCTATGCCAAGCCCAAGGGACTGGAACTGGGCCGCTACGACGACCTGGTCCCCTACCGCCAGGTGCTGTACCGTACCGGTTTCACGGACTACTACCACGAGCTGTTCTACCCCTACTACAAGTCGGAGTCTCCGGATGCCACCCGGGACGAGTTCATCGACTCGGTCAGCCTGGAAAGTATTGCCGACTACCTGCGCAATTCAGACAAGATTATGGTCATGCATAATCTCGATGACATCATCCTCGAGCCGGGCGAGATCGACTTCTTCCCGGAGGTATTCGGCGACCGCGCAGTAATTTACCCCCACGGGGGCCACTGCGGCAACATGAATTACCGGGACAATGTGGCTCATATGCTGTCGGTATTCACTGACGGAGGGGCGCAGTAATGAAATTAGCTACCCTGCCCCGTGTCACCGTTCTGTTGCTCGCCCTGCTCGCCAGTGCCTGCAGCAC
>JAACFI010000182.1 GCA_009937575.1 Haliea sp.
CTGCAGGGGGAGAGAGTCGGGGTCCTGTGCCGCCCAGACCAGCAGGTCCGGCGCACTGCTTTTGGCGGTTATGGGCAGGGTGGCGCCCATGGGCGCCCCTTGTTCATAGGCGATACGGATCGCGTCGGGCCGCCCGGCCAGGTCGGCGGGGTAGTCCAGGCCGGCGAACAACCGGATGCGGGTGCGGTTCCCCGAGGTGCCGAAGGTTTCCCGGCGCTTGAATGCGGCGAACAGCGACTCCCGGGTGTTCTCCTCCGCCCAGGCGCCCACCAGGCCGCCGGGGTTGTAGTTGATCGCGCCGCGGCCTTCCTTGACCCGGTGTCCGCCGGTAAGTCGATGCTCGATCGTGGTCTCTCCTGACTGGTGCCCCTCGTAGCCCTGCTCGCGGGTATCGCCGGGGGTGCCGTTGTGGGTATCGGTGCTGGCGATGATGCCGTACTGGTAGGGGTTGAAGCCCAGTTGTCGGTCCAGTTGCAGGCCTGTTTTCAGGCCGTTCCTGACGAAGGAGGTCTGCTGCATACAGCCCACCTCTTCGCCCTCGGCGCAGGGCCGCAGCAACAGTTCGAAATCACAGAACTCGTCGTTGCTGCCGATGCCGTTCTGGCATTCCGAGTTGCCCTTGGCCTGGAAAATCTCCACCAGGCGGTCGTAGTGCTGGCGGCGCCGATGGTCCTCGTCAGTCCAGTCGCTGCCATCCACATTGCGGGTGGCGAAGGTATTCCCCCAGGCCAGATTGCTGTTATGGGGGATGGTAATGACGTCGCAATCCCCGGTGCAGTCGCGCTCCAGCCAGCTCCACAGTTCGCGGGCGGATGGCAGGTCGAAGGCGCTCATTGCCTCGTCGGGAGCCGCGTCGCCGGCAAAAATGACGTTGCGGTGCAACATGCCGCCGCCGGGCAGGTTGCCGGTGTATTCATAGGCCTTGAAGGTGGTGAATTCGCCCGGCTGGTTATATTCATTGGCGATCGCCTGCAACTGCTGCCAGGGTGCCGTCGCTGCCTGCCGGCAATCGGCGTTATCCGAGCAGACTTCCGCCAGGTGTTGCGGCGGATTCTTTGCCAGGTTCCTGAATCCCGTGAAGTACATCCGCAGGTCGCGCTCGCGGGTCATCCGGCAGGTCTCCGTGTTGAATGATGCGGCCGTTTTGTCGACCATGCAGCGCTGGTGGTAGCCGAGGGTTTCCGCGTGGTCGGTGACCGCGGTGAAATCCAGTGGCACCCGCAACTGCCTGCTGGTCTCCCCGCCGGCCAGGGGGACCGACTCGCCGCGGGCAAAGCGGTAGGCCGCTCGGGGATCGTTGTTATTGCCGAATATATAGCCGTCCAGGGACCACGAGGAATGCACGTGCAGATCGCCGAACAGGGCCTGCCTGGACGCTTCCCCGGTGTCGGATTGGGGTGGTGTCTCCGGCCGGGCGGTGGCGGTAACCGTGTCGGCGGTCGGGGGCGCGGGCGGTGGTGGTTGGTCGCAGCCTGTCACCTGGGCCAGCATCAACGGTAAGGCCACCAGCAGTATCGGTCTCATTGGTCTGCTTCCTGTTTGTTGTTATCAGCAGATCATAATAGTCCAAACCTGGGAAGTTACTTAAGATTTGGCGACAGAGACTTGGGAATTGGCGTCAGTATCCCGCATGTGGTGTTGGTACCTGCCCGCCAGGAAACACTCCCGGGAAGCGAAAGACCGCCAGGAAGTTGAGCGACGCCGCCAGCGCTCGCCGGAGCGAATAAACCTCAGCTTTCGCTCTGGATGACTGCAATATTGATTCCCCGGGCCAGGTCGCGGGGGAAGCGGGCGATGGGGCTGTCCTGCCCGGCGGTCAGCTGGCCACCACGGGCGGTCACCGCTTCGATATAACCACCCAGGTTATCGACTTCGGTAACGATCTCCACGGGGTAGCCATCGCCCTTTTCGCGCAGGGCATCCATCAGCGGTCCCGGGCCGGTCGGTTGCAGTAGTTTCAGTTTTACGCCGTTGGTATCGATCCAGATGGCCTGGTCTTCCTGGCCTGGCCCTCTATTTGGCAAGCGATCCAGCCCCATGACGTCGGTATAGAATGCCGCTGTTTTTTCTGCATCTTCCGTCAGAATAACCACGTGATCGATTCTGGGGTATCCGCCGGCGGCCTGCTCCCCCTGCCATTGCTCGTCGCGGATATTCAGCAAATTGGTGGTGTCGTCTGAGAGTTTTTCATACACCTCGATGGTCGTGCCCCGGCTGAGCGACTCGGGCCAGTAGGCGATGCGCTGTCCCGATTCGTGAGAGGCGTCGTCGCCGCGCACACCTTCCTGTATCAGGCCGCCGTTCAGCAGGGGTGTGCCGTCCATGTTCAGCATCTGGATACCGCGGCTTTCCATCTTCTGCAGCGTGATTTCGTAGTCGGCATCCACCGCCTCGAAGTTGACCTCGACGATCGCACCGTCACCCTGTTGTTCCAGGATATCCTGTCCGGGCCCGGGCGTTGTCGGCAGGATGAGCTCGAGCCACAGGCCGTTGCCGTCGATGAAAACCGCTTCCATGCCGCCGGTGGTGGCCTCCTCGCCGCTGACCTCGACCACCATGGGGTGCCGCTTCCAGCCAACGATATCCGTAAGGAATGAGGCAGTCTTTTCCATATCCTCTACCCAGACAGCGAGGTGGTCGAGGCGAAGGCGGGGAGTGTCCTGAGGTGCCGTTTGCGGTTGTGACATGATGTTCTCCTATTATCGGTTTATCGCAGGATGTTGTACTCATTATCCACGTGGCGGGTTAATGGAGCTCGACATTCAGTGACATTCAGTTACCCGGGGATGCCACGTGCGTGTCACAACCGGTTAAGGCATTGTCGCTCGCTGCTAAGCGGTGGTCTGTGCGGGGCTCTATATTAGCCAGCCTTTCACTCTACAGGGGAGACTCCCATGGCATCCATGTTCGATGAGCTGTTCGATATGTCCGATGATACGGTATTGATTACGGGCGGTGGGACCGGGCTGGGCCGGCAGTTCGCACAGGTGCTCGCGAGGGCGGGTGCCACGGTCATCCTTAGTGGCAGGCGAATGGAGAAGCTCGAGGAGTCAGCCCAATCTGTCAGGGACAACGGTGGCAGGGCGCATTGCGTTGTCATGGATGTCAGCGACAGCGCCAGTGTCGCCAGGGGCGTGGAGGCCTGCAACGAGATCTCGCCCGTCAACGTCCTGATCAATAATGCCGGTACCACCTCGGAAAATGTACTGCTGGACCTCGACGAGCAGTCCTGGGATTGCGTACTCGACACCAACCTCAAGGGCGCCTGGATGGTGGGTAGGGAGGTAGTGCGCTCTCTCGCAGCATGTGAACGGGGGGGCGCCATCGTCAATATCGCCTCGGTACTGGGCAGCAGTGTGCAGAAGGGTACTGGTGGCTACTGTCCGTCAAAAGCCGGCCTCCTGCAGCTCACCCGGCAAATGGCCCTGGAATGGGCGCGCTTCAAGGTACGGGTCAACGCGATATCTCCCGGTTATTACCACACCGACATAGCCGCCTCTTACCTCGATTCCGACGCGGGCAAGGCACTGTTACGCCGGATCCCGGCCCGCAGGCTGGGGGAGCCGCGTGAGATGGATGCCGCCCTGCTGATGCTGTGCTCTTCAGCCTCCTCCTACATGACCGGCTCTGCGGTGAACGTCGATGGGGGGCTATCGCTGCCAATCGTCTGAATTGTTAAGGCTGGCATCCAATGGAAAGTGTTTGTCGCTCAATGGCAAGAATGACGGCAGCAGCGAGCGTACATTTCTACTCAACGCTGGTGGTCCGCCCGACAAGGCGATACCAGGTACTGAAGCCACAACCTTTTGGAGAGACCAATGACAGATAACGAACCGAAGTTTGGCCGCCTTACACCAGATCACTGGGGCGAGACAATGCCCGCGCATAGTGCGTCCTACGGGAGAGGGCCCTGGTACTACCGCGATACCGAAGCGATCATGCTTACCTACATGACGGACGAGGACGCGGCGCTGGATATCCTGCCGTCTGACATGCAGCTGGTGCAGCCTGCGACTGCCTTCATGGTGATAGAGTTTAACCACATCACTACCAGTGGTGGCCCCTACGGTGAAATCTACACCGGTATCCTGGCGACCTTTGAGGGCCAGGTATACGGCTACACCAATGCAGTTTACGTCACCACCGAAAACGCCCTGACCATGGGACGGGAGATCTGGGGTTTCGGCAAGAAGATCGCCCACCGGATCGAGCTGAATCGTTTGGGGACGGGCGAAGTCGAAGCCGTTGTGGAGCTGCACGAGGGCTTTATCGCGGCCAGGGCGATTGTACGCCCCGAACGCAATGAGCCGGCTTCTACGCTGGAGGAACTGCCGCTGGCCGTTTTGAAGGTCATTCCCGACGTCGAAGGCGGCCCGGAACCCGCTTTGGCGCAGTTGAACTCGGTCCTCTTTACCGGCGTGCCCCACAAGGGCGCTGATGGCAAGGACGAGCTTTACAGTGGGCCCGCGCGCCTGGAAGTCAGTCAGCTGTCAGATGTGAACTTGCCGGTGGGTCAGATCGTCGATGCCAAGTACATGCGAATGACCGCTGATCTTCCCTACGGCAAGATCCTGAAGACCTATTAGTCCCGCAGCTTCGTAACTGTAACGGCGAAAAAGCAGATGGACTTCACGGTTGATCTCGAGGGGCGGGTTGCCGTCGTCACCGGCGCGGCCGGCGGCATTGGCCGCGCGGTCGCGCTGCAGCTGGCGTCTTCGGGAGCCGACGTGGCCGTGACCGATATCCACCAACGTGTCGAGCCGCTCTGCGAACTCGCGGCTGAGATATCGCAGATGGGCAGGAAGTCCATCGCCACCACGGCGGATGTCACTGACCGGACGGATATCGACCACCTGATCGGCGATGTGCTGAATGCCTTTGGCGCCGTCGACCTGCTGGTAAATGTCGCGGGAGTCTACCTCACTGACCCCATAAGGGAGTACAGCGAGTCGGCCTGGGACAAGACCATGGCCGTCAACCTCAAGGGTCCGTTTCTCACCTGCCAGGCCTTCTCGAAAGTCATGTGCGAACAGCGCCAGGGCAACATTATCAATATCGCATCGGACAGTGCGATCGATGTGGCGGAAGGTGACGGGCCCTATGCCTCGTCAAAGGCCGCGCTGGTGACCCTCACACGCCACATTGCCAGGGAAATGGGCGAACACAATATTCGCGCCAACGTGATTGCCCCGGGCTGGGTGAAGACTGATATGACCAGCTTTGTCTGGTCGGACCCCCAGCTTCTCGAGGAGGCGGAAGCGGGTGTCCCGCTCGGATTTCTCGCGGAACCCGAAGATATCGGCAACGTCGTCCTGTTCCTGGCAAGCGGGGCCTCCCGTTATGTCAACGGCCAGTTGATCGTGGCCAACGGCGGCAGAGTCTAGGAGGCGGGATGGACATTGCCCTTTTGATACCGCTCGCCGCACCCTTTGCCTCTACAGAGTTTGTCGAGCTGTTGGGCCCCAAGGCGGAACAGTGCGGTTTCAGCGCGCTTTGGGTGGGTGAGCATGTGGTGGTGCCGGACGAGTGGGAGTCCCTGTATCCCGCCAGCGACGACGGTCTGATACCGGATGCGGTGCAACAGGGCGAGCTGGACCCTTTTTCCACGCTGGGTTACCTGGCTGCGATTACCGAGAACATACGACTTGGCGTTTGCTGCAACGTGGCTCAGCGCAACCCGGTATACACTGCCAAGGAGGCGGCAAACGTCGACTGGCTTTCCGGTGGACGCCTGGAATTCGGTGCGGGGGTAGGCTGGGCGAGTGAGGAATTCGAGGCCTGCGGCATGCCCTTCGAGCGGCGCGGGAGCCGGGCCAGGTCTCACCTGGAGGTGATGCGGCGACTGTGGCGGGAACCCGTGGCCGAATACAGCGACGAGTTCTATACCCTGCGCCCCAGCCTGCTCTACCCGAAACCCGTTCAAAAGCCGCGATTGCCGATTCATATCCTGGGCGATTCGAAAGCGGCGCTGCGCAGGGTTGCAGACTTTGGTGATGGTTTTCTGCCGATGGACATCGAGCCGGAATCTCTCGCGGATCCCTTGAGCATCCTCGACATGATGCTTGCCGAACGCGATCGCAGTCGGGATGAAATCACCGTGTCGGTGATCCCTCCTGTCGGTGGCTGCGATCTCGACAAGGTCAAACGTTACCGGGACGCTGGAGCGGACCGGGTTGTCATCATGGAATTTGTTCACGCCCTGGATCAACTGGAGCCAGTCATTGATCGATTGGCAGAACAGATCGTTGAGCCGGCACGAGGACTTTAGAAGATGCTGGCCGTGGTGGCACCGGATGTTAATTCAATGTCACAGGCTGTGAAGAATGAAAGAGGTTGTATCCCTAAGCTTAAGCTGTGAAATCCCGGTGAGTCCGTAAAGACGAACTGGACCTGGCAGTCAATTTAGTCCGAAAATCAGAGGTAAAATAATATGAGCAGTCGGAATAGGAACTTCGTGAATACCGCCAACCCCGTCCTGAGAAAGACGGCAATCTGTACGGCACTCAGCGCGCTTCTCAGCGCACCTGTCTCCATGGCAGAGGTACTGGAGGAGGTCGTGGTGACTGCCCAGAAGCGTGAGCAGAACCTGCAGGACGTGGGCATTTCCGTGACCGCTTTTACCGGCAACCAGCTTCGCGAGCTGGGATTTACCAACTCGGTCGATATCGTCGCGCATACCCCGAATGTCGAAGTGACCGGCGCTGGCGGCGGCGTAATCAACACCTTCAGTATCCGCGGCGTGACTCAGAATGATTTTTCCGCTGCCCAGGAATCCCCGATCGCCGTTTACGTAGACGATGTTTACATCAGCCAGAATTTCGTTACCGGTTTCAGCCTGTTTGATATCCAGCGGGTTGAGGTGCTGCGAGGACCGCAGGGCACCCTGTTTGGCCGCAACGCCACCGGTGGCCTGGTGCACTATATCTCCGAGAAGCCAACCCAGGAGTTTGGCGGGTTTGTCGATGTTACGGTTGGCGAAGAAGGGCGACAGCGTGTGGAAGGCGCTATTTCAGGCGCGTTGACTGATTCCATCTCGGGCCGCCTTTCCGGGGTGTATAACGAGAGCGATGGCCTTATAGACAATCGGATCGGCAACGACCTGATGGAGCAGGACGACTACTCCGTGCGGGGGCAGTTATTATTCCAGCCCTCTGACACACTGGATATCCTGGTGAAAGGTCTATACGCGGATGAAGACAGCGCCCGGGGTGGTTACTCCCACCGTGTCGGCTTCGACGGCGAGTTCGCCAAGGACCCGGAAGCCACTGATTTCTTCGGTTATAACAGCGGTGGCGACCCGTTCAAGGGGTCCTATGATTTCGACGGCTACAAGGAAGTGGATCTTTCTGCCCTGACCGTCAATGTCGACTGGGATCTGGGTGAATTCAGTTTTGTATCGATCACCAATTATCAGGATATCGATCATAAATACGGAGAGGACTCGGATGCCTCCCCCAATGATGTCTATAACTTCGAGTCAGACGATGACGTGGAGCAGATTTCACAGGAGTTCCGCCTGAGCTGGGATGGTGAGAGATCGCGCTCGGTTGTCGGGCTTTATTACATGGATATCGACGCCGAGTACGCAACCTTCCAGAGCGGCGAGATTTTCTTCGGCCCCGGTTTCATCTATGACCTTGCTGCCGACCAGGATACCGAAACGATAGCCGTTTTCGGACAGACCGAGATCGACCTGACCGACACCCTGGCGCTTACGCTGGGTGCCCGCTTGAACCGCGACGAGAAAGATTACACGTTCTCAGAACTGGGCGCGAAACTGTACTCGGACGACTTTTCAGATGACGATTGGGCGGGAATCATCCAGCTGGACTATCGCCCGAACGACGATTGGCTGTGGTATGTGGGTGTCAACCGTGGTATCAAGTCGGGCGGTTTCAATATGCCGCTTGGGCCGCCGGCTGACTTCAGTACATTTCCTTATGACAGTGAGACCCTGTACGCCTACGAGGGTGGGTTTAAGAGTACGCTCTGGGATACAACCCGACTCAACATGTCGGTATTTTATTACGACTACGATGACTACCAGGCTTATACCTTCGATGGCTTCGTGCCTCTGCTGTTCAATGCCAACGCCGAATCTGTTGGTGCAGAAGTGGAGCTGATCACCAACCCGATCGCGGGGCTGGAAATCATGCTGGGTGCCGGTTGGATTGACGCTGATGTCGACGACCTGCCCAGTTCCATCTCTCCCTCGGGAGAGGAGGACCCGGTGCTTGCACCCGAGTGGTCCTTCAACGGCCTGGTTCGCTACTCCTGGGACGCCTTTGGTGGCTCGATCGCGGTGCAATCCGACTACAGCTGGAAGGATGATCATAAGTTCAACCTGGCGGTCACACCGGTTATCGAGGAGGAATCTTATGGTCTTTGGAATGCGCTTGTCAGCTATACCAGTGGGAGTGAGTCATGGTATCTCTCGGTATTCGTTAAGAACCTGAACGATGAGGAATACCGCAGCTACGCTTTTGACACTACGACGTTCTTCGGCGCCACCGAGGACGTTCCCGGCCCGGAGCGCTGGTACGGGGCAAACGTTCGGTTCAGCTTTTAGTCGGGCAGATCACAGTATCGCTCGCGTCTATCAATGATATGGTGCCTTGGCCGGTCAAGCACGCAGGTGGTGACCGGCCTTTTTTATGTACAGGATGTACGGTATGCCGCGAGAGCCATGGATGGCGGTAGCGGCGATG